>NZ_ANNG01000001.1 GCF_000466685.1 Campylobacter concisus UNSWCS
TTTTCTTGACATATAATAATGTTTTTTGTATAATCTCAATTCTTTTTTAAATAATCATGTCTTGCTAGCTCAGTCGGTAGAGCATCTCACTTTTAATGAGGGGGCCGTTGGTTCGAATCCAACGCAGGACACCATTTTTGGGTTTATGACCCTTTCGTCTAGTGGCTCAGGACTCTACTTTCTCTGTGTAGAAACAGAGGTTCAAATCCTCTAAGGGTCGCCAGATGTTTTAAATTTCAGGTCGCTTAGCTCAGTTGGTAGAGCGCCACCCTTACAAGGTGGATGTCATAAGTTCGAGTCTTATAGCGACCACCATTGCTTTTAGGTGCAGCGGTAGTTCAGTTGGTTAGAATGCCGCCCTGTCACGGCGGAGGTCGCGGGTTCGAGCCCCGTCCGCTGCGCCATCTA
>NZ_ANNG01000002.1 GCF_000466685.1 Campylobacter concisus UNSWCS
GAAAATGAGAGTGAGAAATTTTAGCGGAAGATTTTTGAAAGCACGTAAAATAGGCACTTTAAAAAGCTTCACTCTCAGTTGTAACGCAAGAATTCAGCTAAAAGAAAAATCCCTATAATCCCAAATCGTCCGTTTTGTCCCAAAAAAGCGGAAAAATTTAACATCGCAAAAAGACTTTAAATACCAAATAATCGACTTTTAAACACCTTTTAAAGCATCCCAAAAATCGTCCCAAGATTTTACGCTTCAAGGGCATATGTCGCTTAAGGTTTGCCATCAAGAACATAGATAAAATTTAAAAATATAGGTATTAAGACACAAAAAAATACAAAAAATGTGTCTTAATTAAACTTAATGTGTCTTAAATACATCAAGAGACGATATATTCAAAAGCTTATTAAGACACATTGCAAAAATACCACAATTCAAAGGCTTGATTCTTAAAAAATTGATATTCTTGATTAAGACACATTTTAAGTTTATTTTAAATAATACATTTAATCACTTTACCGATAATCTGGCAAGATCCACAAGTATTTTCATCTAGCTCAAAACTTTCATAATCTTTGTTTGTACTTTTGATATATAAATTCCCGCGCGGCGTTTTTTGAAGGATTTTTACCATAAGATTGTCGTTATACATGATTACATACAATCCGTCACCTTTAAATTCTTTTGTTTTTTCAAAGATAACCCAGTTGTCAGGATTAAGCATCGGCACCATAGAATAGCCGTCCACTTGAGCCATACGTAGTTTTTCGTTTTTCATTATAGTTTTAAAAAAAGTCGCTGGAACAAAAAACTTATCATCTTCGTCTATAACGTCGACTTCCGTTATATCTACGCTCGTACCCGCGCCTACTTTTTGATTTAGTTTTTTTATCCAATAACCATTTACTACTTCATTAGATTTGTATTCGTTTTTACGAATACCGTCTAATAAAAAATCCATAGAAGTGTTGTATTCGTCTGCTATTTTATACAAAATATCCATAGGCACTTTATCTCTCTCGATCCAACCAGCGATAGTAGACGGCGTTTTGCCTATTTTTTGTGATAGCTGGTTTCTATTTTTTACACCTACAATTTCATAAATTCTATCCAAAACCTCTTCCGCTGCCATGCACACACCTCTATAATTTAATAAAATATTCGTATTTTAAGAATATTTTATTGACTTATTCGTAAAAAACGAATATAATACTTTCAAACTTACGAAAAATTATATCTCATTTGAGATTAAATCTTTCAAAGGTTTGAAAAATAGTTCTTTAAATTTTCATTGTTAATAAGACTTATCCAAAAGGAGACGCTATGAAGACGCAAAACATGCAAGGAGCTTCTAGTAAGCTTAAGGAAGGGCAACTTAAGGTAGCTCGCAAAGGTTTTAAAAAAGAGTTGGCTCGTATGAGAGCCCAGATAAAGTCTATGGGTCTTAGCGGAGAAGTTATCGATGCCGCTAAAGAGTGTTGCTTTTTGGGGTGCAATTACTTCAAATTTGACGGAAGCGATCACGCTCGTATAGAAAAAGCCGTCAAAAACGAACTTTCAAATATAAAGCATGAGCTAAAAGATATGAAAATTCCAAAAAAGTTTATCGATGGCATCCTTGAATACAAAGCAAAAAAGCTTAAAAAGCGAGAAATCGAAAGGCGAGCCTTTTATCAGGAAGCTATAACTCTATCAAAAAGATAGTCTACGGCGCTCATCGTAAAGTATGGGCGCTTTTCCTGATTTCTCCAGTTCGTCCAGTTTTGAATTAAGGCTATCTATCTCTTTAAATAAAGGGAAAAACAGCCTGTTTTGAACGCTCTTTTTTAGAAACGGCGAGCTATCTGGGTTAGATAGAAAGCTATTTTTGTTTTCTATCTTCATCTTTTTATTTTTGAGAATTTTAGGAATAAAGAAAAAATCCTCATTTAAAAAAGGTATTAGTAACACTTTGGTTTTTATCTCTATGGATAAAGATAGCTGCGATGCGATGTCGCCGTCTTTACTGTGAGCTAATATACCGACGTAATCGGTGGAGCCCGATACTAGCTGATATTTGGGATGATAGTTGAGAGCCACTTTGTGCATTTTTTGAAAACAAGAAGCGTAAGCGTTTAGATTAACGATGCTCCCATGTATATACTCGTAAGCATCTACCAGATCAGGTCTAAAATGTTTCATCGTTTTAAGATCGTCTTTTAAATCTATCGCTCGATGTTCGTTAAATCTAAGCCCACGCGTTTTGTAGCAAAAATATAGCATTTTTAAGTCCTCGTATAAAAATAGCGGCAAGTAAATTTTACTTACGAGGGCTTAAAAATTCTATAAAAGTCTTATTAACTATGAAAATTAAAAGAAAGGAGCGCAAAGTGATAAAGAAATACTTCACCGATAACTGCATAAGCATAAGGCAGTGGGCTAAAAAGCACAATCTTAGTGAGAGAACCACATATATGGTGATAAGTGGTCAAGTGGCAGGTAGTAAAAATTTCGCTACTTCAAGGAAAGTGTTTGAAGTGCTTTTAAGTGAGGGGATAATCAAAGAGCTTCCAAGTGGTCTTAAAAAAGAACAAGAAGAGAGTAAGGCTAGCTAAATGATCTATGTCGAAACTGCTGTGGCTGCTGAAATTTTTGGCGTTCATCCAAGAACTTTGGCAAATTCTATAAATAGAGGTTCAGCTAAGTATCCATTCATAAAGATATCTGACGCCGGTATCAGAAGCCGCGGTGTGGCAAAGCTACTATTTGCAGTAGAGATCGCGGATATAGACGGAGCGATAAAAAGTGGCAAGGCAGATAAAGACGTAAGTGTGTATATAGAGGATAGCTCGGATCAAAGCGGATTTAGACGGATGAAATTTAGCGAAATAAAGGGCGGCAAAGCTGACGCGAGCGACGGCAAAAAAGAAAATTTAAGCAGGGAATACGCGGTGTTGGACGATGGCGAAAAAGAGGAGATAAACGAAAAAATCAGATTGCTAAAAGAGTATGAGGCGGCAAAAAAACAAGGCGTGTCATGTAAAAAGTTTTGCGAAGATAGCGGTATAAGCGAGGCAAACCTTTTTAGATGGCAAAAAGCTTATAAAGAAAAAGGCGCGGCGGCGCTGATGGATAAGCGCGGCAAGCATAGGAAAAACGCCAGCGTGCTCGAAGAGTGGATGAAAGAGTTTATCCTCACTAAATTTAGAGCTTACGGAGCTGGAGGTTTAAATATCTCTCAAGTCTGGCGTGATTTACATAAGGAGCATTTTTACCGAAGCGGCGAGGCTAAACAATTTCCTAAATTTATAAGCGGAGATATAAAGCCGCTCTTTGATGCCGGGGTGATAAAAAGGTATTTAGACGGCTATTATGACGACTCTAGCAAACGATTAGAATACGTAATGATCACAAAAGGCGAAGATAAAGCAAAAAGCTATCAGCAACCTGCCATGGGAGATCAAGGCGAGATGATAACCAGGCGCAACCAATGCTGGCAGATAGATAGCTCGCCGCTTGACGTGATGGTAAGGGATGGAGAAAAAGGCGAGGCTATACGAGCTAATATCTTAAGTTTTGTAGACGTTTATAGTGGCAGATGCGTAGCTAGCATAGAAAGGGAGTCTAATGCGTTAGGCCTTATAAGACTAATGTGGAAAGCCTTAAATACACTAGGCAAACCAGACTATATCAAAGGTGATAACGGAAAGGACTATCTAAGCAAGCAGTTTCAGTATCTACTAAATGGTCTGCACATCGACTACGATAGAGCAATCGCATATAGCGGCGACGAAAAGGGCTTTGTAGAGAGGCATTTTGGTACCATTCAACACGCTGGCATCTCTCAAACGCCGGGATACCTAGGCTTTAATCTAGCTATGCGTGAAGCCATCGAGCAAAGAACACCCAAAAAAGATAGGCATGCCAAGGACGAAAACGGACTTCCTAAAAAGACAAACCTAAAGTATCTTCTCACGCTCGATCAAGCAAGAGCTAGATTTGAGACCGAGGTACTAACCTGGGATCTGATGGGCATAAAAAGGAGCAGCCCAATAAAAAGATGGAACGCTGATACTACGCCGCTAAAAGGTGTAAGAAAAGAGGAATTTATGCTACATGCTGGAGGGTTGGAGTCTAGGGTGGTCGGCAAGAAGGGTATTAGCTACGAGGCGCTTATTTTCGTTAGTGCGTTTTTACCACCAGTGGGAACACAGGTGCTAGTTAGCGAAAACATAGACGACGTAAGCTCGATATTCGTATTTGATTTGGAAGGAACTTTCATCTGTGAGGCAAAAGATAAAAATATATGTCCGATGAGTGCCGAGACCTATAAGATGGTTAAAAAGGTATTCAAAGAGAATATGAGAACCATAAGAGCAGTCATCAAACGCGCCGAATTTAGCGAATTTACTAGACTAAACGTTAATTACGATCTCGAAGTAATGCTTGAAGCTTATAAAAATGCCTTAAAACCTGAGAATTTTACATACAAAGATGATGAAAAAATTAGCGCCTTAAAAGAGAAGCTAAAAATCCAAAAAGAGACAAACAACATAATAAGTGCTGTGTTTAACTACGAAGATTTAGTGGTTGAGCCTAAAGAAAAACTGGTTAAAAAAAGTATGGTGGAAATAGCAATAGAAAAAGAAAATATCGCTTAGTGGCTTTATATGTGGCTACTTGGTAGCTATATATAAAATCACCATAAAGGAGAAAGAGTGAAACTAGCAAATGAAATACTTAAGTTTTTAAACAAAACTGGTATGAGTCAGAATAAATTTGCAGGGGTGCTTGGCTTAAACGTAGCCTACATAAGTAGCTATCTGAAAGAAGGCTCAAGCTACAAATACGCGAATAAAGTAGAGAGCCTTGCAAAAAATTACATCGAGAATTATATCACAAAAAAAAGATGTAATCAATGAGCAATGTCCATTTATAGCCACAAAAGATGCCAAGAGCATAAATGCAGTTATCAACTGGGCGGTAAGAGATAGAGATATGGCGGTTATAAGCGGTGTAGCTGGAAGTGGCAAAAGTAGAGCTGTAAGCGAGTTTTGTAAAAAGCATCCAGAAGCGATACTTGTGGAAGCTACTATAAACACAAGTGCAAAAATCCTTTTTAAGATAATAGCTAGCGAGCTAGGAATTAATACGAAAGGAAATATCGATGAGATGATAAGAAGTTGCGCTGTCAGCCTTGCTAAATTTAACAAGATAATCATCATAGACGAGGCTGAGCACTTGCCTTTTAGAGCACTTGAAAGTCTAAGAAGACTATATGACTTTAGCGGAACTACCTTGGTCCTAGTTGGGACGAATAAACTGCTTTTAAATTTAACCAACTCAAAAAGTGGAAATGAGCTAGAGCAACTAAGCTCACGAGTTGGCTCAAAATGGATACTAAGAGGACTAAGCTATTTTGATGAAGAAAATAAAAGCCTTGTAAATGATGATCTAAAAGCAGTTTGTGAGAACTATGGCGTAAGCGATAGAAACTGCGTAGAGCTAGTTGGAAATTTGGCAAGAGGGAATTTTAGAAAAAGCATCAAGCTCTTAAATAGAGCAAAGATGCTAAGTGAGGCTACTGGATGCAAGCTAGATGAGCAAGCCATAAAAGAAGCCACAAAGATGTTGCTTTTATAGTTGTAATAGTTGTAATAGTTGTAATAGTTGTAACGGTTGTAAGGAGTAAAAAATGACACAGGCAAGAAAACTTGAAGAGATGATGAGAAAAGAAGAATTTATGAGTGCAATGAGAGCAAAAGGCTTTGAGATAAGTCTTTGTAGGAATGGCGAAATTTATGGCGTGAAGCATGCCAAAAAATGCCATATGCCAAAGTATGAATTTAAGCACTTTGAGCTTATTAAAGGCGAAAAGGCCTACTACTCAAATGAGTATTTTAAGATGATAGGAGCTGGTATATACGAGCGAGAGACAATGAGACTTGTTGATATATTGAGCGCATAAAGTTGATTTTACAAAGCCCTTAATAGAGGGCTTTTTTAAGTCAAAATTTTACAAAGGAGATAGATGAAAGAGACAATGAGACTTGTATATGTTGCTAGCCCTTATGCTGCCTTTAAAAGCGGTAAGGTAAATGCTGACTTTATGGCTTGCATGGTAGCTAAAGAAGAGTGCAGAAAGGTAAAAGAAGCTGGATATATACCGCTTAGCCCTGTGCTTGCATTTAGTGGTGTGTTTAGCGAGGAGCAAAGAGACGAGGTGCTAAAGGCTGGACTTGAAATGCTTAGCCACTGCTCTTATGTATATTTTTCAAAGCATCCAGCTAGTGAGTTTTCAAAAGGCATGGATATAGAAAGAGAATATGCAAGAGAGCTTGGCATAAGTGAGTTAGAAATTTAAAGGAGAGAGTATGCAAATAAGTAGTTTTAGCGACGTAGACGTCGCTTTAAAAAGACTATGCGAAGTAAGCGTAGGTATAGAAAAAATTAACGGTGAAGTAACGCTTGAGTGTAACCGTATAAAAGAAGCTAGAAAGAGCGAAGTTGAAAGATTGGAAAGCGAAAAGAGCTACATCGAGCAGCAAATCACACTATTTTGTGAGGACAATAAGGCTGAATTTGCCGAAAAACGCTCTAAGGAATTTACTTTTGGCGAGATCGGATACCGCATAAGTAAGAGTGTAAGAATACCTAATGTAAAAGCCAAGCTTGAAAGTTTGTTAAGCTCAATAAAG
>NZ_ANNG01000003.1 GCF_000466685.1 Campylobacter concisus UNSWCS
TGGCTGGTTGGCTGGTTGGCTGGTTGGCTGGTTGGCTGGTTGGCTGGTTGGCTGGTTGGCTGGTTGGCTGGTTGGCTGGTTGGCGTCCCTCCGCTTTTTTCTAAATTTTGCTCCAAATTTGCCAAATTTATCAAAATACTAAAAATAATATGCATAAATATATGTAAAATATTTTGTATTTTTTGCTTTTTTAACTCAAATTTTTTTCAAAAAATTTAAGATAACGCCCAAATTTCGCTAAAAAGTTAAAAAGGATTTAAAATGCTTTGGGATATAATTTGCGATAAATTTATCAAAAGGCTAAAGTGATGATAAAACAAATTTCTGGTTCACAGATGATAAGCGAAGCCTTGCACGAAGAGGGCGTTGAGATAGTTTTTGGCTATCCTGGCGGTGCAGCTTTAAATATCTACGACGAGACATATAAACAAACTTATTTTAAGCACGTCTTGGTTCGCCACGAGCAAGCAGCCGTTCATGCAGCAGACGGATACGCTAGGGTTAGCGGCAAAGTTGGCGTGGCTTTTGTGACAAGCGGCCCTGGCTTTACAAACGCAGTCACTGGTCTTGCCACAGCTTATAGCGACAGCATCCCAGTTGTGCTTATAAGCGGTCAAGTACCAACCTTTATGATCGGCACAGATGCCTTTCAAGAGATCGATGCAGTCGGCATTTCACGCCCCTGTGTCAAGCATAACTTCTTGGTTAATAGCGTCGAAGAGCTACCTCGCATCATAAAAGAGGCGTTTTACATCGCAAGATCAGGCCGCCCAGGACCAGTTCATATCGATATCCCAAAAAACGTCACTTCAAGGCTTGGTGACTTTGTCTATCCAAAAGAAATTTCTATCCCAAGCTACAAGCCGACATATAAAGGCAACTCTAAGCAGATCAAAAAAGCAGCAGCTGCGATAAATGAAGCAAAAAGACCACTTCTTTACATCGGTGGTGGTGCGGTCGCATCAAATGCAAGCGAGATCATACGTAAATTTATGAAAAAAACTGGCATCCCAGCGGTCGAGACGCTTATGGCTCTTGGCGTGCTTGATGCAAAAGATGAGCTAAATTTAGGCATGGCGGGCATGCACGGCAGCTACGCTTCAAATATGGCTCTTAGCGAGTGTGACCTTCTTATCTCGCTTGGCGCTAGATTTTGCGATAGGGTCACAGGTAAAACTGACGAGTTTGCCAAACATGCTAAGATCATTCACATCGACATCGATCCAAGCTCTATCTCAAAGATCATAAACGCGCACTATCCGATAGTTGGCGACCTTACAAACGTGCTAAGCGAGCTTTATGAAGAGGTGAAAGGTGAGCCTAAAAACTATGCGCCTTGGAGAGAAATTTTAGATAGATATCAAAAGCTAAATCCACTTGGCTACACAGATAGCGACAAGGTCTTAAAGCCTCAATGGGTAGTTGAAGAGACCGCAAAGATAGTTGGCCCTGAGGCTATCATCGCAACTGACGTCGGTCAGCACCAGATGTGGGTGGCGCAGTTTTATCCATTTAACCGCGCAAGACAGCTTGTCACAAGTGGCGGCCTTGGCACGATGGGATACGGCCTGCCTGCAGCGATCGGCGCAAAGTGTGCGATGCCTGAGCATTTGGTTGTAAATTTTACAGGCGATGGCTCGATACTTATGAATATCCAAGAGCTAATGACCGCTTATGAGACAAATGTCCCTGTCATAAACATCATCTTAAACAACAACTTCTTAGGTATGGTGCGCCAGTGGCAGACATTTTTCTATGAAAAGCGCTACTCATCGACTGATCTTAGCTTGCAGCCTGATTTTGTCAAGATCGCTGAGGGATTTGGTGGCGTTGGCTTTGTATGCAAGAGCAAAGATGAGTTTAAAAAGGCTTTAAAAGAGGCGATCAAGAGTAAAAAATCAGCTCTTATTGACGTTAGGATCGACCGCTTTGAGGACGTGCTTCCTATGGTTCCAGCAGGGGCTGCGATTTATAATATGATATTAAAGAGCAAGGAAGAAAAATGAGTATCAGAAGAACGATTTCGGTTATAGTTTTAAATGAACATGGCGTTTTGGCTAGAATTTCTGGGCTTTTTGCGGGCAGGGGCTACAACATCGACACGCTCACAGTCGCTCCGATACCTGAGAGCAACTTCTCAAGGCTAAGTATCGTCACAAGCGGCGATGAGAGGGTTTTAGAGCAGATCGTAAAACAGCTTCACAAGCTCATCCCAACATACAAAGTCATAGAAAGTGGCGAATTTGTCGAAAAAGAGATGGCTCTTGTGAAAATTCCGCTTGGTGAAAATTTCGCCGGCCTTGAGGCGATACTAAAGACATACAATGGCATCGTCACAAACACAAACGAAAACTACATCGTCGTCATGGTGGCTGACGATGCGAGCAGGATAGAGAGCTTTTTAAAGTCAATAAAGAAATTTAACCCAGTTGATGTCGTACGCGGCGGATCTGTGATAATGGATATATAATGAAACTAAGCGAAATAGCCTTAAAAGTAGATGCTACTTTTAACGGAGAAGATCTTGAAATTTTTGCTCTAAATTCTTTAAAAAATGCAAATAAAGCTGAGCTAACATACTGCGATGGCGAGAAAAATGCTAAATTTATAAGCACTTCAAACGCTGGAGCTATCTTGGTGACAAAATCGCTTTTGGATTTGGTGCCAGCTGGCATGGTAGCGCTTGTGTGCGACAACCCACACCTTGCATTTGCCATCCTTAGTAAAATTTACGCTAAGCCGCTTTTTTGCGAGCCAAAACCATCAAATATCGCCCAGAGCGCCACTATAATGCCAAATGTCTATATAGGTTCAAACGTGAGCGTTGGCGAAAATACGATAGTGATGGCTGGGGCATTTTTGGGCGATAACGTAACTATCGGTAAAAACTGCATCATCCACCCAAACGTCGTCATCTATAACGACTGCGTCATCGGCAATGAGTGCCACCTGCTAGCAAACTGCGTTATAGGCAGCGACGGCTTTGGCTACGCGCATACAAAAACTGGCGAGCATGTGAAAATTTATCACAATGGCAACGTTGTTTTGGGCGATTTTGTCGAGATCGGCGCTTGCACTACGATAGATCGTGGCGTTTTTGAAAGCACGATGATCGCAAACTACACAAAGATAGACAATCTCGTTCAAATAGGTCATAACTGCGAGCTTGGAAATGGCTGCCTCATCGTCTCACAAACTGGTCTTGCTGGCTCAACAGTGCTAGGCAGAAATGTCGTCATGGGCGGACAAAGTGGCTCAGCTGGTCATGTAAGTGTCGGAGATTTCGCTCAGATCGCAGCACGCGGCGGCGTTAGCAAAGACCTACCTGGTGGCAAAAAATACGCTGGAGCTTATCCGATAATGGAGCTTTCAGAGCAGTTTAAGCTACAAGCAAAGATATTGAGATTTTTTAGAAAAAACTAAAATTGGATTTAGTAGGTTTAATTTTCTAAATTGCAATAACGTGGCGATGAGATTATTATTAATAAAAAATAACTTCAAACTTACTTGGCAGGTTGGATCAACTTGCCAAGCTTTCATATAAAATTTATACAAAAAAATATCTAGAAATAGGGCGGTTTAGCTATTTAAAAATATGACTAAACACCTAAAAATTTAGCAAGGGCAAAATAAAATATAGCCGATGATATTGCAGCTGCTGGAAGCGTGATGAGCCAAGCTAGGATGATAGGTCTTACCATTTTCCAGTTTGCATTTTTATTTACGATGCCGATACCCAAAACCGCGCCTATTAGGATATGCGTCGAGCTAACTGGTATGCCAAGCTTTGTAGCTAGAAGTATGACGATACTTGAGGCAAGCTCCGCGCTAAAGCCAGTTGTAGGTAAAATTTCAGCTAGTTTTGAGCCAATAGTAGTGATCACCTCTTTGCCTAAAAACCAAAGTCCAACGACAAGCGAGATGCCAAAGGTTACCATTGCGATACTTGGGATCGGCGAGCTTTCATTTATAGAGCCAGTCTTTAGCACATCAAGCACAGCGGCAAATGGTCCAACTGCGTTTGCGATGTCGTTTGCGCCGTGTGAAAACGCAAAAGATGAAGCGGTAAAAATTTGAAACCATGAGAAAATTCTATTGATGCTCTTTTCGCTATCGTTTTTGCTCATGACATTTATGATGGCAAGGCTTGCAAGATACGCTAGGGCACCGATAACAAAGATGATCCAAACTGTTTGGATGATGCTAAAGGCTAAATTTATGTGTTCAAGCCCTTTAAAAAGCATCATTGATGAGATGACCATTGCGGCAAATCCAGCGATGATCGGGATGTGCTTTTTCATCGCTTTAAAGGTGTCTATCTCTTTTTCGCTATCTTTCATGATGCGAATTTTTGAGCGATATTCGCTATATTCAGTGGTTTCGATCTCGTCCTCATCGATAACTGCGATCTTTGAAAGAGTGGCTATCTGCTCCTCAGCTGGCTTTGTTTTGAGCGCTTTTATGAAGCTTTCTTTATAAGCTTTTCTCTCAGCTTTTAGCGCTTTTAAATTTGTCTTTAGCTCGTGCGTTGGCTCGATTATTTTACTCTTTACATAGCCAAATATAATGTAAGACATCACGCCGCCAAGCAGTGGTGAGATCACCCAACTAACGGCGATCCTGCCGATCTCACCCCAAGAGACCATATTAAATGGTTCAGGATCTTTTATCATAAATCCCATAGCAAGTCCTGCACCAACGATGCCACCAACTATCGAGTGAGTGGTCGAGACTGGCAGACCTTTTTTGGACGCGTAAAATAGCCAAAGACCTGAGCTAAGAAGAGCTGAGATCATGATGATGACAAATTTCATCGGGTTTAGATCACTTGGAAATTTCACGATCTCGTTTCTAATGGTATTTGTAACCTCAGATCCTGCAAATATCGCGCCGCTAAGCTCAAAAATGGCTGCGATTACAAGAGCTTGTTTTAGTGTGAGTGTTTTTGCGCCGACGCTTGTGCCAAAGCTGTTTGCAACGTCATTTCCACCGATATTAAACGCCATAAAAAGACCAAACATACCAGCGATTAAGAATAAAAAGTAGTTATTTGTCGGGATGTATTGATAGCCCCAAACGAAAAATCCAACGCTGCAAATCGCAAAAATAACTAACGCCAAGAAGTTATCTCGAAGCAATCAAGCCCCCTTGTAAGAGTTTTTGGTAAAATTATATCTTGAAAATTATTAAAGTTTTTAGAATTTTCTCACTTTAAATGATACTAAATTATCATATGTTAGAATTTGGCAAAAACATTAAGGATAAATTTTGGTTATAGCGATCGATCTTGGCTCAAACACCTTTCGCGTGGCACTTATAAAAAAAGAGCAAAATGGCTTTACTAATGAGCAAATTTATGAAAAGATAGTTGGAGCTGCAAGGGGCTTAAACGAAAGTGGCAAGATAGGCTTGGAGGCTAAAAATAGGCTTTTTGAAGCGATAGCGGAGGCTAAAAGCAAATTTGACTTTACTAAATTTAAATACGTGGCAGTCGCAACTGAGGCTTTTAGAGTAGCGTCAAATAGTGAAGAAATTTTTAGTGAGATAAGAGAGAAATTTGGCATAAATTTTCATATCATTGATGGGCAAGCTGAAGCAAAACTTACATTTTTAGGCGTGCAAAATGCATTAAAAAAGCTTGGCATAAATGATAAATTTAGCATCATCGACATCGGCGGTGCAAGCTCCGAGATAGGTGAAGAGGGAAAATTTATAAGCTTTAAATTTGGCATCATCACCTTTTACGAGAGGTTTAAAGCGCTTGATCTGATGCAAGAAAATACAAAAATTTATACAAAAGAGGCAAGTAAATTTCTAACAAGCCTTGACAATAGACTTATTGTTATAACTTCTGGCGTGCCAACCACCATCGCAGCACTAAAGCTTGGGCTAAACTACGAAAGCTACGACCCCAAAAAAGTGAGCGGATATGAGCTTAAAAATGATGATCTTGCTTGGTTTGTAAATGAGCTTTTAAAGATGGATGACAGAAGCGCTGACGTGGTGGTTGGAAGAAGTAGAAAATATCCGCTCATCGCTGGAACGCTGCTTTTAAAAGAGCTTTTAAGCGGGCAAAATGCGAAATTTATAGTAATAGACGATGGGCTTAGAGAGGGCGTTGGGGCGGCTTATTTTAAAGGCATATTTCAAGAAATTATCACAAAATTTTAGTTATGATTTCAAAAATTTAAAGGAGAGAAAATGAGCATAAGAGAGCAAATTTTAGCCGATATAAAAGAGGCTATGAAAGCAAAAGATGAGTTTAAAAGAGATGCCTTAAGGACGCTAAATGCAGCACTTAAGCAGGTCGAAGTCGATCAAAGGATCGAGATGACCGACGAGGTCGTGCTTCCGCTACTTCAAAAAGAGATCAAAAAGAGAGCTGACTCGGTTGAGCTCTATCTAAAGGGAGCAAGAGATGACCTAGCCAAAAAAGAGCAGAGCGAGATCGAGCTAATCAAGGCATATCTGCCAGCTCAGCTAAATGATGATGAGTTAAAAGAGAAGATAAAAAGCATAATTGAAAAGGTTGGTAAAAATTTAGGCGCTGTGATAAAAATGGCAAAAGATGAGATCGGAGCGAGCGCTGAAGCAAAACGCATAAGCATGATCGCAAAAGAGCTTTTGGCATAAATTTAATATACACTTTCTTAAAGCCTGTATTTTAAATTTAATGTGCAGGCTTTAAAACTACTTCATCTTACATCAAATATTAATTTTGAGAGAGATAAATTTCTAAATTTAGGCTAGGGCGATTTGCTAAATTTAAATTTATATTTTAAAGCAGGGATTCAATTTAATCTTTTACTTTAAAACTAGAAATAAAACCTTGCAGATTTTAAATTTGAAAAAATTAAGGAAGTAAAATTTAAAGTAGAAAGTTGGCTAAATTTGAGCTTCTTATCTCGTTATAAATAGCAAATCCAAAAACAATTATAAAAACAAATCTAGATAAATTTTTTAGCCTTGTTTTCGGTGACATTCTTGCTAAAATAAGTAAATTTTAAAAATCTTTAATTTTTCAAAATACCCTTAAAAACACAATAAAAAAAGAATTTGATATATAAATTTAAAAAGCTAGACCCGAAGCGAGTCTAGCAAATTTGAAGTTATTTTGAAGCGACCATTTCGTTGTATGAGTTAAATATCTCTCTGCTAAGATCCTCAAGCTTTCTAAACTCAGTGACAAAATGTTTTAAATTTTTTTCGTTATAGCCCTTGCCAGCTTCTGTCAAGATGGCTTTGATGTTTTTGTTAAACTCATCTACCAAATGGCGTGATTTCTCGTATGTTTTAGTGTGGCTAAAGCTCTTTGCACACTCATTTTCATACCACGCTACAAGATCGTCTGCGTCTTTTGCTATATCATCGCCGTAACCTTGCTCATTTACAGTGTCTGAATAAACGCCCACTTTATAGACGATGATAGCTATCTTTGCGATGATGCCAAAGGTCTTATCTTCTACATATTTTGATCTTTGGGCTGTCTCTTTTGCATTTTGGTTAAAGCTAGCTAAAGTTTGTTTGAAATTTTCAACATTTGCTGTGGCGATCTTTGAAATTTCATCTATCTTTTTAGAATTTTCATCTATATCTTTGGCTTCTTGCTGAAGTGTTTGGATATTTACACCGATCTCATGTGTCGCTTTTTGGGTATTTTCAGCTAGTTTTCTAACCTCATCAGCGACAACTGCAAAGCCGCGTCCATGCTCGCCTGCGCGTGCTGCTTCGATAGCTGCGTTTAGAGCTAGTAAATTTGTCTGCTCAGCTATATCTTTTATCAAATTTACAACCGAAGTGATGTCATCTGTTCTGCTATTTAGCGTGCTTATAGCGTGGCTTGAGCCCTCTATTAGCTCCTCAAGTGAGCTCATATTTACGCTTAGTTCATTGATGCTTTGCGTCGTATCCTCAGCGATCCTAGCCGTATCTTTTGCCATGAGTGCCATTTGGCTAAGGTTTTTGATACTCTCATTTAGATCGTTTCTAACATCTTCTATGCCGTCGTTGCCATTGCCAAGTGTGTCAAGCTCTTTTGAAAGTAGGCCTCTTACTTTACTTTTTTGACCTTCTTTTATACCAACAACACCATGGCTCATAAAGGTAGCATTTTGTTTAAAAGTCCCCCTAAATCCCTCTGTGAAGATATTTCTATATGTTAGTCCGCTTTGAGCAGCGTCTATTGAGGTTGAAATTTCTCTTTGGAGCGCCTCAACTTGATCAAGCAAGTCATTTATACCAAGTGCTACTTCATAAAGTGGGTCATTTTCTTTTACATTTACTATCCTAGGCTCTAAGATGCCGTTTCTAGCTGAGCCTACCACGCTTAAAATTTCATTTATAGAGTCAAGTTTTTTTCCAAACATCTTATAGCCTTTGTAGGTTATTTACAAATTCATCATAACTTAGATTTTTTTCGTTTAAAAAATCAGTTAAAAATTTCATCGAAGCATCCATGCCACCGCTCTTTTCTACCGATAACAACTTTTGATATATAGGCTCTATCACTTCAATCGCCTTTGGATTTGGCTTGCGTCTAACTGAGTAGTAACCAACTGCGTTATTGCGGTCATCAACTGAGGCTGTAATGTTTGCAAAGACCCAGTAGTATCCACCATCAAAGCTTTTGTTTTTTACATAAGCAAAAATTTCTTTTTTATCTTTTATATGCTCCCAAAGTAGCTTAAAAATAGCTCTTGGCATATCTGGGTGCCTTACGATGTTGTGAGGCTTGCCCAAAACTTCAGCTTGCTTTGCTCCAACTATCTTTAAAAACGGCTCATTACAATACGTAATACGTCCTTTTAAGTCGGTCTTTGAGACCAAAAAGGCGCTCTCTTCGACCATGTGTTCTTTGTTTTCAGACATCTTCTCTCCTTTAAGATTTTAATTATTTTAGTTTTTAACGGCTTTTGATAGATCCCACATCGGCAAAAATATACCAAGAGCTAGTAAAAGCACCATGCCCGCTATAAAAACAAGCAAGATAGGCTCTATATAGTTTGAGATGTTATCAATAATATCGTTAAATTTCATCCTGTAATAGTCAGTTACTTTTCCAGTCATATCGTCTAAACTACCGCTTTGCTCGCCAGCGCTTATCATCTGTATGAGCATATTTTCATATAAATTTGTATCTCTAAAAGCTTCCGTTAGGCTAACACCCCTACCAACAAGTATCTTAACGCCGCTTAGCTTCTTTTTGATATCCTTGTTTGAAACCGTTATCACAGCTGTATCAAGGGCATCTGCTATAGGCAAACCAGCTCGAACAAGCTCTGTAAAGATGAGGTTAAACCTGCTCATATTCGAATAAAATATGATCTTGCCGATGAGATAGACTTTCAAAAGGTATTTATCGACCTTATCTTGAAATTCTTCACTCTCAAGGTAGTATTTTCTAAGCAAATATCCGATAAACGCAAGTGCTCCAAGGATATAAAAGCCGTAGTTTGTCATGACGTATTCGATATTTAGCAAAATTTTAGTTGGCAGTGGTAGCTCTGCATTTAACTGCTCGAAAATTTCTCTAAACTGCGGCACAACAAGTATCATAAGGATGACAAAGGCAATGATGATCGCGCAGATGACTGTTATCGGATAGCGGATAGCTTTTTTAAATTTTTGCTGATTGTCCCAGACCTCTTGCAAGATAGAGGCAAGCTTTGCAAGCGCGTCAGCCATATTACCAGTGCTTTCCCCTAGTCTTATCATCGCTAGCGTCACGTCGCCTAGCTCTTCTTTAAAATTTTCTATACTATTTGTAAGGCTTGAGCCTTGATTTAGCTCCTCATCTATAGTTTGAAATATAAATTTAAGGCGCTTATCTTCAGTAGAGTTTGCAACCTCTTTAATGCTATCGTGGATAGAAATTCCAGCATTTGTCATAACGCTAAGCTGCCTTATGGTGGCTACTAAATTTGGGATTTTCACCTTTGGATTAGTAAAAGCCTTTGCGATTACATTTTGTAAATTTTCAAAGTTATTTATGCTAGAAGTTTGCGTCTCTTTGATCTTTACGATCATGCCAGTGACATTTGCTTTATCTTTGATCTCACTTTTATTGTTCGCTCTTAGGCTCATCTTATGGCGTTTGCCGTTTTGAATGTACTCAACCTCAAAGTATTTCATATCTTAGCAACCCTATAAACTTCTTCAAGCGTGGTTATGCCATTTGCTGCTCTTATGACGCCATCATGAAACATATCTATAAAGCCCTCTTCGTAAGCTACGCTTTTAAGCTCATCTTTAGAAGCACCATTTGCAACCATGCTTGCTATATGGTCGCTAATAGGCAAAATTTCACTTATCATCTCACGTCCTAGATATCCTGTTTGTGAGCATTGCGGGCATCCTACGCTTTTATAAAACTGGTAGTTTTCAGGGACAAATTTCTTAACCTCGTCAAATGCCTTTTGAGATAGAGTGATCTTTTGTTTGCAGTGTGGGCAGAGCTTTCTAACAAGCCTTTGAGCCTCTATGCAAACGAGCGCACCACTTACTAGATAAGGCTCGATACCCATATCTATCATACGAGGAAGCGCGCTAATGGCATCATTTGTGTGAAGCGTAGAGAAAACCAAGTGACCAGTAAGTGCCGCTTGTATCGCTATGCGAAGCGTCTCTTGATCCCTGATCTCGCCTATCATTATGACGTCTGGATCTTGCCTCAAGATAGAGCGAAGAGCCGAGACAAAGGTAAGACCAGCTTTTTCATTTACATGCACTTGTTGGATCATATTTAGCTGGTATTCGACAGGATCTTCAACTGTGATGATCTTAGTTTTTACGCTTTTTATATCATTTAGTGCGCCGTAAAGCGTAGTTGTCTTACCTGAGCCTGTTGGACCAGTGACTAGGATGATGCCATAAGGCGCTTTCATGCTCTTTTTAAATTTAGCGAAGTTATCTGGATGCATGCCAAGATCTTCTAAATTTATAATGACCTTTGACTTATCAAGAATTCTTAAAACTATACTTTCGCCGTTTAAGATAGGTAGCGTCGAGATACGAAAATCATACTCTTTGTCTAAAATTTGAGCTGAAAATCTACCATCTTGTGGGCGGCGGCGCTCTGCGATGTCCATGTTTGAAAGTAGCTTCATACGGCTAACCATCGGCGGATAGATATCTTTATCAAATATAAATGTTTCGCTTAGCATACCATCGATCCTGCTTCTTACGATGCAGTTTGTCTCGGTCGGCTCGATGTGGATGTCACTGGCTCTGCTTTGGATAGATGTTTTTAAGATGATCTCTATTAGTTTTAAAATTCCAGAGTTTTCAGTGTTTTGACCTTGACTAGCTGAGCTTGAAAGCTCTCTTCTGATCTCTGTTATCACATCTTTTATGCTCTCATTTAGCGCTAGCTTGCTTATATATTTTTCTATCTGGGTTGGCTGAGCGATGGCAACTTTTAGTAGTTTTCTATTAAATAAATTTTGCACCTTATCTTGAGCGATAACGTCAAATGGATTTTTAAAAGCGACATATACGCTTATCTCATCTTCTTTTACTGGGATCGCGCTATATGTCTTTAGTTGAGCGGTGCTTAGCTTCTCGCTGATGCGGTAGTCGATATCGATATCATCAAGGTCAAAGTATAAAACCTTAAATTTCTCGCTTATAAATTTAACAAAAGCCTTTATATCAAGCTCAAGATCGTTTGAAATTTCATCGATATTTACATGCCCTCTTCTGTAAATATCAGACAAAATTTCCATAAAATCTTCATCGTTTATTAAATTTTCATCTCTTAAAATTTTAACAAGACCTTTGCCTTCTTGCTCGCTTATCTGCTTTATCTTTTCTATATCTGATGTGCTTAGTTTGCCGTTTTGTTCTATATTTTTTAAGATTACATTTTCTACGTTTTTCATTATCTATACTCTATTTGTGATTTCAGGTCGTTATTTTTAAAAATTTTAAGCACAAGCTTTGGTATTTGCCCATTTGTTGGGCTTATCTCATATCTTGTGTCAGAGTTTGGCTCTTCAAAGATAAATGTACCAAGCTCTTCTACATACTCTTTTTTTACAAATTTATCAAACAAAAATGAAAGTATATAATCACTCTTTGGAAGCCTGATATAGCTTATATCAACGCCATCTATCATAGCGTGAAATAAGAGCTTTTTCTTAAACAAGATGTCAGCAAAATAGGCAGCATTTTCTCTTGATTTTTCGCTCTTTACTAGCTTATCGATCGGAGTTGCTAGCCTGTTTAGATCGTTCATCTTTATGCAAGCGATGCCAAACATAGAAATTTGCTCTTCGTTATTTTGTGTTTTTAAAAATTCCTCAACCTTTTGGTTGCAGACTTTTGCATAGTTTGCGCTGTTAAAGTCATCCCTTATCTCAGTCAGGCTAACAGCAAAAACTTCACAAACAAAAACCAAAAAAATAACAAAAAATTTCATAATGTTCCACTTTTTATCTTATTTATAAGCTCATTTATCGAAGCTTTGTTTAAGTTTTTATTATACTCCCTTAGAGCTTTGACGGCATCATCGCTTTGTTTTAACTTATATTTTGACTTTGCAAAGATGATCCATGACTCCTCTAAGCTATTATCTATATCGTTCGCAGCAAGCGACCACTTTATAGCTTCTTTGAAATTATTATTTCTAAAATTTAATCTAGCAAGCTCGAGTGCGATAGTTGGATTGTTTGTTTTTAAAAATTGCTCCCTTAGCACGCTCTCTTCATTTGATGCTGAAGTTACTTGTATATTTACACGCTTTCTAGCTGGTTTTGACTCAAGGTCTATCACTTCATCTTGTGGCACGCTCATGCCGTTTATGCCATTTTGTTCGCTATGTGGCTCTTCATCAGGGATGTTTAGCTTAAGCCAACCTTGTGAGTTTCTTTGCCTTTTTGGCTCATTTTTTGAAGTATCGTTTGTCTCGTTTATCTTTACAACCTCTTCGAGCTTTTTAGCTATCTTGTCAGCTAGCTCATCTTGCTTTTTACCCTCTTCAAATTTAGCCTTAGCAACCTCGCTCTTTTGCTTTAGCTCACTAAGAACGCTTACATTTGTCTCATTTTTTTCTACCATTTTTACTGCGGTTGCATTTTTGGCTAAAACTTTATCGCTTTTACTAGCAAGACTTGGAGTTTTCTCTATGCTTAGCGCTATCAATGCAGCCAGCAAAATGATGATAAGCAAAAGCTCAATGATTAAAATTTTAGAGTTTTTGGCATTAAAAATTTTATGCAAAAAACCGCCATTTTTTTTCTTGTAGCTCTCATAAAGCTTTTCTAGTCTTTGAATTTCTTGTGGTTCAAGCATCGATTAGCCCCGCATCAAGTGCAGCCATGGTGAGTATCATGATATTTGCCTTATCACCGCTAAGCTTTGAAGGCTGATACTGCTCGTAATATTCGCAAATTTCATAGAATTTATACATGATCTTGTTTAGTGTTCTTAAATTTCCACCGCAAAATGAGTAGGCACACTCGTAGTCTTTTTTATCAAATTTAAGGTATTTATCATAATTTTTTTGACTAAGCTTTCTTTGCAAGTATATGATGATCTCATTTACATCAGCGCTACTTAACTCGATACTCTCCCAAATTCTAGTCTGAAAATAATCTTTTGCCAAAATATCTTCGTTTTCGGTTTTGTGTATCGTAAAGAGAAATTTAAACATCCTAGTATCAGCCATAAGCCTTATCTTCTCGATAAGCTCAGTCGGATAGAGCTGCGCTTCATCTAGGATAACCGTCATTTGATTTTTTAAAATTTCATCTTTACTGCTAAAGTCTTTTGAGTAAAATTTTATAAAGCTCTCAAAGTTGTTTATATCTTCAAGCTTTTTTCCATAAATTTGCTCACAAAGTGCCTCGATAAATGTCGCCTCGCTAAAAAATGGATGTGGAAAAAAGATGAGGCTTTTATCTTCTTTTAAATCATTTGCGATCTTGTTTAGCAAAAAGGTCTTGCCGCTACCTGGCTTACCATAAAACAAGATGAGCTTTAGTGACTTTTTTAGAGCTAAAACTATCTTGTTGTAGCAGCTTATAGAGTTGTCTAAATTTACGAAATTTAAACTCTCGTCTTCATCTATGAAAACATCTTTTATATGTGTATAAATATTTTCGTTACTCATAGATCGATTTAGAAAATCCTAGATCTTTTAGCGACTGCTGAACTGGTTTTGGATCTTCAAGATCAACAACTCTTGGCGTGATGACAAAGATAAGCTCAGTAGTTCTTACGCCATCTCTTGTGCTTTTAAAGACGCTTCCTATCAAAGGTATGTCGGCTAGAAGTGGCACAGCTGTGTTTTGCTTATCTTTGGTCTGTCCGATAAGTCCGCCAAGTATGATCGTATCGCCGCTATTTACCTGAACTACTGTTGAGAGTTTTTTCTGAACTGTATCAGGGGCGATCTCTCTAATGGCTGTATTTTGTGATCTTGTGTCATCTTCTGCATACTTAAAGCTGCTTAAGCTTGGATTGATGCGAAGCATGATCTTATTGTTATCTGAGACTTCTGGGAGTAAATTTAACAAGATACCGATAAATACAGAGTATTGTTTATAAGTTGTTGTAAGCCTGTTGTTATTGTTATTGTTGCTACCATTATCTGTCTCTTCCATTACGCGGTAGTTTATATTATCGCCCACAGAGATTAGCGCTTGTTGGTTGTTTAGAGTGGTTACTTTTGGACTTGAAACGACCTTTGTTTTGCCATTTGTTTCAAGGAAATTTATCATACCATCAAGGCTAAAGTTTAAATTTGCAGCGATATTTAGTGTGCGACCAAAGCCATCGCTTAAGCTGTTGCCCTTGTTTGTCCAGCTTGCACTTGAACCGGTGCTAGAGCCTTGGTTGCCGATATATGAGTTAAATCCGAGCTCAAATTTACTCCAATCAACGCCTTGCTTATACTCGTTATTTAGATCAACTGCGATGATAGAAACGTCGATGATTACTTGTTTTTTAAGTCTTCTTTGCATCTCAGCTATATATTTTTCGACGCGTTTTAGCTGTGACGGGGTCGCTGTAACAGTAATAAGTCCAGCATTTTGGTTTATGATAGGATCTGGCGCTGTGATGTGCTCACTGCTATTGTTTAAGATAGCTTTTAGCTCAGCATCAAGCTTCTCCCAAAAGTCAAATTTCTCAGTTGTTCTTATCAAGTTGTTTTCATTTTTTATGTCGTTTGAGCTAGTGTCACTACTTGAGCTATTGCCTACTTCTGATGGAGAGGCATCAACCGAAGCTTTTGTGATGGCTGTGCCCTCACGGATAGAGGTTATATAGTCTATTTTAAAAATTTTTGTTTGAAGCGATGAGATTTTTAAGACATTATTTGAAAACTCATAGCTTAAATTTTTTTCGTTTAAAAGCAGATCAAAGACCTCGCTTAGGCTCATATTTCTTATATTTACGCCAAAGACTTTATCGTCAAGCTCTTTTTTACTATAAGCATCTTTTGCAACGATACTAAAATCACACATTTCAGAGAGCTGATTTAAAACATCTCCAAGACTTATGTCGTCTGTGATCTTCATACTAAAATTTTTACTCAAGCATGTGCTTGGTTTTGCCATTATAGGGGTAGCTAAGAATGAAGCCAACGCCACAGCTATAATAAATTTACTTAATTTTGATACCAACATTTTTACTTCCATTTTTAAGAGTTAGTTCTTGTTTTTCATCATCTTTTACGATGATAACCTTATTGCCATAAACACTTGTGATATTGTAATCATCAATCATATCTCCCACTTTATACCACTTGCCATTTATATTTGCTTTATTTAGCAAAATGGCCTTTAGCATAAACCCCCTTGCAGAAGAGTATTTTGTAGTGTTTTGATCGCCTTTTGGAGCAACTGGCAAATTTAGCTTGAAAGGATCTTGCAAGCTAGAAATTTCACCACTGTTAAGCCCCTTTCTTTGCTCCTTTATCTTAACAAAAACTTCATCATAGTTTTTCATCTCGCCTTCAAACTCATTGCCAAATAGGCCTAGAGCTAAAATCAAAAATAAACCAAATTTTTTCATCAGTACTTCATACCCCACACAGAGATAGAGAGCTTAGCTCCTAGATCTTTTTGAGTGGAATTTATATCCATTTTGTGAAGATCTACTACGAGTTTTGACTCTTCAAGTCCGTTTATATAGCTAAGCATATCTTTAAAATTTCCAAGGCAAGTGACATCTATATTTAAAATTTGCTCTATCTTTTGGAAATTTGGCTCTTTTATATCGCTTTTAAGCTCTAAAATTTTTATATTATTTTGTTTTGCCAAAAGCACGATACTATCTATATAGTTTGCCCAGTTTTGATTGTCAAAAAGCAAAAATGAAAGCTCTTTAAGCTTTGAATCAAAATAGGTATTAAATTTCAAAATATTCGTGTAGCGAAGTTTTAGATTGCTTAAATTTCTATTTTCTTCATTTATCTTAAAATTTCTATCGCCATCAGGGGAGCTCACTGAGGCTAGATAGTTTCTAGTATTTTCTAGTTTTGTAGAAATTCTCGTATGTTTATCAAGCTTTTCATCAAAGAAATTTTGTGCAGGATCAAAGCATAGCATATAGACAAGGTAAGCTATGATAAGCGCTGAGCCAAGAAAAATGAGGTTTGTTTCGTTTGGCTTTTTGTTATCAAAGTATTGATCTATTTTACTTAAAATATCTTGTTTCATTGTCTAATCTCTATGCTTATATTACTTTCATACTCGTGTTTAGCGTCATCTGAGCGAATTTTTTTAGTATTTACCAAGTATTTTTCATCTTTGCTGATATCTTTGATCAACTGGGTTATCCTTTTTTCATTATCACTAACCGCAGTTATGGTCAAATTTCTATCGTTATTTACGATGTTTGTGATATGAACTGCATTTAGATTTAAAATATCGGTAATTTTAAAAAGATTTAAACCCTTCATGGCGTAATTATCTTTTTTATTTTCGATCTCAGCAAGCAGACCTTTTCTGAAATTTAGCTTTTCATTCTCTTTTTGAGTTTGCTCTTTTACCGCCTCTTGTTCTCTTGAAATTTTAGCTAGCGTCTCTTTTATCTGCATCTCTTGGGCGTTTAGGACGCTATATTCGTCATTTAGTCTTGCGCTGTCTTTTTCTAAAACAAGACCAGCTATGTAGTTGTAAGCTGGATACAACATACTTAGTGCAAATGCCGCAGCGCAAGTGAGCAAAAATTTACCACTTTTTCTTTTGACAAATGGATCTGGACGGAGCATATTTGAGAGGTTAAAATTCTCATAAAATGGCTCTTTGGTATAAAATCTACCAAACAAAGCCATAACGTTATAACGCTCATTTATAGTATAGTTTTTGTTATTTATCGCAACTTTTATGTTTATATATTCTGCATCCAAGCCAAGTTTGGTTGAGATAAAATTTGCAAAATTTTTGATCTCATAGTCACAATCTATGTAAATTTTCTTTATGGCTATGCCATTTTGGCTATTTATAATGTTTAAAATATCGTTAAAGTAAAAGATATAATCTTCAAAAACTGTGTTTAGATCGTAGTTAAAGCCATCATCATCTTTATTTACAAGTCCTCTTTGAGACAAAACTTCGATAAATTTTTCATCACTCAAGCGATCGCCGCTTTGCTCTAAAAATTTATCTTTAAGATAGTTTAAGTTATAGCGAATTTCTCTAGCAGTAAAAAAATCACCATCTAAATATATACTTAAAAATGATTCATCTTTTCTAAGCGCTATAAAGCAGTCTGCTTGTGTGCTTGGCAGCAAGCCCTTTTTATAAATAGCAGAGTAGATCAAAGGCTCAGGCGCAAGATAGTCGATATATGGGACCTTTTTTGCAACTGCTTTAAAGGTCGAATTTAAATTTTCACCCGTGACAACAAAAGCGGTAAAAACTCTTTTTTCTTTTTTTATATGGTTCTCTTCTGAGAAAAATAGCCTATTATCAAGCGCAGGATCTAGCGAAAGCTCTGCATAGACCTTTGAATAAAGCTCCTCGTAAAGGGAGTCTTTATCAACGCTTTTAGAGACTAAAATATTTACTGTTTTTAAATCTTTAAATTTGATGTATGAGATAAAAAAGTCGCGTTTATTGACTGTTTTTGAAAAGTTAAAAGCATCTACATTGCTGTTGTGATAACGAAATCCTTTATAGTCATACGGGTCTATTGCAACTATAGAAATTTCACTATTTTTTTTAATATTCATCATGAATTTAAAACCTTCTTAAACGCTTAAGTACGGTATTTTAATATCTTTCTAATAAAAAATCAATAGCCGATTATCTTATTTAGGCTTTTCTCCTCTTTACTCCACCCTTTTTTCACGACTACATCGAGCTTTAGAAAGACCTTTGTGTTTGTTAAATTTTGTATTAACTTTCTTGCAAAAATTCCAATTCGTTTAATGGTTTCACCATTTTTTCCGATGATCATACTTTTGTGGATGTCACGCTCCGTGATGATGCTAGCATAAATTTCAGTTATGCCTGTTTTTTCTTTTACGCTTTTTATGATCGCATCGCTAAGATATGGGATCTCATCGCTTAAATTTTCATAGATCGCTTCAAGTATAAATTCTCTAAAAATTTCCTTCTCATTTGTCGGTGTGAGAAATTCTGGATCATAAAAGTACTCATGCTCTGGCAAAAGCTTGCAAATTTCATCAAGAAGCGGCTTTTTATAGGTAGGCTGCTTGGTGCTAAAAGTAAGAAGTGCTGCAAATTTATCTTGAAATTTTTGATACTGAGTGATCTTTTCAAGCACTTTTGCGTTTGAGCTCTCATCGACTTTTGTTAGCACTAAGATGTGTGGTTTTTCAGGATTTAAAGCTAGAAATTTCTCGTAGTCACTTGTGTCATCATGGATAGGCGCTAAAAATACGATGAGATCGCAGTCTCCCATCGATTTTATAGCTTGGCTAATTAGCAGTTGATTTATCGCTTTGTTGCTCTCGTGAAGCCCTGGTGTGTCGGTGAAGATGATCTGATCTTCACCGTTCATCACGATGCCATTTATCTTTCTGCGAGTTGCGTTTTGCTTGTGCGAGACAATGGCGATCTTTTCGTTTAATAAGGCATTTAAAAACGAGCTTTTGCCAGCATTTGTGCGTCCTATGATGCTAACAAAGCCTGATTTCAAAGTATATACCTCGCTAGATCTTGATCCTCAACCACGTCTTTTAGGCGCTCTTTTACAAGCTCTTTTGTCACATTTATCTTCTCGCCGCTCTTTTCGCTAGCTTCAAAGCTGATATCTTCTATCACGCGCTCGATCACCGTATGAAGGCGTCTAGCACCGATGTCTTCCATCTTTTCATTTGCTGCATGAGCGATCCTTGCTATCTCTTTTATCGCTTCATCATCAAAATCTAGCTCGACATTTTCAGTTGAAAGAAGTGCGATATATTGCTTTAAAAGCGAATTTTTTGGCTGGGTTAAAATTTGATAAAGCGCGTCCTCATCAAGGCTATCAAGCTCGACCCTTAGTGGAAAACGGCCTTGAAGCTCTGGGATGAGATCGCTTGGCTTGCTTATATGAAAGGCGCCAGCTGCGATAAATAAAATGTGATCTGTCTTCAAATTTCCAAATTTGGTATTTACATTTGAGCCCTCAACGATAGGTAGCAAGTCTCTTTGCACACCTTCTTTGCTTGGGTCTTGCCTATTTGAGCTACCTGAGCCAACGGCTACCTTATCGATCTCGTCTATAAAGATGATGCCCTCGTTTTCAGCTCTTCTTAAAGCCTCTGTTTTTACGCTCTCAAGGTCTAAAATTTTATCATTTGCTTCGCTTTGAAGGGCTTTTTTGGCGTCCTTTACCTTCATCTCTTTTTTGATGTTCTTGCCACCGATACCAATTATCTTGATAAAGCTCTCTTGCATCTGTGCCATGTCAGGTGGCACATTTGAGCCAGCTTCAAGTGGGTTTTGCTGCACCTCGATCTCGATACTTAGCTCGTCAAGCTCGCCGTTTCTTAGCCTATTTAGCATTTTTTCATAGCTCTTTGCGTACTCTGCTTGCTTCTCTTCGCTAGCACCTTTTGGAAGTGGCGGAAGTAGCTTTGAGACGATCTTTTCTTCGATATAGGCATTTATCTTGTCTTGGTTTTTCTCGCTTTGCTCGTTTTTTACGAGATTATATGATGCCATAGCAAGGTCTCTTACCATACTTTCAACATCACGACCAACAAAGCCAACCTCAGTATATTTGCTAGCTTCTACCTTGATAAAAGGTAGTCCCATCATCTTTGAAAGACGCCTTGCGATCTCGGTTTTACCAACGCCAGTTGAGCCGATCATCAAGATATTTTTTGGCATGATGTCATCTTGCAGGCTCTTTTCAAGCTTCATACGGCGGTAGCGGTTGCGAAGTGCGATCGCTATGATCTTTTTGGCGTCCTTTTGACCGATCACATAGTCATCTAAAAATTTAACAATTTCTCTTGGTGTTAAGTTCATTTTTTCTCTTATTCTAAAACATAAGTTTTGATGTTTGTATTTGTATAGATGCAAATTTCGCCGGCGATCTTGAGGCTCTCTTTGACTAGCTCCTCTTCGTCGATATCGGCAAATTTATCTAGGGCACGGGCCGCTGAAAGGGCGTAGTTGCCGCCACTTCCGATAGCTGCTATCTTGCCATCTTCTGGCTCAACAACGTCTCCTGTGCCACTAAGTAAGAAAATTTTATCCCTATCAAGCACAAGCATCATCGCCTCAAGCTTTCTTAGATACTTGTCTTTGCGCCACTCTTTGCTAAATTCTATCACCGCCTTTAGCAAGTCCCCCTTTGTATGTTCTAAATTTTTCTCAAACATATCAAAGAGATTAAACGCGTCAGCAGTGCTACCAGCAAAGCCAGCTAGGACTTTGCCGTTGTGAATTTTGCGGATTTTTACGGCATTGCCCTTTAAGACGGTGTTGCCAAAGCTCACCTGTCCATCGCCGCCGATGACCGCTTTATTTTTGCCTTTGTAGGCTAAGATGGTTGTCGCATGAAACATCTACTCTCCTTGCACATCAACCTTTAAGGTCGCATTTATCGAGTGTCCAAGCTTTATAGAGACATCATAAAGACCAACTGCTTTTAGGTGAGTGTCCAGGTCGATAGCCTTTTTCTCAACTACCAAATGATGTGTCTTTTCAAGCTCTGCTGCGATCTCCTCTTTTGAAACTGAGCCAAAGAGCGAGCCATTTGCACCAAGAGTTTTCTTGACGACGACTGTCACTTTTGCAAGCTCTTCTTTAAGCTTTTCTAAATTTGCGATCTCGTATTTTAGCTCTTCAGCCTTTCTTTTTTGAGCTGCTTCGTATTGACGAAGGACATCTGGAGTAGCTGCTTTTGCAAAGCCTTTGCCGATTAAGAAGTTATTGCCGTAGCCGTCTTTTACCTCTTTTATCTCGCCAGCTTTGCCAAGTGCCTTTACATCTTTTATTAGTAGTACTTTCATTTTTATCCTTTTAAATTTTATTTTTAATCAAATTTTCGCCCATTTTTACGTGCGATTATAAAGCGAAGTGCATTTAGTTTGATAAATCCTTCTGCATCTTTTTGGTCATAAACGCTGTCCTCTTCAAATGTGCAGTACGCCTCGCTAAATAGATTATCATCTTTGCTGTTTCTACCAAGTATAATCACATTACCTTTATAAAGCTCAACTTTAACAGAGCCATTTACGTGCTCTTGGCTCTTGTCGATGAGCGCTTGGAGCATATTTCGCTCAGGCGACCACCAGTAGCCGTTATAAATTAGCTCGGCATATTTTGGCATGATCTCATCTTTTAAGTGAGCTGCGCCGCGGTCAAGCGTGATGCTCTCGATCGCTCTGTGAGCTTTTAGCATTATCGTTCCACCCGGAGTTTCGTAGCAGCCGCGGCTCTTCATACCAACTGAGCGGTTTTCTACAATGTCAAGTCTGCCGATGCCGTGTTTTGCGCCAAGGCGGTTTAGCTCGGTTAAAATTTCAGCTGGGCTCATTTTTTTGCCGTTTATGCTCACTGGATCGCCTTTTTCATAGCCGATCTCTATGATCTCACTCTTATCTGGAGCATCTTTTGGGCTTACTGTCCATCTCCACATATCATCTTCTGGTGCGTGGCTCGGGTCTTCAAGCACTAAGCCTTCGTAGCTTATGTGAAGTAAATTTGCGTCCATTGAGTATGGGCTTTTACCTGGTTTTTTGGTGATATCTATGCCGTTTTTCTCAGCGTATGCCAAAAGTTTTTCACGGCTGTTTAGATCCCACTCGCGCCATGGGGCGATGATAGTTAGATTATCACCAAGTGCGTAGTAGCCAAGCTCAAAGCGAACTTGGTCGTTGCCTTTGCCTGTTGCTCCGTGGCTCACGCCATCAGCGCCAACAAGTCTTGCGATCTCGCTTTGACGTTTTGCTATAAGTGGGCGCGCGATTGATGTGCCAAGTAGATATTCGCCCTCATAGATTGCGTTTGCTCTAAACATTGGAAATACATAATCACGTACAAATTCTTCTCTTAAGTCTTCTATAAAAATGTTTTCAGGTTTTACGCCAAGTGCTAGGGCTTTTTTACGTGCAGGCTCTAGCTCTTCGCCTTGTCCGATGTCAGCTGTAAATGTGACTACTTCGCATTTATATTCGTCTTGAAGCCACTTTAAAATAATACTTGTGTCAAGTCCGCCTGAGTATGCTAAAACAACTTTTTTTACATCTTTTTTCATAGCTGTCCTTTTGTTGAAATGGTCGTATTTTAGCCTAAATTGATTAATCTTTAATAAATTAATCTATTAAGTAATGTAAGTATTGTTTTATAAAAATTGCTTTTATTGTGTTTAGATAAATTTTATTTTTGATAATTAATATTGTTTTTATGCTTGCTTTGTTAAATTTGCGTTTCGCTTTCATTATCAAAAATTAAATTTAACAAAAGGATATCCGTGAATAGATCAAAATTTATCGCCATTTGCCTTAGTGCTTGTGTGGCAAATTCTCTCTATGCAGTAGAAAAAGAGAACAACGAAACTAAGCTAGATGGCGTCGTAGTAAGTGCGAGCGGCTTTTCGCAGCAGATAAAAGAAGCCCCTGCAAGCATAAGCGTAATAAAGGGCGAGGAGCTAACAAAAGATAGCTTTACCTCGCTTCACTCTATCGCGCAAAAAGCGCCAGGCGTAAATGTCGTTGGCGGCGAGGATGGTCCAGCTAGTGGTATCTCGATACGCGGCATGGAAAAATCTCAAACTCTAGTTTTAATTGATGGCAAAAGAGTAAATTCAAGCAGCGCAAATCCAAAGGGCGGAGCAGGGGACATGAACTCAAATTTCATCCCGCCAGCCGAGGCGATCGAGCGTATAGAGGTTATCCGTGGCCCTATGAGCTCGCTTTATGGTAGCGACGCGGTTGGAGGCGTTATAAATATCATTACCAAAAAAGACTTTTCAAAATTTAGCGGCAACGTCGGCATCTCAACCACGATAAACACTCACAAAGGCATAGGCGATGGCAGGCAGGGCGACTTTTATCTAAATTTACCTCTTTATAAGGACCTTTTCGCGCTTCAGCTTTGGGGCTATAAAAAGCTAAGAGATGAGGATAATTACAAAGGTGGCTATCAAGAGAGCGATAAGAGAAATTTAACCGCAAAACTTTGGATCACTCCAGATGAGCATAATAAATTTTTCATCCTTGGCTCAAACGAAAAACACGACTATTCGCGAACAGTCGGCAAAACAGCCACTATAAAGACAAATAAGGTTTTAAACGCCTATGACTACGAAAAAAAGAGCTATGGCGTGGGCTATCTTGGTGAATTTGATAGCCTAAATGCCGATCTTAGCTACATTTATGACCAGACGCAAAGAACGAGCCTTTTTGATAAATTTATACCAGCAAAAGCCAAAAATCACAACTTCAACTCTAAATTTACAACCTTTTTTGGCGCACACACTCTAACTTTTGGTTATGACTTTAGTAAGCAAAATGTCGGCACGACATTCATCGTCTCAAACGCCTCAAGAAACGGCTTAAAAGATCCAAAGACCTACTCGATGAGCGAGCATGCGGGATTTATCGAGGATGAGTGGCAAATTTTAGATGAGAAGCTCTTTTTAACGCTTGGCTCAAGACTTACGCACAATGAATTTTTTGGCAACCACCTCTCGCCAAGAGCCTACCTAGTCTATAACGCCACAGATACGCTAAGCTTAAAAGGCGGCGTAGCAACTGGCTATAAAACACCAAATGTCAATCAAATTTCCCCAGAAGTAGGCACTATTCAAAAGGCTTGGAGTATAGTTGATTTTGGCAACAAGGACCTAAAACCAGAAAAGAGCACGACTTATGAAGTAGGGGCATATTATGACAATCAGGCTGATTTTAGAGGCTCGGTAACGCTTTTTAGAAATGAATTTAAAGATAAGATCCTAGACACTGATGGCAGCAAAAGAGTAAATGGAATTCCAGCCTTTGGCACTTGCACAAATGCACCAGACGTTACTTGCCCTGGTTGGGGAACTTACTTTAACATAGAAGGTGCGACCGTTTGGGGTGTAGAGCTAAGTGGCGACTACGACATCCTTTCAAACCTAAATTTAAGCTCAAACTACACCTATAATAAGTCAAAGATAAAAACTGGCAACCCAACGATAAATACGCCAAATGGCCCTATGAAATTTAGCCAAACTGGGCTTAACAGACTTGATGGCAAAAGCCTAACAGCAACGCCAGAGCACACACTTCACGCCACGCTTACATATAAGCCTGTAAAAAGCGTCAAGACATTTTTTGGCGCAAACTACGAGAGCAAGCTAACAAGCGTAAATTTCGGTGCTGGCAACAGAGTAAGAGAGAACACAAAAGACCTACTCACCTTCGATACAGGCGTCAGTTGGGATGCAAACAAGCACCTAACTCTTAGCCTAAATGCATACAATATCTTTGATAAGGTAAGATACGATGAGGCGCTTGTGGGCGATACATACTACTTTTATCCGCAAGAGGGTAGGAGGTTTTGGTTTAAGGTCGCTGCAAAATGGTAAGAGCCTTTAAATTTTTGCTTTTTACGCTTGGTGTGACGCAAATTTTACAAGCAGCTCCGCAACAAACGCCTGATCCATTAAGCGAGAAAGCTGCTAGTAAATTTGAAATTTCAACCTTTAAAATGAGTGCAAATGATGAAATTTATAAAATTTTCACAGCCAAGCTAAAGGGGCAAGATGAGTTTAAAAACGTGCTTTTCTTGCTTGACGCAAACGCCCAGTTCAACATGATATTAAATGAATTTGATGCCACGACCGCACCGCTAATAATAGGCATAGGATATGACACAGACAAAAGCTACGAAGTAGAAAAACGCACAAGAGATCTCACACCAAAGGCAGAGGGCGAGGAGTTTAGCAAAGGTGGCGGCGCAGATGCGTTTTACCACTTTTTAACTAGAAATTTAGTGCCGTTAGTTGATGAGAAATTTAACGTGCAGGGCAGTCAAAAAAGCCTTTATGGACACTCTTTTGGCGGCCTTTTTACGCTCTACGCTTTGCTTAAAAATGAGGGCATATTTTCAAATTTCTTTATCGCTTCGCCATCTCTTTGGTGGGGCGAGTCTGAAATTTTAAAGCAAAATGTGAATGATGGTAAATTTAAAGAGAAACTAAAGGCTAAATTCGTCTTTCTTAGCGTTGGCGAGCTTGAAAAGAGAAAGGGCAAAACTGACAAAGCTGGCATTTTAAAGGCGAGTGATCTGGCTGGGATCTTAAAGCAAAGTGGGGTAAATTCTCACTTTGAGCTTTTTAAAAATGAAACCCACGGCAGCGTCATACCTCTAAATTTAAAAGAACTTTTAAAATATCTAAAGGATTAAAAATTTAAGGCTATTTTTGTTAAAATCCGCCGCATGAGAGTAGATAAATTTTTAAACGTGGTAAATATAACCAAAAGGCGTGCCGTTAGCGAAGATATGTGCAAAAGCGGCGTTGTGAGCATCAACGGCGTGCAGGCAAAAGCGGCAAAAGACGTAAAGATAGGCGACGTGATCACTATCAAATTTCTAGCTCGTGAGGCAAGATATGAGGTGTTAGCGATCCCAACTACAAAAAGCATACCAAAAAGCGCTCAAAGCGAATACGTAAAAGAGCTTTGATGGTTTTTGAGCTTTTAGAAAATGAGCTTGATGGGCTTGTGCGGGTGCTTCCAAAAAGTGGCGTGGTGCTACTAAGTGGCGATCTAGCAAGTGGCAAAACGACGCTTGTAAAGGCGATCATCAAGGCGCACGGCATAGAAGATAGCGTGACGTCGCCGACATTTTCTTTGATGCAAATTTATGGTAAAGATATCTACCACTACGACATTTATCAGATCGGATTTGACGGAATGGCAAAAAATGGCCTTTTTGAAAATTTGTTTGAAGAGGGGCTTCATCTAGTAGAGTGGGGCGATGAAAATTTAGAAAAAGCTCTAAAGAAAAACGGCGAGAGCTATACGTTAGTAAAAATTTCTCCTAGCGAAAATGGCAGAAAATACGAGGTTATAAGTGCATAAACTAGAAGTAAAAGATCTAAAAAAGACGATTAAGAAAAGTGAGATCATAAAAGGTATATCTTTAGAGGTAAATAGCGGCGAAGTGGTGGGGCTTCTTGGGCCAAATGGCGCTGGAAAGACGACCACTTTTTATATGATCTGCGGGCTCATCTCACCAACTAGCGGAGATGTTTTTTTAAACGACGAAAAGATCACAAACGTCCCGCTTCACAAAAGAGCGCATCTTGGTATTGGCTATTTGCCGCAAGAGTCAAGCATATTTAAAGAGCTAAGCGTAGAGGAAAATTTACTCCTTGGGGCTGAAATTTTAAATCAAAGCAAAGAAGATATCTCCAAAAGAGTAAATGAGATGCTAAATATGCTAAATATCGAGCCTATCCGCCTAAGAAAGGGCGTTAGTCTAAGTGGTGGCGAGCGCAGACGCTGTGAGATCGCTAGAAGCCTCATTATAAAGCCAAAATTTTTGCTGCTTGATGAGCCATTTGCAGGCGTCGATCCTATCGCAGTTAGCGACATCCAAAGCATCGTTAGAGACCTTAAAAAGCTAGGCATAGGCGTTTTGATAACTGACCACAACGTCCGTGAGACACTAGCCATTTGCGACAGAGCCTACGTCATCAAAGATGGCTCGCTGCTAGCAAGCGGCAGTGCGAGCGAAGTGGCAAACAATAAGCTCGTTAGAACGCACTATCTTGGCGAAGAATTTAAGCTGCTTGAGTAGATGATGCTAAGGCAAAAGCAAACTTTAGCGCCAAAGATCAAACTAAACCAAACGCTAAGAAGCTGGCTTCCTATCCTTCAAAGCGGGCTTGACGAGCTAAAAGAGACGCTTGAGCCTTTTATAAAAGAAAATCCATTTGCCACGATTGAGCATAAAAATTTAGAAAAAAGCGAAAAAAAGCGAAATTTTTTCGAGCAGGTTAGCAAAAACTCGGTTAGCGAAAGTATCGAGGCTTTAAGCATATATAAAGAAAGCCTCTATGAAAAGCTCGTTAGCCAGATAAATCCACCACTTTTCCCCACACAAAAGTCCCAAGATATCGCATATAAGATCATTGAGTGCTTAGATGATGAGGGCTATTTTTCTTATGATGATGAAATTTTTACGGATTTTAATGAGAATGAGGTGGAGCGGGTTAGAGCGAGATTTGCCTACCTTGAGCCCTGTGGCGTGGGCGCAAAGGATGTTAAAGAGAGCTTTTTGTTTCAGCTTGGCGAGGCAGAGGCGAGTGATGAGATCATCGAGTGCGCAAAAAAGATCATCTTAAATTTTGAAAATATAGAGAAGCTTAGAAAGCTTAAATTCTATGACGACGCGCTAAAGATCATAAAGAAATTTAAAAATCCCCCAGCTATTGAATATCTTGAAGATGAAAAAGAGGCGGTACCTGACATCTTCGTGCTAAGCACAAGTAGTGGCATAAGCGTGCAGATAAATGACGACTATTATCCTGAAATTTCTATCGACACCGAGGGACTAGACGAGAAAGAGGCCTTTGTAAGCTCGCGCATAAAAGAGGCTAGCGAGCTCATAGACGCCCTTGAGATGAGAAAGGCGACGCTTTATAAGATAGGGCTCATGATAGTTGAGTATCAGTATGATTACTTTTTGGGCGGCGACATAAAGCCTATGAAGCTAAAAGACCTAGCTGACGAGCTTGGACGCAACCCTTCAACCATCTCAAGAGCGATTGCGAACAAATATCTAAGCTCTTCAAGAGGCACGGTCGCACTTAAAAATTTCTTCGCAACTGGCTTTGACGAGGAAACTTCAAACGCCGCGATAAAGGAATTTTTGCTAGAGCTTATCAAAAATGAATATCACAAAAAGCCACTTTCTGATCTAAAAATCCAAGAGCTAATCCAAGCTAAATTTAACATCCAAATCGTTCGCCGAACCATTACCAAATACCGCAAAATCCTAAACATCGGCAGCTCAAGCCAGCGAAAAAAGATCTATCAGATAAACGGCTAGCTACCACTCATTTATGGCAAAAAGAGTGGCTTTTCGCATCTGCGTAAAAAGCTCACTGCTAAGCTCATCATACTCTTTGCCTCGTCTTTTATGCTGCGCCAATCCTGCTGCGTCGTCGTTCCAAGAGCCCATGCCACCAAAGACATCTGCCGCGCTTGCCGCAGTAAAAAGAGCTAAATTTAGCTTTGGCATAAGTGGCGCATTTAGGATATTTTGCTCTATATTTTCTGGCTCGTTTAGCGCTTTTAGCCCTTTTCTAAAGCAGTCGCCAAAGTTCTCACACTCTATCTCATCTGCAAATTTAGTGATCCTTATTAGGATATCTTTAAATTCCAAAGTGTTGTCACTAAATTTTTGAATTTCTGGCGTGCCATTTAGGCTAAATTCTCTATAGACTATATCCCAGCCCTTTTTATCTTCTTCAAAGCTCCAGTGCGGCACGAAGTAGCTCATCTTGTCTTTATAAATGCAAAGGATTGACTTGTGGCTTACATTTGAAAAGCCTTGCAGAGAGCGCTCCTTTGATGAAACCGTCAAATTTGTAGCAAATCTCACGTCACTTAGCCTAAGCTTTTTAGCGTGCTTAAACCACTCATTTATGCTAGCTTGCTCTCTTTTTTCTTGATCATCCTCCAAAATATAGTCAAAAACTAGGCTTTTTATATATTTTTCGCCTTTGTAATCTAACTCTAAATTTGACCTTAGAGCTTGCTTTATGGAGGCTACGATAATGCAAGCATTAAAAACTTCACCATTCATTTTTGCTCCTTTTTTGAGATATTTTATTAAAAGAAGCATAAATTTATCTCTTTAAGGATTGCAAGCAAAAACTTCAGCTTTTTATAGTAAAATAGCCAAAAATTTCAAAGAGGCAAAATGGATTTTAATGAGATTGATAAGCTGATAAACACGCTTAAGAAAAACTTGGAAGTTATCGAAAACAACGGCGTTGTCGAGCCTGAAACAAAGATCGATGCGCTCAATTTTAATAAAAATGTCGAAGAGATCAAAAAAAGACTTTATAGCACAACAGACGAGGGCAGTTTTTTTAAAAATGTCTTTAATACTGAAGATTACTACGAAAACATTAGCTCATACCTCGAGCAGACAAACAAAAGCCTATACTACAAGATAGAAAAGGCTGGTGTGAGCCTAAAGACTAATCAAAATTTGCAGGAGAGCCTGACAAGCATCTCAAACATCATGCAAATTTTAGTCGCTGAATATCAGATACAAAATAAAAAAAAGAAAAAGAGTATCTTCTCAAGAAGTGGCGACACAGCGATGATAAGAGGGCTACTTGCAGAGCTTATGGAGCTGCAAAATAGGATGAATAAAATTTTACATCTCGACTCTCAGATCGTCTCAAACGTCGTTTTGGAAAATTTTAAAACTATCTACACATTTTTTTATAACTGCATAAGAGTGGCTAAACAAAGGGGTGACGAGCTACTTTTGGTTGAGATCGCTGGCATCACAGATAGGATCATCGAGATGATAAGACCAGTGCTTTCAGGCAAGAGCCTAAAGACAAATGAGCTTATCTATCACTATCTAATCTACGAGCTACGAGAGCTAAAAGCTTACGCTATAGGCGAGGATCTAGCTTAAAATTTTATCCACTATCTCTTTTGCCCCATTTGGCAAAAGGATATCTTTTAGAGCTTTGCTGCTTTTGTTTAGATCAAAGCTCTCGATCATTTTTATGACTTCATCTTTGTCTAAATTTTCGCCATTTTGCAAGCAAATTTCAGCTATGCCTTTATCTTTTAGAAATTTAGCGTTATAAAACTGGTGATTGCCAGCGGCATAAGGAAATGGCACAAAGATAGATGGTAGGGCGTTTGCGCAAAGCTCCCAAAGCGAGCTAGCTCCAGCTCTTGATATGGCAAGATCAGCCTCACTCATCTTCTTTTCTATCTCTTTGCTAAAGTCAAAAATTTCTAAATTTGCCTCGCTAAAGCCAAGCTCATCATATCTTTTTTTAAGCTCATCAAGGGCATTTTTGCCGCATTGATGAATGATTTTTATCCCTTTTTCTTTAAGATATGGGGCTAAATTTATAGCCAGCTCGTTTATAGCTTTTGCACCTTGTGAGCCACCTAAAAATAGTATCGTTTTTAGCTCATCTCTTGTTCTTTGGCTTTCAAAAAATTTATTTGCCACAGGATAAGGGCAGGGCGAGAGCTCATCATAAGAGCTAAAAAAGCCCTTTGCGTATGGCTTTAAAATTTTATTTAGCTTGCCGGTTACGGCATTTTGCTCGTGGATGAAAAGCGGCGTTTTTGAGATGATGGCCGCTATGGCTGCTGGTGCTGCTGAGTAGCCTCCCACGCTGATGACTGCTTTAACGCCATTTTCTTTAAAAATTTGCCTGCACTTTAGAGCTAGGCTTATGATATTTGTTAGTGATTTTAGCTTGGCAAGGCCTCTTTTATTTACGACGCCACTGCTTGGTAAGAAGAATTTTTGTGCAAATTTATCATCATTTTCAAACCAAAATTTATCCTGACCGCTAGTTGAGCCGATGAAAATAGGCTTTATGCCTCGTCTATTTAGCTCCTCGCAAAAGCTTCTAGCGATCGCCAAATGTCCGCCAGTGCCGCCACCACAAATAACTATCATAGTTTTGCCTTTTTACTAACCATCAAGACCATGCCGATGCCGATGCATATAGCAAGCACGGAGCTACCGCCGTAGCTAAGAAATGGCACAGCGATACCTTTTATAGGCGTGATCGATGTGATGCCGTAGCTATTCATCAAAAATGAAAATGACAAGATAAGACCGATACCAAGTGAGAATAGGTGATAGACCTTATTTTCGCTCCTAGCCGAAATTCTAAATATCCTATAAAGTAGCGTGATAAAGATCGCTGTGATGCATAAAATGCCAAAAACGCCGACCTCTTCAGCTATGCCAGCTAGCACGAAGTCTGTATGCACCTCGCTTAAAAAGCCAAGCTTAAATATCCCAGCTCCAAGCCCCTCGCCAAAAAACTCGCCGTGTTTAATTGCATTTAGTGAGTGAGAAATTTGATATGGCTCTGGCGCATCTGCCACTCTAAGCACGTTTGCCACGCTATCTGGCAAGAAAGAGAGAACCATATTTTGTATCGTGCCCCACCATGACTTTATACGCAAAATTCTGTGCTCAGAGCTAACTATCGCCACCGTCATGACAAAGGCAGCGCCCAAGATACCGATACCAAAGAGCCTAACGCTAGCCCCTGCAAAAAGCGCCATCGTCACAAAAGTAAGTGCCAAAACTACAACCTGACCAAGGTCGTTTTGCATAACGGCGATAAGAAAGATAGCGATACCAAAAAGAATGATATAAGGCAAAAGTATCTTTAGCTCAGCCATCAAAGTCCTCTTGCCGTCGCTAAATTTTCTAGTAAAACTCCACGCCAAAAAATAGACAAAACCGACTTTGAAAAACTCAACAGGCGCAAGTGAGAAGCCAGGCAACCTGATCCAGCGTCTAGCGCCTCCAGAGTCAGTCACCATCGAAGCTGGCAAGGCGTGCATGAGCCCCATAGCGATACCGCACGAGATAAGAAGTCCAAAACCTATCCAAACGAGCGCTTTGTCTGGATTTAGCCTTGAGAGCCACCACATGAGAAAAATTCCTATGCAGCCGACTGCAAACTGGCGGATAAAAAAGTGAAATTCGTCGTAGTTAAAAAATAAAACTGTAAAAACTGGCAAAGATAGTGAAAAAATGATGCTTATGGCGATCAAAGTCGCGCAAAGATAGAAAATAACCTTATCAACTGCCAAATTTAGCTCCAACTTTAAAATGAGCCAAAGTATAATAAAAAACGGCTTACAAAGATATTATTTGCTATAATTGCAGGCTTTAAGGATGGGCATGAAGATAGGTATATTTGACTCGGGGCTTGGCGGACTTAGCGTCTTAAATGAAGCTTTAAGCAAGCTTAGCGAGCATGAATTTTTATATTACGCAGACGTGAAAAATGTTCCATACGGACAAAAGAGCAGAGATGATATCTTAAAATTTAGCTTTGGTGCGGTGAAATTTCTTATAGAAAATGGCGCAGAAGCTGTCGTGATAGCGTGCAACACAGCTACAAGCGTGGCGATAAAAGAGCTTAGAGCAAATTTAAGCGTGCCGATCATCGGCATGGAGCCAGCTGTAAAAAAGGCTCACGATCTAAGCCATGATGATGCCCTAAAAACGCTTGTCATCGCCACTCCAGTCACCGTAAATGGTGCAAAACTAAAAGAGCTAATCACAAATTTAAACGCAAAAGATAAAACCGAACTGCTTGCTCTGCCTCGCCTTGTAAATTTCGCTGAAAAGGCTGAGTTTGAGAGCGAAAACGTGAAGTCATATCTAAAAGATGAGCTAGGTAAATTTGATCTAAGTAAATTTGACTTTTTGGTGCTTGGCTGCACGCATTTTAACTATTTTAAAGATAGCTTAAGAGAAATTTTGCCCTCAAATGTAAGTATAATAGACGGCAACGAAGGGACGATAAAACGCCTCATAAGCGAGCTTGGACTTGCGGTTTCAAGTGTAAATTTAACTCCAAATGTGAAATTTTTCTACTCAGGTGAGAAGGTTTGCGAGCAAAGTGAGCTAGAGAAAATTTCAAGAAATTTAGCTAGATTAGAAAAAATGAGAGCTATCTGTTAGGTTAAATTTAGCTAAAAATTTGAGCCAAATTTAGTAAAATACATTAAATTTTTATGTATTTTTATATGTATTATCTCTTTTTTTGCTTTAATATATAGATAGCACTTATTATCGCAACCACTGCTAAAAGTGCTATCGTGATCGTTAGAAGTGTCTGTTTGTCAGGATTTGTGCCTAGAAAGTAGCCAACTCCAAGCAAAACCGCGCACCAAATCCCAGCACCAAGTGTGGTAAATAGGCAAAATCTAAAAATGTTCATCTTAGCAAGCCCAGCTGGCAGGCTGATATATTGACGAATTCCTGGGATGAGGCGTGAGTTAAATGTTGAAATTTCGCCATGTTTATTAAAAAATGCTTCAAATTTATCCATCTTTTCGTGAGTGATGCCAACAAATTTGCCGTATTTTAAGACGATCTCGCGTCCAAAAAAGTAGCAAAGATAGTAGTTAAAAATGGCTCCAAGTAAGCTACCAAGCGTGCCTGAGATAAAAGCAAGCGCTAGGCTCATCTCACCTTTGTGAGCTAGATATCCAGCTGGTATCATCGCCACTTCGCTTGGAAATGGAAAAAATGAGCTCTCCAGAAACATCATCACAAATATGCCAGCATATCCCCAGCTGCTCACGCTTGATACGATAAAATCAATAATGTCATGTAGCATTTTTACTCCGAAATTTATCTTAAGTGAGGCATTGTAGCAAAGCTTTATTTACTAATAGTAACTAACAAAAGCGATAAATTTTAAAAAAGATAGTTAAAACGAAAAGCTATAAGGTTTAAATTTAAAGGTAAAAGTAGGGCGAAAGCTCGCCCCGTTTTAAAATGCAGGTATGACCTCGCCTTTGTAGCGAGTGATGATGAAATTTTTAGTATCAGGGCTAAGTACCGCATCGACTAAAGCTTTGATCTTTGGATTGTTCTCGTTGCCAGCTCTTGTGACGATGATGTTAGCGTAAGGGCTGTTGGCATCTTCAAGCAAAAGTGCGTCTTTTGCCACGCTCATGCCAAGGTCAAGGACGAAATTTGTGCTAATAGCAGCTATATCGACATCATCAAGCGTTCTTGGGATCTGAGCGCCTTCTAGCTCGACAAACTGCAAATTCTTAGGATTTTTAGTTATGTCATTTACAGTTGCAACTTTTACGTTTTTATCGATCTCTATAAGACCAGCTTTTTCTAAAATTCTAAGCGCTCTGTTGCCATTTGATGGATCGTAAGCGATCGCTACTTTTGCACCATCTTTTAGATCTTTTATGTTTTTTATCTTTTTAGAGTAAAAGCCAAGTGGTTCTACGTGCACGCTTGCAACACTTACAAGATGCAGGCCTCTAGCCTTGTTTTGCTCCTCAAGATATGGCAAATGCTGAAAAAAATTTGCGTCTAAGCTACCATCCTCTGTGGCGACATTTGGTATCGAATAGTCTGAAATTTCAGAGATAACAAGATCATAGCCTTTATCTTTTAGCTTTGGTTTTACAAATTCTAAAATTTCAGCGTGTGGCACTGGTGAGACGCCAACAATGATAGTGTGGTCCTTGTCGGCTGCGTGAAGGCTTAGAGCAACTAAAGATGCGGTTAAAAGTTTGATAAATTTCATTGTTTTTCCTTTTTTTGTTTTGGTAAAGCGACGCTAAAAAGGTAAAAGCTTTTACGTCGCTTTTTATAAATTTAATTAAAACGCTGGGATGATAGCGCCGTTATATTTTGTCTCGATAAATTTCTTAACTTCTGGTGAGTTGATCGCTTTATCAAGCGCTTTAGTTTTAGGGCTATTCTCGTTGCCAGCTTTAACAACTACGTAGTTTACGTATGGGCTATCTTTGCTCTCGATCACAAGCGCGTCTTTTGTTGGATTGAGATTTGCATTTAGCGCGTAGTTTGTGTTGATAACTGCGATAGTAACGTCATCAAGTGTTCTTGGCACTTGAGCAGTCTCGATCTCTTCAAATTTAAGCTTCTTAGGGTTATCAACTATATCAAGCGGGGTTTTTAGTGGGTTGTTGTTTAGCTTGATAAGACCAGTACTTGCTATGATGTCAAGTGCGCGGCTCTCGTTTGTTGGGTCATTTGGTATAGAGACAACTGCTCCATCTTTTAGCTCTTTGATATCTTTGATCTTTTTAGAATAAACGCCCATTGGTTCGAGGTGTACGCCAACTGTTTTTACAAGGTGAGTGCCTTTGTTTTTGTTAAATTCTTCAAGATATGGGATGTGCTGAAAGAAGTTTGCGTCAAGGTCGCCGTCTTCTGTCGCAAGGTTTGGCGTGGTGTAGTCGTTAAACTCTTTGATCTCAAGTGTGTAGCCATCTTTTGCCAAAATAGGCTTTACAACCTCTAAAATTTCAGCATGTGGGATAGGTGTAGCACCGACGATTATTGTTTTTGACTTGTCAGCAGCATTTGCGCTAACGCTAAGGCCTAGGGCGACTAAAGAGGTAAGAAGTAGTTTTTTCATTTGTTATCCTTTTTTAAAATTTGCCAAGCACCAAAAAAGGATAAATTTAAACTAGAAGGTTAAATTTCTTTTTAAGTGCTTAAGCTAGTTCTAAGCACTTAAAAAGAAATTCTGTGCTTAGAGATTAGTCTTTCGACGACGCATTTTTTAGTAGGCGGCACATCTGGCACATATCTGATTTCATCTTTTGTCCTTTCAGCTAAAATTAATTTGGCAATTTTAAGGAAAAAAGCTTAAAATCAGATAAAAAATATGGCCTTATTTTTTTGAAATTTTATAGAGATAGTTGCCTAAAACTTGAAAAATTTGAACCATTATGATAAGAATAACCACGGTGTAGAGCATGATATCTGGGCGAAATCTCTGGTAACCATAGTTTATAGCAACAGATCCTAGTCCACCACCGCCAACTGCACCAGCCATCGCTGAAAAGCCGATGTTTACTATAAGTGTTAGCGTAAATGCCGAGATGATGCCAGGAAGCGCCTCTACAAACATCACGCGAAATATGATCTGAAATTTCGAGCTACCAAAGCTTTGAGCAGCTTCGATGATGCCTTTATCAACCTCTTTTAGAGCATTTTCAATGAGCCTTGCCACAAACGGAGCCGCTCCGATAGTTAGCGGAACGATCGCAGCTGTGGTGCCGATACTCGTGCCTACGATCATTTTTGTAACTGGAAAGAGCACGATGATGAGAATGATAAACGGAAAGCTTCTAAGCACGTTTATAACGATATCAAGTACAAAATAAAGCTGTTTGTTTGGCTTTAGCCCGTCTTTGTCCGAAAGGATGAGTAAAACCGCAGGTATGAGGCCTATGGCAAAGGCGAGCAGGGTAGAGACTATGCTCATATATAGCGTCTCGCCGATAGCTGGCAAAAGTATCCTAGAAAAAACATCTGGAAATTTAGAAAAATCAATACCAAACATCAAGCAACCTCCCACAAAACGCCACTTTGCTTGATATAGTTAAGCACGTTTTCTTTATCTTTTTCATCTATGTTTATGACAAGTGAGCCAAGGACGTTGTCATTTAGCTTCTCAAGCTTGCCCCAGACTATGTTAAAGTCGATATTTAGGCTTCTTGCCATGTGCGTGATCACGCTGTTTTGAGCCACTTCTTTTGGGAAAAATAGCCTAATATTTGTGCCAGTGCTTGGCAAAATTTCAACTTCGCCCAAAAACTCTTTCATCTTCTCATCTGGCTTTAAAAATAGCTCTTCGATGCTTCCAGAGCCTATGATCTTGCCGCCTTCTAGCAGTATCGCGCGTTTTGCGATCGATTTTACCACCTCCATCTCGTGCGTGACGATGACGACGCTGATGTCTAACTCTTTGTTTATCTTTTCAAGCAGCTCTAAAATTTGATTTGTCGTGTTTGGATCAAGAGCCGAAGTCGCCTCGTCGCTTAGTAAAATTTTAGGATTTAAAGCAAGCGCTCTGGCGATCGCCACACGCTGTTTTTGACCGCCACTTAGCTCGCTTGGATAGCTTTTTGCCTTGCTTTCAAGGCCGACTAAATTTAAAAGCTCTCTCACTCTTTTTTCAGTTTCATCGCTTTTGTAACACCAAAATTTAAGCGGAGTGGCGACGTTTTCAAAGACGTTTTTTCTAGCCATCAAGGCAAAATGCTGAAATATCATCCCAACATCTCGCCTTAAATGTCTCTGCTGTGTCTCATTTAAATTTTTTATCTCTTGATCAAAGACTTTTAGGCTGCCGCCTTGATAGCTTTCAAGTCCGTTTATGCACCTTAAAAGCGTTGATTTGCCAGCACCGCTGTGCCCCACGATAGCAAAAATTTCGCCCTTTGCAACCTCTAAATTTACATCATAAAGGATCTGCGTATCACCATAAAATTTGCTTAAATTTTCTATTTTTATCACCATTTTTCTCCAAGAGCCTCTAGCTCTTCGCATACTTTTTTAAATTTAGCCTCAGCACTCTCTAGCGCCTCTTTGTTTGTCTCTATGACTTCTTTTGGTGCGTTTGCTACGAAATTTTGGTTATTTAGCATGCCTGAGAGCTTGGCTACCTCTTTTTCAAGCTTTGTCTTTTGAGACCTTAGCCTTGTGATGATACCGCTCATATCAAGCCCTTCAAGCGGGACAAATGCCTCTAAATTTTCGCTCACATCTCTTATTGAATTTTCGATCTTTTCATCTACAAAGCCGATCTCCTCGCATTTTGCAAGCAGCTTGATATACTCTTTTACCTCGTCAAGATCTATTTTTTCGTTAAATTTAACAAAGGCTTTTGCGATCTTTGAGTTGCCAAGATCGATAGTAGCTTTTGCGCGGCGAATAGCCACGATCGCTTCGATAACTAACTCAAATTTCTTTTCAACTTCTAAATTTCGCTCTTTTACCTCTGGATAGCTCATAACCATTATTGATTTTGCATTTTCAAGCTGTGTGCCGCTAAGCTCTTGAAATAGATACTCTGAGAGAAACGGCATGAAAGGATTTAGCAGCTTCATCGCCTCTTTAAATATACTTCCAAGCTCTTTTACGTTCGCTTTATCAGCCTTGCTAAGCTCGATGCCCCAGTCGCAAAACTCATCCCAAAGGAATTTATAAAGTGTGTTTGCAGCGTCGTTAAAGCGGTAGGCGTCGATGTTTTCACGCACCTCTCTCACGCACTCGTTAAAGCGGCTATTCATATAAATTCCAAGCTTTGTTTGAAGCTTGATATCCTCTAAATTTGGAAATTTGCTCTCATTTAGCATGAGATATTTGCTCGCGTTATAAAGCTTGTTGGTGAAATTTCTTACCTGCTTCATCTTAGCGTCACTTAGCTTGATGTCGCGTCCTTGAACGGCTAGAAGCGTTAGCGTAAAGCGCAAGATATCGGCGCTATACTCATTTATGCTATCAAGTGGGTCGATGACGTTGCCAAGGCTTTTGCTCATCTTTCTACCAAACTCATCTTTTACAAGCGCGTGCAGGTAGATGTCGTCAAATGGTAGCTTACCAAGGGCGTTTTCACCCTGAAACATCATCCTAGCAACCCAGAAAAATAATATATCAAAGCCAGTGATTAGTAGGTTGTTTGGATAAAATTCAGCCAAATCGCCTTCAAACCATTTTTCATTTTTTAGCTCATTTTCATTGCCCCAGCCAAGCGTGCTAAATGGCCAAAGACCAGAGCTAAACCACGTATCTAGCACGTCTGGGTCTTGGTGGATGTTTTTACTTTTGCACTTTTTGCACTCGCACGGCTCTCCCTCGTCAGCCCACATGTGACCGCAATCATCGCAGTAAAATACTGGAATTTGATGCCCCCACCAAAGCTGGCGTGAGATACACCAGTCTCTTAGCTCTCTCATCCACGCGTTAAAGCTGTTTATCCAGTGTGGCGAGTAAAATTTAGCAAGACCCTCTGAGACTTTTTGTATCGCTTCGTCTGCGATCTCTTTTTTTACAAACCACTGCTTCGAGATGTATGGCTCGACGACGTTTTTGCAGCGGTAGCAGTAGCCTACTTGGTTTTCGTAGTCTTCTATCTTTTCAACATTGCCAAGTTTTTCAAGCTCGGCTACTACGATATCTCTAGCCTCAAGCCTCTCAAGTCCTGCAAATTTATCGCACTTGTCGTTTAAGATGCCCTTTTCGTCAAAGACAGTGATAAACTCAAGGTTGTGTTTTTTGCCAACCTCGTAGTCGTTTTGATCGTGCGCAGGCGTGACCTTAACAAGGCCTGTTCCAAACTCCATATCAACATGCTCGTCTGCGATGATCTCAATCTCTCTGTTTATGATAGGTAGCACAACTTTTTTGCCGATTAAATTTTTATAGCGCTCGTCGTTTGGATTTACCATTACGGCCGTATCGCCAAAATATGTTTCTGGTCTGGTGGTCGCAACAACAACAAATTCGCTCGGCTTGTCTGCAAAGTAGTATCTCAAATGATAAAGCTTGCCTTTATTTTCCTTGTGTTCAACCTCGATGTCAGAGAGTGCGCCATCGTGCGTACACCAATTTATCATGTAGTTTTTCTGGACTATTAGCCCTTTGTCGTATAAATTTACAAAGGCTTTTTTCACAGCTTTTCTTAAACCCTCATCCATAGTAAATCTCTGGCGTGACCAAGCCGGAGTGATGCCAAGTTTTCGCATTTGATGAACGATCATGCCGCCACTTTTTTCTTTCCACTCCCACACTTTTTCTACAAATTTCTCACGGCCAAGCTCTTCTTTTTTGATCCCTTGAGCTAAAAGCTGCTTTTCAACGACGTTTTGAGTAGCGATACCAGCGTGATCAAGCCCTGGCTGCCAAAGTGTCTTGTAGCCGTCCATCCTCTTGTAGCGAGTCACGATATCTTGAAGTGTGAAGGTTAGGGCGTGTCCGATGTGAAGCGAGCCAGTCACGTTTGGAGGTGGCATCATAATGCAAAATTTACGTCCATCTTTTTGGATATCTTTGTTTGCGTCTATCTCGAAATATCCGCGTTCTTCCCAAATTTTATAAAATTTGTCTTCTATCTCTTTTGCATTGTAAAATTCTGCCACTTTTATCTCCTCAGTTTCGTTTAAAAAATGCTTAATGTTATCTAAAATTTGTTTAAAAAAATCTTTGCAAAAGTGGGGAAATATGGGCTTGGGGCGGTTAAACGCCCCGAAGTTTAAATAGCTATTTGACGTTAAAGCTTCTCACGGCTAGGTCGTAGTCGTTTTGTCTTTCGTTATACATATTTTCAGTTGTGACTGCACCAAGCGAGCATTTACCGCCAAGTCTTACTCTATAAGGTGTGTAAAGCACGGCGTCTTTTTCGTCGCTACTTAGTGTGTAAAAGCTTAGCACACGGTCATCTTTTATGCTTTTATACTCTACTTGCAAGCTGTTTTTTAAGCTCTTGCTAAAGTTGCTTAAATTTTCATTTATCGGCTCAAAGCAGCTACTTACGATCTCGTTTATAACGCCGTTTTTAACCATTGTTTTTGAGTTTATCACCACTTTTGAGTAGATGACGTCATTTACTTTTAGGCTGTCAAGACCCAGCTCTTTGCCTTTTTCATCAACAAAAACGCGGTAGATATCAAGCTCTTTTGGCTCGATTTTGTGTTTAATCTCAAGCGGCAAGTAAGCGTAGCTTAAGATAGTTGCATAAAGCTTATTTGAGCCTAGTGGAGTGATGCTAAATTCGCCATTTTTTGTAGTAAATGACGTGCTTAAAAGACCGTCAAATTCTTTACTTTCGCCGTTGTAGCTAAGCTTAAATTTGTTATTTTTCTCGCCGCTATCTTTGCCAAAGTAGGCATTTAGCGCTCTTAGCGTAAATGCACGCTCCTGCGTTGAGCTTAGCTCATTTAAATTTACTATCAAGAAATTTGCAAGGTCGTCTGAGTAGTCGTTTTTCTCAAAGTATTTTGCGTGCAGATACAAGATAAAGGCGTTATCTCTTACTTTTGAGCTAAAATCAGATGGATTTTCTTCGCTTGTTTTAGCATTTTTGATATCTTTTAGCGCGACTTTTGCCTCGTCATTTAAGCCGTTTAGCTTTAAAGCCGCTGCCATTAGGTATTTACTTAGTGCTGTTTTATTGTAGGCTTTGTCGTCATAAATTTTATTTAAAACCGATCTATCAGCCATATTTACACGTGAGCTTACATAAAGGGCGTAAAGTGCCTCAAGGTCATTGTTTGCGTATTTTAAGAGCGAATTTAGAGCATTTTGTTTGACGCCTTTGCTTACTTCATATCCAGCCTCACTAAGATCAAGAAGCACGTCTGTTGCAAAGATACTTGCAAACGCGTTTGTCTCGCCTAGATCGCTCCAGTAGCCAAAGCTGCCATCTGGCTTTTGCATCTTAGTTAGCTCATCTATGCCGCTTGCGATAAATCTCTTTTGATCGCTTTTTTCAAGCTCATCTTTTGGTTTTAAATTTAAAAGTGCAAGCAGTCTTGAGCTTCTTTGCTCCGCGCATCCGTAAGGATACTCTACTAAATTCTTTGAAGCTGCTAAAAGAACGCTTGAGACCGAGCTTGAGGCATCAACGCTCACATCGTGGTAGCCTTTTGGTAGTGAAATTTTACTCTCTTTGTCAAAGACGCTGCTCTTTGCGTAGGTGCTGATCGTATAAGGGCTAACGACGTCTAGTAAATTTTGAAGCGTTTTTGAGCTATTTTTGTCGCTTATTGTGACATTGTATTCGCCAGCACCTGTTTCAAGGGCTGAAATTTTAAGTACAAATGCCTTGTTTTCAAACGGCTTTAGGTTGGCATTTTCTTGCGTTTTGATGTTTAAATTTTTACTTGATGCTACATTTATAGTAAGGTTTTTGTCCGTATTTGTCGTATTTATGAGCCTTAAGTTTGCGCTTAATTCATCGCCTTTTAAAAGATAGATCAAAGCACTTGGCTTAATGATCACATCATCTTTTACTTTTATCTCGCTATTTACGGCGTTCATTGCAGTTGCGTCATTTGCCACAGCATCTACTCTAATGGCGCCGTCAAAGCCATTTGGCGTTTTAAACTCGTAAGAAATTTCGCCTTTGTCGTCTGCTTGAAGGCTTACTAAATTTGCATAAGTTTTTACATTTTTGCTATCAACTGGGCTTGCATGCTTTGCCATTTTTGCAGCCACTGCCATCGCCGCAGCATCACCACCAAAGCTTAGCGTTTTGCCCTCGACCTTGTAATTTGTGAGCATATTATATATGTCGTAGTCAAAGACGCCATCAGGTAAAATTTTGTCAAAAAACTTAAGCGGATCGGCTGGTTTTTGCGAAGTGATATCAAGCACACCAACATCTGTGATAAATAAATTGACATAAGCTTTTGGCTTTGTTTTTAGTGAAATTTTGATATTTTCATCGCTCTTTGCGCTTTTTGGCGCTTCTAAGCTAAGATCTATCTTTCTTGAAGATTTATCGCCGTTTGCATAGACCTTGCCGTAGGTTCTAAACGGAGTTAGTCCAGCGTCAGTCATGCGGTAGATATTTGCACTCACGTAAAGGCCATTAAAGTCAAAGTCAAGTTTAAATTTAACATTTGCTGAGTTGTTTTTGATCTTGATGACCTTGTAGGCTTTGACACCTGCGTCCTCAAGCGTGACAAGCGCGATGCCTTCTTTTATCGCTGAGCTGATATCTGCGCTTAGCTCGTCGCCTTTTTTATAGACGCTTTTGTTTAGTTTTATCTGAGACTTGCTAAGCTCTTTTGTAGGCGCTAGGGTTGAGTAGTTGTAGCCGCTTACATCGATGTCTAGGCTCGTGCTTGCGCCACTTACTAAATTTGTAGCGGTGATGACGTATGAGCCACTTTGCGTAAATTTATAGCTAAACTCGCCACTATTTTTATAAAAACTATCCACGTCTTCAAGCGTTTGGATCCATTTTATATAGCCATTTGCGTCCCTTTGATACTGCCATGTGACACGTTTTATATCAAATTTCAAATTTGACTTCACTGCCTTTTGGCTTGGCATATCAACAACGACTGTTCTTATCTTTACATCTTCGTTTGGATCAGCAAATGCCGTGCTAGCAGCGATGCCAACCATATCTTTGTAAGGATAGAGTGTAAAGCTTTTTGCGTCACTTACATTTTTGCCATCGTCATTTACGTTGAAATTTATGACGCCTTTTATGATAGAAGGTGCGTTTTTGGTGTTAAAGCTAAGATCTATCATCTGGCTTGATTTGCCATCTTTTGAAAGAGTTAGATCATTTTCTATGCTTGGATAAGCAGCCGCTTTTAGGGTGTCATTTTTAAATTTATACTCTTTAAATTCGCTATTTTTATACTCATCGTCAAAGAAGCTAACCTGCATACTGCCAGCTAAGTCGCTAGCTGCTCCGCCAAAGAGGTAGCTACTTGTTAAATTTACCTTTACTAGCTCGTTTGCAAAGAATTTATCAGCGTCTATGGCTATGTCATTTTTTATCTTGTTTGGCACGAAGCTCTCGACGTAAAATGGCACACTCGCTATCACTTTGCTAGCGTAGATTATCTGCATGTTAAATCTACCGCTTAGATCGCTTAAAATTTCTTTTTCAAAATTTATCATGCCAACATCATTTGTATTTTGCGTGATTTGGGCGCTACTTTTGCCTTGCGGATCGATAAATTTGATCTTAACTGGCATATTTTTAAGCGGGTTAAAGTCCCTATCTCTTAGATAAATAGCACCTTTTAAGCTCTCGTTTGGTCTTATGATATTTGAGGCAAAATGCGTGTAAGCATCAATGCTCTCGCTTGGATTTTGACTGATGAGCTTTGCCTCATTTAGCGCTTCGCCATCTTTTATGATGAGGAAATTTTGCTCCTTGCCAAGTGAGACGACGACTGATGAGATCTCTTTGCAGATATCTTTTTTGTTAAATTTAAATACACCAACATCATTTGTCGCGCCAACTGCGATCTCTTCGTTTCTTTTGCCATAAATTTTTACATTTGCGTTTGGCAGCATTGTGTTTTCGCCGAGGCGGTTTGCAAAGACGAAAATTTCATCCTTGCCAAGCTTTGCATTTATGGCGATGTCGCTTAGATAGACGACCTTTGAGACGCTCTTATCTTTGCCGTAGTTTAAGCTTATCTTATAAACTCCGTCTCCTGCTCCTGCAAAGTCAAGCTTGATCTTATTTAGTGAAATTTCATTTAATGCACCCTCTAGCTTGTAACTTTTGTTTGCTACTTTTGAGCTAAAGTTGCTTAGATCTTCGCTAGTGTCGTTGAAATTTAAAAAGTATCTAAAATTTTGATCGCTTAACTTTTCAACGCTTACATTTAGCTCAGGTAAATTTGCACTTCTAATGCCGATCTCGCCAACGCTTGAGATATAAGGCTCTTCATTTGTGAAATTTGCAAATGGAGTGAAGTTACTAGCGACCACCTCATAGGTTTTAGCCTCCCTTACGACATTTCTATCATCTCCAAAGCCTGACTTTATCGTGATCTCGTAGCTATTTTGTGGCTTAAACTCATCGCTTGTGATATCGATGTAATAATCATACCCATCAAGCTCAGAATTTGGCGCGCCATTTTCATCATCATTTTTATATGCCACGTCGCTTATGCTAAAGCTTTTTACGCCTTTTATCTTTATAAATTTCTTTAGATTATTATCATCACTTAGCCACTCTTTTAGATAAATTCTAAATGCCAAGATGCCATTATCTAGGCTTACTGGATAAATTTTAGCTATCTCAAAGCTTTTAGCTTCAGCGCTTATATTTACGCTCTCATCGCTTGCTTGCTCGCTAAATTTCACCACGCCATCGCCTGCAAGCTTAGCGCCAAATTTACTCTCAAAATTTTCTCCAAACTCAAAAGTAGGCTCGCTTATATTTTTATCAAGATCAAGCTCAAAGCTGTTTTGAGAGAGTTGCAAGGCATTAAAGCTTGCACCTTTTACGGCTATTTTTTTCACAAGCTCTTCACTAACTTCGTCATTAAATTTAAGGATAAATTTGCTATCAGTGAGCTTTTCTATCTTCTCAAGCGCAAATTCTTTCGTCTCAAAGCTAGCGCTGCTGCCATTTTCTAACTTACAGCTGTATTCAGCACCTGCGTGCATATCTTTTGTAAAAAGCGTAAGGCTTTGAGCGTTAAATTTCACCGTGCCACTTAGTGCTGGCTCGCACGAGATAAGCTTTTTCTCGCTTAGCGTGCCTATGAGATTTTTGCTAACATCATCTTCTAGTCCAAATTCCACGCTTAAAGGCGACTTTACCTCGGCGGTGCCATTTAGACTTAAAGCATATAAATTTACTGCTCCTAAAAGTGCTAGAAGTAGCGCTTTTTGCTGCATTTTATCTCCTTAGTTTTATTGTTATTTCACTTTGATTTGAGTTTTGATCAAGGCATTTTAAAGTGTGCTCGCCAAGAGTTAGATCTAGCCTTTTTTCGCTCGCGTTTTCTATCTTAGAAAAGTTCAAATCATCCACTTTCAGGTAAATTTCATCACCTAAAAACGCGTAGCATTTTAGCATAATTTGTGTTACATTTTCATCTGTCACAATCTCTTCGCCGTCATACGGATAGGCAAAGACTGGCTTTTTATCTTTAAAAACTTCAGCACAAGGGCTATTTTTGACCTCGTCTTTGTCTAAAAAGCCATTTTTTATCAAAAACTCAAGCTCCTCGCCTCTTAAACTCTCGCACTTATCTTGCAGTTTAACTCCAACTATCCTATCATCAAGCGCCGTTTTTTTGCACGTCTCATAACTAAAAGCATCAAGGCAGGTTGGCACTTTTTCGATGCCCTCTGGCTCGCTCATAAACTCTAAATTTTGCCTTTGCGCTGTGATCTTAAACATGTCAAAAACGATTTTTGAAACGTCATTTAGCCCAGTTAGTTTGTCAGTTTTTTCGGCGTTAAAGTTGCCCACCCAGACGGCTATTGTGTAGTCTTCATCAACTCCTATGGCGTAAAGATCGCGTGAGTTTGCACTTGTGCCTGTTTTAAAGGCGATCTTTGGCGTGTTTTGCGCGTATTGCCAAGCATTTTTTAGATACGACCTTGAGGCCTCGCTCATCATTTTGGCGGTTAGATATGCGCTTTGAGGCGAGATGAGGGTTATATTTTTATCTTCATTTTTGTAGTTTTTGCCAGCAAACTCAAGTGGCCTATAAACCCCGCCATTTGCGTATATCGTATAAAGATGCGCAAGATCAAGCAGGCTCATCTCAGCACTGCCTAAAACTATCGAAGAGCCGTAAAACTCCTTGTTTTCATCAACTAAATTTACCTTTTCAAGCAGCTCATAAAGTGAGTTGTCTTTTAGCTTTAAGTCTAAATTTATAACTGGGATATTGAGGCTAAAATTTAGAGCGTCCTTTGCGCTTACAAGCCCTAAAAAGTCATTACTAAAGTTCTTTGGCACATATTCATTCAGATAAATTTGTGTATCGATTAGCTGTGAGCTTGGCGTGATAAGCCCACTATCAAGCGCAAGCGAGTAGATAAAAGGCTTTAGCGTGCTGCCGGTGTTTCGCTTCATATTTAGGGCTGAGTTTTTGCCATCACGTGCGCGCTCATCGTGTGAGCCGATAAAGGCAACAACGCTCATTTTTTTGTTGTCGATGACCACGGCAGCGGCGTTGTTTGCGTTTTTAGCCTTTAGTGAAAACATCGCATCTTTTAAAATTTTAAGCATATCTTTTTGCAAATTTAGATCCAAACTCGCCTTTGAAATTTGGTTTTTAAAAGCGACATTTGCGTAGTCGCTAGCATTTACGACGGCTCTTATCCTTACATTTTTAAATGGCTCAGCTTGAGCTCTTTTAAATGCGCTAAGATCGATTAAATTTGCCTTATAAAGCATCTTTATGACCCTGTTTTTTAGGGCATTTATGTTTGAAACTCTATCAAGTCTATTTTTATTTGGATTTTTGGGTATTGTGCTTAAAAGTGCGGCCTGAGCGTAGCTAAGCTCATTTAGCTCCTTGCCAAAGTAAAAGAAGCTTGCCGCCTTTGCACCCTCGATATTGCCGCCATAAGGGGCTAAATTTAGGTATAAATTTAAAATTTCATCCTTGCTAAAGTGAAGTTCAAGCTGAAATGCTCTAAAAATTTCTCTTATCTTATTTTTATAGCTCCTATCACTTGGCTCAAGCATTCTTGCAACTTGCATCGTGATAGTGCTAGCTCCTATGCGGTTGTCGCTTTTTATGTTGTGAAAAAATGCTCTAAAAATGGAGGCAAAATTTACGCCAAAATGGTAGTAAAAGTATCTATCCTCAAAGAGCACGACGCATTGTTTTAGCGAGTTTGGGAAGCTTTGCTCGTGAAATCTCCAAATTCCGTCGCTACTAAGCTTCATATTTATGATCTCGCCATTTTTATCAAGCAAAATTTTGGCTTCGTCTTTTTTGAGCGCATCTAAATTTAGTGGATAAATTTGATCCAGTATCAAAAAAATAGCAACCATTAGAGCCGAAAATAGGGCAAGAAATTTTAGAAATTTAAACTTTTTCATTCGCGTGATTATAGCTGTTAAAGTTTAAGTAGCTATAATTAGGCCTTTTTAAAAAAGAGGAAGACATGCCCTTATCTAGGTTAAACAAAGAACAATACACCGCTGCAACTGCGCCATTTGGACACAATCTCATCATCGCTTCAGCTGGCACTGGCAAGACTAGCACGATTGTCGCTCGCATCGCTCATCTACTAAATTTAGGCATTTCGCCAGAGAAAATTTTGCTTCTAACTTTCACCAACAAAGCAGCCAGCGAGATGATAGAGCGCTTAAATAGGTATTTTGACAAGCAAATCACCTCCAAAATCACCGCAGGCACCTTTCACTCGGTATCATTTTCGCTTTTAAAAAGCCTTGATAAAGGCGTCACGCTAAAGCAGCCAAGCGAGCTAAAGACGCTTTTAAAAAGTCTTGTTGAGAGGCGTAAATTTTACCATTTAAGCGACGTCAAGCCTTACGGCGGGGCCTATCTATACGATCTTTACTCGCTATTTCAAAACAGCGAGCAAGGCACAACTTTTGGCAAATGGATAAGCGATAAGAGCGAAGAGCAGGGCGTTTATGCTGAAATTTATGAAGATGTTTTAGAGGAGTTTGAGGCTGAAAAGGCTAAATTTGCCTACGCTGACTTTAACGACCTTCTCATAAAAATGCGCGACGAGCTAAAAAAGGGAGCAAATTTAGCTTATGATGAAATTTTGATCGACGAGTATCAAGATACAAACACCCTTCAAGGCAGCCTAATAGACGCATTTAGGACAAAGAGCCTCTTTTGCGTGGGCGATTTTGACCAGAGCATCTACGCATTTAACGGCGCAAATATCGAGATCATTGGCTCATTTAAAGATCGCTTTCCAAACGCAAACATCTACGCTTTAAATGTAAATTACCGCTCAAGCTCAAGTATACTTGCCCTTGCAAACAAGGTCATAAACAACAACCCAAGGCTTTATGAAAAGCACCTCACAGTTAGTCGTGAGGGAAATTTCAAGCCTCCAAGGCTGCTTGTCTATAACGAGCTTTTTGATCAGTATCAAAACATCGCTGATATCATCTCGCTCTCGCCATTTAATAGAGAAAATATCGCCATAATTTTTAGAAATAACTCATCAGCGGACGGCATCGAGGTCGCGTTAAAAGAGCGAGGTATCGGCTCAAAGCGAAAGGGCGGGGTGAGCTTCTTTGAGAGCCGCGAGATCAAGGCGCTCATCGACATCATGGGAATTTATGTCAATCCAAAAGATATAATGGCATTTATCCACATCTGCGAATACGCAAAAGGCGTTGGCAGCGCAGTTAGCAAAGAAATTTTTGACGCACTGCTTAAGCTTGGACATGGAAATTTGATAAAAGGGATAGTTGAGCCAGATGAGAGCGTAAATATCTCATCAAACAAAAGGCGAAACTACCAGCTAGGACTTTTTGACGACCTTGATGAATTTGCCGAAGTTTCAAGGTTTTCTAAGCTTGGCTTTAGCGATAAATTTCTAGGCCACCCTGTGCTAAAACTACAAAAGCTAAGTGAGAGTGGGGCGCAGTTTTTATATGAAATTTACAACTTTTTACGAGGCATGAGAAATATCTCAAAGCCAGCTACGATGATAAATGAGATAAAAACTAGCAAAATTTACTCACTAATCGTCGAAAACATCAGCACAAAAAGAGCAACACTAAAAAATGGCAACGTTGATCTTGCCCTAAAAGAAGAGGTCAAAGAGCGCATAATGGCAAAGAGCGTGGTGCTAAGCGAGCTAGCTAAAAAATATCAAGATATCAGTAAATTTTATAACTTCTTAGCCCTTGGAAGCAACGAGATGAGCGAAGGGCAGGGCGTTAGCCTGCTTAGCGTGCATGCGAGCAAGGGGCTTGAATTTGACCAAGTTTTCATCGTCGATCTCGCGCAAAATCGCTTTCCAAATTTAAAGCTAATGAGCATGGGCGGCAGCCTAGAAGAAGAGAGGCGGCTCTTTTATGTGGCAGTTACTAGAGCAAAAGACGAGCTTTATCTTAGCTATGCAAAATACGACAAGATAAAGAAGGTGACCTACCAACCAAGTAGGTTTTTGATAGAGGCTGGCATGGCAAAAGAGGAAGCTTAGAGAGTATTTACTCTTGTAGAGTAGAATTTACCAATTTTTTACAAAGAGAAGCGATGAAAAAAACTAAAATTTTAATAATCCTGCTTATTTTAGGCGTTGGCGGATACTTCGTCTATGATAAATTTTTCAAGGTAAAAGAAGAAGAGGTGGAGTTTATCACCAAAAAGGCAAAGAAGGGCTCATTTAGCAAAAAGGTCGATGCGACTGGAGAAATTTTCGCCACCGAGCTAATCGACGTTGGCGCACAGGTTAGCGGTCAGATAAAAAAGCTATATGTTAAGCTTGGGGATCAGGTAAAAAAAGGCGATATGATCGCAAGTATCGATAGCTCGACCCAGCAAAATAGCATTGATAATAAAGAAGCCCAGCTTGCCATCTACAAAGCCCAGCTAGAAAGCGCAAAAGTGGCTCTAAATATCGCTAAAACGCAGCTTGATAGAGAAAATGCACTATTTGCCAAAAACGCCACTTCAAAGCAAGAATTTGAAAGCGCAAAAAACACATATAGTGCAAATAGCGCAAAGATAAAAGAGCTTGAAGCGCAGATCAAGCAGACAAATATCGAGCTAAGCACCGCTAAGATAAATTTAGGCTACACAAAGATCATCGCGCCAAGAGACGGCACTGTTGTAAGCGTGCAGGTCGAGGAGGGTCAGACTGTAAATGCCAACCAAACTACACCAACTATCGTAAATATCGCCGATCTTAGCCATGTAAAGATGAAGATGCAAATAGCAGAGGGCGACATCACAAAGATCAAAGTCGGCACGCCAGTTGAGTACTCGATCCTCTCTGAGCCAACGAAGAAATTTCAAACGACTGTTAGCTCGATCGACCCGGGGCTTACCACACTAAGTGATGGCAGCTACGGCTCAAGTAGCAGCAGTAAGTCTTCATATTCAAGTAGCTCTAGCAGCAGCTCGGCGGTTTATTACTACGCGCAAAGCATCGTTGATAATAAAGATGGAATTTTAAGAATAGGCATGACCACACAAAACGAGCTTTTAATAGCAAACGTCGAGGACGCCATCATCGTGCCAAGCATCGGCATCAAAAAAGATGAAAACGGCACTTTTGTCTATGTGCTAAAAGATGGCAAGCCGGTAAAAACAGCGGTCAAAACCGGCATAAAAGACAACCTTGATACGCAGATTATTAGCGGTATAAACGAGGGTGATGAGATCATCACATCTCAAGGCTCATCAAGCGAGATCGCTAAGATGATCGCAAAAGAACATAAGAAGTTTTAAGTGATAAGCCTAAAAAACATCACCAAAAGCTTTAAGCTAGGTGACAATGAGATAGAGATCTTGCATGGCATAAATTTAGAGATAAAAAAGGGCGAGTTTATAGCCATCATCGGTCAGTCTGGCTCTGGTAAATCAACCCTGATGAACATCCTTGGCTGCTTAGATAGCCCAAGTGGTGGGCAGTATCTGCTGGACAGCAAAGATATATCAAAATTTGATAATGACGCCCTTGCTAAGCTTAGAAGGGATAAATTTGGCTTTATCTTTCAAAGATATAACCTGCTTAGCACGATGAATGCCCTTGAAAACGTAGCGCTGCCTAGCATCTACGCAGGGGCAAACAAGAGCGAGCGAGAGAAAAGAGCTAATGAGCTTCTTGGCTCACTTGGACTTAGCGAAAAAGCGAAAAATTTACCAAATAAACTTTCAGGCGGACAACAGCAAAGGGTCTCCATAGCAAGGGCGCTGATGAACGGTGGCGAGATCATTTTAGCAGACGAGCCAACTGGCGCGCTTGATAGCAAAAGCGGACTAAGGGTGATGGAAATTTTAGTTGATCTTTATAAAAAAGGCCACACCATCATCATCGTCACGCACGACCCAAAGATCGCAGAGTATGCGAGTAGGGTGATCGAGATAAAAGATGGCAACATCGTAAGTGATAATGTAAAAAATAGTGAAATTTTTGAGGCCAGCAAGCAAACCCAGCCAGAAAAAAGCAAATTTACTTATTATAAAGACCAGCTAATAGAGAGCTTTAAAATGTCGGTAAATGCGATGCTAGCGCACAAACTAAGATCGCTTTTAACGATGCTTGGCATTATTATAGGTATCACCGCGGTTATTAGCGTCGTAGCCCTTGGCAAAGGCTCGCAGGAGCAAATTTTAGCTGGTATCAGAAAGATCGGCACAAACACGATCGACATCATGCCAGGTAAAGGCTTTGGCGATATGCTCTCAGGCAAGGTAAAAACGCTCTCCATTAGCGACGCAAACATGCTTGCCAAGCAGTCCTTTCTAGACTCAGTCACGCCAAATACAAGCACTTCAGGCGTGCTAACCTATGAAAATATCTCGCTAAGTGCGAGCTTAAAAGGTGGCGGGGTAGGGAGCTTTGACGTAAATGGGCTAAAGCTAGAAGAGGGCAGAATTTACGATGATGACGAGGTTTTAAACTCAGCTTCAGTCGCACTAATCGATCAAAACACCAAAAATAGCATCTTTAAAAATGATGATCCTATCGGCAAGATCATACTTTTTAACAAAATGCCACTTCGCATCATAGGCGTTTTGCAAAAGGATGATTTTAAGATGGGCGACTCAAGCACGCTTAAAATTTACGCTCCATACACGACCGTGCTAAACAAGGTCACTGGAGATAAATTTATAAGCTCGGTCACTGCCAAAGTAAATGAAGGTGTCAATGCGCAAATCGCCGAAAAAACACTAACCGAGCTTTTAGAGATCAAGCGCGGCAAAAAAGACTTTTTTACAAGAAACTCAGACAGCATCAAGCAAACGATCGAAGAGACCATCTCGACCATGCGCCTTCTCATCTCAAGCATCGCCGTCGTCTCGCTCGTAGTTGGTGGCATAGGCGTCATGAACATCATGCTAGTCTCAGTTACCGAGCGCACCAAAGAGATAGGCATAAAAATGGCGATCGGAGCCAGACAGAGCAACATTTTGCAGCAGTTTTTGATAGAGGCCGTGCTACTTTGCCTTATCGGCGGAGCCATCGGCATCGTCCTATCCTACGCTATCGGCTACATCTTTAACAACTTCTTAAACGGCTTTAGCATGATCTTTTCAAACGGCTCGATCGTGCTTGCACTTGTCACGTCGATGGCTATTGGCATCATCTTTGGCTACATGCCAGCTAAAAACGCCTCAAAACTAAATCCAATAGATGCGCTTTCAAGGGAGTAATATGAAATTTATAAGCCTAGCTTTAGTGCTCATTTTAAGCGGCTGCGCTGTTAAAAATATAGATGAAAACTACAAACAAATTTTACTTGAAGATAACGCAAGCCGTGAGCTAAATTTAGACACTTCTTGGTGGAAGCAGTATAAGCAAAGCTACCTTGATGAGCTTGTAGAACTTGCTCTTAAAAACAACACCGACCTTGCAAAAGCCGCGGTAAATGTAAATAAAGCGCTCGCTCAAGCTGGCGTTTTGCAGGCAAATTTGATCCCTAGCTTTAACGCTGGTTTTGAGGCAACAAGTAGCAAAAACATAAAAGAGGGCGGCGCGGTCACTAGAAGTTTTGGCTCAAGCATAGGGCTTAGCTATGAGCTTGACCTTTGGCAAAAGCTAGCAAATAGCAAAGACGCGGCGATGTTTGAAGCGGATGCTACTAAATTTGATCTGGAGGCTGGCAAACTAAGCGTGATAAACTCCGTGGCAGACGCTTATTTTCAAATTTTATATCTAAACGAGAGCATCAAAACTTATGAGCAAATTTTAGAAATTTATAACAAGCTAAATGAGATAGTTGGGCTTAAATTTAAGCTTGGCAAAGAGGAGGCGCTAAGCCTAAAACAGATAAACTCACAGCTTTTAAGCGCTCAAAATAAGATAGAAAGTGCCAAAAAAGAGCTTGTGAGTGCTAAAAAAACGCTTAGGATTTTACTAAATGAGAGGCCAGAATTTGAGCTTAAATTTGAAGGCCTCACGCTAAGTCCCGTTAAAAGAGTGGGCGTTGATCTAGATGTGCCAACAAGCGCCATAGCAAACCGCCCCGATCTAAGAGCGGCCATTTACCGCATAGAGGAGGGCATCTTAAACTACAAAGCGAGCCAAAAAGAGTTTTATCCAAGCATCACGCTAGGAGCCAGCCTCAAAAGCAGCACCGACAAAAAAGAGGAAGCCTTTAGCCTTAAATTTCTAAATGGCAACATTGCTCTGAATTTACCATTTTTAAACTACCACAAGCTAAAGTCAAATTTAAAGGTTAGCGAGGCAAATTTTGAGCTTGCAAAGCTAAACTACATAAGCACTCTAAATAGCGCATTAAACGAGATAGACGCATTTTACAAAGGCTATTTGTCCGACGAAGCACTACTTGCAAACTACCAAGAGCAGATAAAAAACTACGAGGAAATTTCAAAAATTTACGAGCTAAAATACTCCTACGGCAAGGTCGAGCTAAAAGAGTTTTTAGAGGCTAAAAACAGCGAGCTAGAGGCCAAAATAGGGCTACTAAAAGCGAAATACACGCTTTTACAAGATGAGCTAAATGTCTATAAAGCCATGGCAGGCAAATTTAATAAATAAATTTAATAGGTAAATTTATGAGCTCAGCTTGGGACTACGAGGCAAACGCGTGTAGCAGTGATGGCAAATTTAGCGCCAAATTTGAAGGCTGTGAGGTCGCCATGGGCGCTCCAACCCTTGGCGAGCTAAGGCTTTTTATAAATAGTGAGCACTGTCTAAATTTAGAAAATGAGCTTTCAAACCACGTAAAAAGACTATTAAATTTGGATCAAAATTTAGCTAAATATGGCAGTGCCGATCAAATTTTGCTTAGCGAGAGAGCGACTGCTTGCTTTTTGTTTTCAGACGACTCTAAATTTCTAGCTTTTTCTGAATGGACGGCAGATAAAATGCAGATCGTAAAGGTAGTGCGCCTAGCCGATATGAGCATAAAAACTGACAACAATCGCAAAAGAGTAGTGGAATTTCTCTCGTTTGATGATGGCGTACTTAAAATTTTAGACTCACCGATCTTTATGCCCAAAAACTACGCACTAGATATCCGCACACTTTTTAACGATAAAATTTAATTCACGCACTTTAGCTTGAAAAATAGTTTTAATGCGTGTTTTCACAGCAAATTTAACTACTAGGTCTTAAATTTAGCACACAAGATCACTCGACTCTAAAAAGATAACCATTGGCACAAAAGACAAACATTGGTTTTATAGTTGCTTTTGATAGCAAATTTAACCCATTGTTTCAAAATTTAACGCACAAGATCACTATTTGGCGTATAAAAACAGATATCACGCTTTTATTCTATTTTATTATGCTGCTCTTAAATTTATCACGTATAAGATTGCTTTACTAGCTTTTAGAAAGACAAAAAACTTGGGATTAAATTTACATCCAAAAACGCCAGCTTGAGCGAGCGTTATACTTAACACTTATCCATCGCTTTTTCAAGGGGTCGGTGCTCTGCGTTTAAAAGCAAGAACAACAAACTCCAAAGATAGCTCTTGCTCACATTTTCAAAATAGGGTAGATCAAATTTTAAGTTATATATAAGATAAATACAAATTTCACAATTTTTGAAAAGTGTAAAATTTAACTAATTTTCTTACAAATATTTTTACGCCAAATTTAATGGATAAATTTAGATCACACAAAAGATAAAATGCAAAAGCTAACCAAATATAGCCATTTAAAACTTTGAAAAGTGCAGAATAAAGATTTTAAAATATCAATTTGAAAATTGCAGTTTTCAATACAAAATATATAAAATATCTTGCATTTTACCTTTTGTCATATTTTGGCATTGCAATTATGGTTGATTTTAAATTTGCTTTTATACTTGGTGATTTGGACTTTAATTTAAAAGTTTCTTAGCGAGGCAAATCAAAAAATTAGAGCAAGAGTTTAAAAGTAATTAGCAGTATAAAACAAAAACAAGCTGATAACTATTTTTTTACTTTTCTAAAATCAGTTTTGTAGCGTTTTTTAAGAATTATCTTTGATGTTTCTTTGGGTGGTCAAAGAACAGAGCTTTTGCACTGCCCTCTTTTAGCTCTTTAAATTCAGACTCAAATTCTATGCAAAAAATGCCTGAAGTTGGGATATTGTCAATCGATGAGTCGCTTAGGTATTCGCAAATTTCTGTTATGCTAGGATTGTGCGTAATGATGAAGATTTCATCTAAATTTTCATCTAAATTTCTTACAAACTCCAAAAGATCCTCAAAGCTTATGTCGTAAAGCTCATCTTTTATCTCTATGGATTTTTCTTTAAATTTTAAAGTTTTAGCGATGATTTTTGCTGTTTGCTCGCATCTTTTAGCACTGCTTGAAAAGATAGCTCCTGGCATCACGTCATACATTTTTAGCCTGCTAGCCATAAATTTAGCGTCCTCTTTGCCTTTTGGACTAAGCTCTCTTGAAGCGTCTTTTGCGCCGTCTTTGTTCTCATCAACTGCTTTTGCGTGCCTTATGAAGTAAATTTTGCTCATGATCTCTCCTTTGAGAAATTCTTTATCCAACTAAGCTCTTCCTCGCTAAATCCAGCCTTTAAGCGGTCCTTTTCGTTGATCTCTCTCATACTTTTAAATGAATTTGGATATAAATTTAAGATGATGTCAAAGTAGCTTTTCTCATTGACGCCCTCTTTTTTGCAGGCAAATTTAAACCACTTATCGCCCTTATAAACGTGAGAGACTTCCTCTTTTAAGATGACTTTTAGGCACTCAATGAGCTCTTCTTGCCCGCCCTCGCCTTCTAGTCTTTTGATGATGTGAGCGTTTGCATCAAGCCCATTTGCCTCCATATATCTTGGCAGTAGCGCCATGCGACTAGTGAGCTTGTCTGAGGTCTTTTGAAGTGCGATAAAAAGGCCATCATGCACACTTAACTCGCCATATCTGCCGCCCTGCTTTGTGAGTAAATTTTCTATCATGCAAAAGTGCCTGATCTCATCCTCAGCCACCTCCAGCCAGTCCTCGTAAAACTCTCTTGGCAGCCCTCTAAATCTATAACAAGCATCAAGCGCGATGTCAATGGCGCTAAATTCGATGTGAGCAACCGAGTGGATGAAATTTAGGTTTTTATCTTTTGGTTTTACCTTTTTGTTTAGCTCTTTCATGCTAACGACGTCGCAAAATTTAGCGTAACATGGGGTAGTTAGCTCATTTGGCGCAGAAATTTCATCAAAACAAATATCCAAATTTGATCTAAATTTCTCGTAAAATAGCTCAAATTTTAAAAATTTAAGCTCCACGTCGCCATCGTTTAAAATGTCCCAGATCTCATCAAAAAATCTCATCTGCTCTCTTTAAGTAAAATTTAGCATACAAACAGCCGACAGCCCAGCCTATAAAGTGCGCATACCATGCGACATTTATGCCCATAAGTAGCGGCAAAAAGCTCATGGCGACAACTATGGCAAAGTAGCCAAACCACGCCTTTTTATCAGAGTAAAGCACCGAGGTCGCCAGCATACCAAAGAGCATACACAAAGCGCCGCTTGCACCGACTAAATTTATAAATTTCTCATTTTCAAATGCAAAATATATATAAATAAAGCTTAAAATTTGCGTCAAAACGCCGCCAACGATATAAAAAATGATAAATTTTTTCGTGCTAAGATATAGCTCGCTCATCGTGCCAACTTGATATAAAAAGAGCATATTCATAAGCAAGTGACCTGCGCCTGCGTGCATAAAGATAGATGTGAGGGGCTGAAATAAATAGAGTTTTTCTAAAAAATAGATATTTAAACCAAGTGCTAGCCATAGCTCACGCGAATGCAGAAAGGTGAGGCTAAAAAATGCAGCTAAATTTAAAAGGATAAGCGCAAATGTAGCTGGGCTACTTAGCTTTGCCATACCCAGCAAATCTGTTTGCCGCTAGGCAGCTAGCGTTTGAGCACCTTACAACGTAGCTATTTATCTCTTTATCGCCCTTTAGGTGTGTGTTTTTTTGTTTTAAATTCATATAGCTGTGGATTATCCTGCCGCCAGAGTTGTGGATAAATTTCACCGTTTCATCTGGAAGTATGGCTGTCACGATGCCAACGTGAGTGACGTTTTTCTTGTCTTTATTTTTTTGTATGCCTTTGCCAAGGGTGTTTGAAAAGAAGATAAGATCGCCTTTTTTTGGATTTTTATGAGTGATCAAATTTTGGCTTTCATAGAAGTTGTAGATGGCTTTTGACTTTCTGCCACCCTTGCTGTAGTAATTATTGATGGTTTTTTCATCAAAATACATATTTTTATATTTTGCATTTACGATAGATACAAAGCCTGAGCAGTCGCCCCCTGCTCTAGTGTTTAAGTATTTTTTAAAAAATGAACCAAATTCTTTATCAGCTCTGCCGTCATCTTCGTCTAAAAGCTCACCAGAAGTTTGCCTGCTAAAGTTACCATTTGTAGAGGCGGTTTGATTGTAGTCATTTTGTGGGATTTTAGGCTCGTTTGAAGTGAAAGAACAACCTGTAAAAAGTGCAATGCAGAGTGCAAAAAATATTCTTTTATTTATTAAACTTAACATATTTTTATCCAAAATAATTAATTTTCGTAATTTTAACTCTTAAATGTAAATAAAGCGAAAATAGCGCCCTGTTTTCTTTACTCTAAGTTTAAAAACAATATAATCGGCAAAAAATATATTTTCTTAAGGCAAAAAATAATGATGCACTATTTAAAAATAGAAGGCAATGCCAAATTAAGCGGCGAAGTAAAGATCAGTGGAGCCAAAAATGCCGCCCTACCTATCATCGCCCTAACCCTACTTGCTAAAAATAAGATAAATTTAACAAATATCCCAAATGTCGCTGACATAAAGACGCTTTGCCAGTTGCTAGTTAATCTTGGAGCAAAGTGCGAATTTAAAGGTGAAAACTCACTAAGTATCGACACGAGCAGCGTAAATTCGACCACGGCAAACTACGACATCGTTAGAAAGATGCGCGCTTCTATATTAACGCTTGGTCCGCTTCTAGCGCGCTTTGGGCATTGCGAAGTGAGCCTTCCTGGAGGCTGTGCGATCGGACAAAGACCTATTGATCTGCACCTAAGCGCACTTGAGAAAATGGGCGCAAATATCGAGATAAAGCAAGGCTACGTCGTCGCAACCGCGCCAAATGGACTAAAAGGCACAAAGATCGTTTTTGACAAGATCACCGTAACTGGCAGCGAAAACATCATCATGGCAGCTGCTCTAGCGCACGGCACAACAGAGCTTTTTAACGTCGCACTTGAGCCTGAAGTGGTGCAAATTTGTGAAATTTTAGCAAGAAGTGGCGTAAAGATCGAAGGCATAGGCACGAGCGAGCTAAAGATCACTGGCAGCGGTCAAAAGCTACTTGAAATTTGTGATATCGAGGTCATCCCTGATAGGATCGAGGCTGGCACATACCTTTGCGCTGGAGCTATCACAAATAGCAAAATTTCAGTCACAAAGGCAAATGCTACGCACATGACGGCCATTTTAAATAAATTTGAAGAGATGGGCTTTGGCATCGAAGTAGACGGCGATAAGATCACGATTTTGCCTACAAATGAGATAAAACCAGTCGAGATAAGAACGACTGAGTATCCAGGCTTTCCAACCGATATGCAGGCTCAGTTTATGGCGCTTTGTCTTGCAGCAAATGGCGTTAGCACGATAGATGAGAGGCTTTTTGAAAACCGCTTTATGCACGTTAGTGAGCTAGCTAGAATGGGCGCTGATATCCGCTTAAACGGCCATATCGCAAGCGTTTATGCCCCTGCAAATTTAAATGCAGCTGATGTCATGGCGACTGACCTTAGAGCAAGCTCAGCGCTGATACTAGCCGCTCTTATCGCAAATGGCGAGAGCTTGGTACATAGAATTTACCACCTTGATAGAGGTTATGAGAGGCTGGAGGAGAAATTCAAAAGCCTTGGGGCAAAAATAGTTAGGCTTGAGGAGTAAAAATGCTAGTAAATGACGCACTTGAGGCTTTAAAAGCTAAATTTAAACCAAAAAATGAGAGTGAAATTTTACCCATCAGCGAGGCTCTTGGCAAAACCTTGGCAAATGACGTGATAGCAGTCAAAGACCTGCCATGCTTTGATAACTCAGCGCTTGATGGCTTTGCGGTTAAATTTGATGAAAAAGATGAACCTTATAAGATAATCGCAAGTGCCTTTGCAGGCGATAAAGAGCAGCTAGCTATCAGCAAAAACGAATGCGTGAAGATAATGACTGGCGCAAAGATGCCAAAGGGCGCTGACACTGTCATGAGGTTTGAAGATTGCGTGGTTGAGGGTGAGTTCGTAAAAGCACCAGCTAAGCTTAAAAAAGGCGAGGCTTACCGCTTTAAAGGCGAAGAGGCAAAAATAGGCAAAATTCTCCTAAAAAGTGGCGAAATTTTAAACACTAGAAGCGTGATGATGCTTGCAGCTCAGGGCATAAGCTTTATAGATGTGAAAAAGCAACCAAGCATCGCAGTTTACTCAAGCGGAAACGAGATCATCGAGCCTTGGCAAAGAGCTAGCGAGGATGAAATTTACAATGCAAACGCACTTGGCATCACCGCACTTTTAAGCTCAATCGGTAAAAAAAGCTCATATCTTGGTATCATAAAAGATGAGTTAAATGCCGTAAAACAAGCATTTTTAAACGCTGCAAACTACGACATTGTTATCTGCTCTGGTGGAGCAAGCGCTGGTGAGGCTGACTTTATGAAGATAGCCCTAAGTGAGCTTGGATACAACGAAATTTTCTCGCACCTTGACATAAGACCTGGCAGACCTTGCAAGGCTTATGAAAAAGATGGCAGGCTTGTTTTTATCTTGCCTGGCAACCCTATGGCTGCTTATCTTTGCACGATGATGCTTGTTTTGCCACTTCTAAAAAGCGAGTGTTTTGAAGTGCAAAAGGCGGTAAATTCGCAAGATCTAAAGGTAAAATCAGGCAGAGCAAATGCAATATTTGGCAATGTAGCTGATGGTAAATTTATAGCGACAAATGGCGGAAAATATGGCTCAGGCATGATAAATCATATATTAAAGAGTGATTTTGTGTTGATAACTAGCCCTGATCAAGGTGAAATTTTACAAAATAGTGAAATTTCACTTATAAAACTTCCATAATCCTTGACAAATGAAAAACAATCTGATAAAATGCGGACTTCATTTTGATTGCGGGAATAGCTCAGGGGTAGAGCACAACCTTGCCAAGGTTGGGGTCGCGAGTTCGAATCTCGTTTCCCGCTCCATCTTTTTTATACTCATTTTTTTACTTTCCACAAAACTTTTTGCAAATGAAGTCAGCATCTATCCGATGTATTGCGTCGTAAATGATCAAATTTCACTTAGCACTTTTGGCTTTGAAGGCGAAGACAATGAAATTTTAAACTTAGAGGGCAAAAGAGCTGCCAAGATAGATAGCAAAAAACTCTATGAAATTCTAACAGCAAATTTTAAAACATATAATGACAAAAGCGGCGGCAGCGTAGCTTTTGTGAAAAACTGCTCTATCATGGATGAAATTCAGATGCAGTTTCTAAGAGAGATCAGCAACGAGTATCCAGGCATCAGCGTGAGCGATCTTAGCATCAGCCCGCAAAACAAACTACCTGCAAATTTCAAGGATCTAGTTTTTAAAAATATATTTTTAAACGATCAAAATAGCCAAAAAGGCGTCTTTAGAGCCTCATTTGAGGACGTTGATCTAAGCTTAAAGAGCCTTTATTTTAAATTTAGCTTTAACGCCAAGATGCCAGTTTTTATCGCCATAAATTCAATGAATACAAACCACATTTTAAGCTTGCTTGACTATCAACCAATGATGATCGAGTTTAGCAAATGGCCACGTGACGCACTCTTTGGACTTAGCGCCTCAACGCTTGTCACAAAAGTGCAGATAAGAAGCGGTGAAATTTTAACCAAACGTCAGTTTAATGCCATTAGTTTAGTCAAAAAAGGTCAAATGCTAAATGCAGTTTTAAGCGAAGGTGGCGTCAAGATAATCGCCGAGGTAAAGGCACTTGAAGATGGAAATTTAGGCGATATGATAAAGATAAGAACAAGAGAAAATAAAATTTTACAGGCCACAGTTTCAGGCAAAGACGAGGCAGTTATCAGATGAAAAAAGTAGTTTTTGCAGCCACTGGAGCAAGCGGGGCTGGGCTTTTTCTAAAGCTAGTAAATGCCGCCAAAGATAGTTGTGAGGCGCATGTCATAGTTAGTAAAAATGCTATGAAGGTCTTAGAAGCTGAAGAAAATTTGAAGCTAAATTTAAATGAGCTTGGCGTGAAAATTTATGATGATCAAGACCTTAGCACAGGTCCAGCTTCTGGCTCATTTGGCACGGGTGCTATGATCATAGCACCCTGCTCTACCAACACGCTAGCAAAGGTCGCAAACGGCATAAGCGACACGCTCATCACAAGGGCCGCAAGTGTCGCACTAAAAGAGAGACAAACCCTAGTTTTGGGCGTTAGAGAGATGCCATTTTCTGCGATCGCACTTTCTCAGATGCAGCTGCTCTCATCTCTTGGAGCTACCATCGCTCCGCCAGTTTTAGGTTACTACGCAGGCATAAAGAGCCTTCAGGATATGGAAAATTTCATCATCGGCAAGTGGCTTGATGCCTTAAAAATCGAAAATAATCTTTACAAAAGGTGGCAAATTTGAAAAAATCTTGCATCTATCCAGGGACATTTGACCCCATAACAAACGGCCATTTAGACGTTATCATAAGGGCTACAAAAATTTTTGACAAGGTAATCGTCGCAGTTGCCAAAAGTGACAGTAAACAGCCGATGTTCGCACACGAAAAGCGCATCGAGATGGCAAAAGAGGCGGTTTGTGAGCTAAAAAACGTAAGCGTTCTTGGCTTTGATAACTTGCTTGTTGATTTTGCTAAATCGCACGGCATAAACACCGTCATCAGGGGGCTTCGCGCGGTTAGTGACTTCGAGTATGAGTTACAAATAGGCTATGCAAACGCCGCACTTTGGGACGAATTTGAGACGGTTTATCTTATGCCAAGCTTAAACAACGCCTTCATCTCAAGCTCGATCGTCCGCTCAGTCTTGCGCCATGACGGCGATGTGAGCAATCTAGTGCCAGCAAAAATTCTTAAAAATTTAAAGGCGTAAAATGTATGTTTTGTTTGAAGGCATTGACGGCGTTGGCAAGAGCACGCAGATAGAAATTTTAGCTTCTAAATTTAGCGATGCCATCGTCACAAAAGAGCCTGGTGGCACAAAGCTTGGTGAAAATTTACGTGAAATTTTACTAAGCTCAAGCATAAAAATAGGCAAAAGGGCTGAAATTTTACTCTTTTTAGCTGACAGAGCTGAGCATTTTGAAAAGCTGGTTGCTCCAAATTTAGGCAAACTGATTTTAAGCGACAGAGGCTTTATCTCTGGCATCGCCTACGCTTTGGCAAATGATGAAAGCTTAGATGAAAACGTGCTTTTAGAGCTTAATAAATTTGCACTAAATGATAAATTTGCAGATAAGATCATCTTTTTTGAAGCAAGCCATGAGCTAATAAGCTCGCGCTTAAAAGCAAGAGGCACAAGCGATAAGATCGAGGCTCGCGGGCTAGAGTATCTTTTAAAAGTGCAAAGCCTGATGAAGCAAATTCTTATCAAAAATGGCTTTAAAACGCTTTTTATAGACGCATCTAAAAGCATAGAGCTAATTTCAAAAGAGATAGAAAATTTTATAAATTTTAAGTAAAATCACAAAAAATAAAAAGGATAATGCGATGATAACGGCACTTCGTGGCATGAAAGATATGCTTCCAGCTCGCGCAAAACTTTACGCACAGATAATCAAAACCTGCGAGGAAGTCGCAAAAAACTACGGATATGAGCAAATTTTGACCCCGCACCTCGAGGAGACGGCGCTTTTTAAAAGAAGTGTCGGCGAGAGTAGCGACATCGTTGGCAAAGAGATGTATCAGTTTGAAGACAAAGGCGGCAACGATGTTTGCTTGCGTCCTGAAGGCACGGCTGGCGTCGTTAGAGCCTTTATCGAGGCAAAACTTGACAGGGCAAATGTAACAAAACGCTGCTTTTATCATGGCTCGATGTTTCGCTACGAGCGCCCACAAAAAGGCCGCTTGAGAGAATTTCACCAGTTTGGCTGTGAGTGCTTTGGCGAGGGCAGCGTCTATGAGGATGCGAGCATTATCTTGATGGTGAGCGAAATTTTTAACAGACTAAATATAAAAACAACCCTAAAGATCAACTCACTTGGCGACGAGAGCTCGATGAAGTCTTACAAAGAAAAACTTGTTAAATTTCTAGATGAAAATGACGATAAAATTTGCGAAGACTGCAAAAGACGCAAGCTTTTAAACCCTATCCGCGTGCTTGACTGCAAGGTTGAGAGCTGCCAAGAAATTTATAAAAACGCCCCAGTGATCACTGATAGTCTAAGCGATGAGGCGCAGGCTGATTTTGCAAAACTGCAAGAAATTTTAACGGCAAATGGCGTTAAATTTGAGATAGACACTAAGCTCGTTCGTGGGCTGGACTACTACTGCAAGACGGCGTTTGAGTTTATAAGCAACGAGATCGGCTCACAAAGCGCAGTAGCAGGCGGAGGCAGATACGACAGGCTGGTTGAATATCTTGGCGGTAGAGCAAGTTATGGCGTTGGTTTTGCGATGGGCGTTGAGAGGATAATGGAAATTTTAGGTGAAGCTGGAGATGAGCGAGACGGAGTTTATCTTTGCGCTCTTGATGCGGCGAATGTTGATTTTATCTATAATCTTGGCTCAAAACTTCGCAAAAAATATCAGGTTGAAATTTCTTATGAAGCCAAAAAACTTCAAAAACATTTGCAAAATGCCGACAATAAAAATGCAAAAATTTTCCTTTGCGTGGGCGAAAATGAGATGAAAGAGAATAAAATTTGGTATAAAAATTTAGAAACCAAAGAAGAAAAAACGATAAATTTAGATGAGCTTGAAAAGGAGCTGGGATGAATGATTTTGGACTTAGCATTTGGGGCAATTCAAATTTTGTGATAGAAGATGGCAAAGTCTGCATAAACGAAGCTAGCAAGCCAGCGATCATCGACATCGTAAAAGAGATAAGGGACGATGGCTACAGAGGGCCGCTACTACTTCGATTTCCGCACCTTATCCAAAAGCAGATCGAGCAGATCCACGCAAGCTTTGCAAAGGCAAAGAAAGAGTTTGCCTACAAAGGCAGCTTTAACGCCGTTTTCCCGCTTAAGGTCAATCAATATCCAGGCTTTGTAAAAAATTTAGTACGCCTTGGCAAGCCCTATAACTACGGCCTCGAGGCTGGTAGCAAGGCTGAGCTACTTCTAACTATGGCTTATAACAACGACAAAGCGCCTATAACGGTAAATGGCTTTAAAGATAAAGAGATGATAAACATAGGCTTTATAGCCGCTGAGATGGGGCATAACATCACACTAACGATCGAGGGCTTAAACGAGCTTGAAGCGATAATCGCCATCGCAAAAGAGCGTTTTAAACCAAAACCAAAGATCGGACTTAGAGTAAGACTGCACTCGACAGGATCGGGACTTTGGGCTAAAAGTGGAGGCATACACTCTAAATTTGGCCTAACATCAACCGAGCTAATAGAAGCTGTAAAGATGCTAAAAAAGGCAAATTTGCTTGAAAACTTCACGATGATACACTTTCACATCGGCTCTCAAATAAGCGAGATCCATCCGCTCAAAAAAGCACTCATCGAGGCTGGCAACATCTACGCTGAGCTTAGAAAAATGGGTGCAACAAATTTAAAAGCTATAAATTTAGGTGGTGGCCTTGCGATCGAGTACTCGCAGTTTAAAGAAGAGAGCAGCAGAAACTACACGCTAAACGAATACGCAAACGACGTTGTTTATATGCTTAAAACCATAAGCGAGCAAAAAAAGGAGATCGAGCCAGATATTTTCATCGAGTCAGGTCGCTACATCGCCGCTTCTCACGCACTTTTGGTTGCTCCTGTGCTTGAGCTTTTTTCTCAAGAATACACCGAAGAGAAGCTAAATTTAAAGAAAAACAATCCAAATTTGATAACCGAGCTAGTTGATCTTTATAAGTCAATCAAGCCTTCAAACGCCCTAGAATACCTGCACGACGCCATCCACCACACAGAAAGCATCCTCACGCTCTTTGACCTAGGCTATGTCGATCTGCAAGATAGATCAAACGCAGAGGTGCTTTTAAGGCTCATTAGTAAAAAAGCTGTCGTGATGCTTGGCAACAAGAGCAACTCAAGCGATCTAACTAAAATTCAAAAAGAGGTTCAAGAGAGATACCTGCTAAATTTCTCGATCTTTCAAAGCTTGCCAGACTTTTGGGGACTAAAACAAAATTTCCCTATCATGCCACTTGACAGGCTTGATGAGCGCCCTACCATGCCAGCTTCGATCTGGGACATCACCTGCGATAGCGACGGCGAGATCAGCTATGATGACGAGAAAAACCCACTGCTTTTGCACGACGTGGATGTGGAGAAGGAGGATTATTTCTTGGGATTTTTCCTAGTTGGTGCATATCAAGAGGTGATCGGCATGAAGCACAACCTCTTTACTCATCCGACAGAAGCTACCATTGAGATAACAAGTGATGGCTACAAGGTTACAAATTTACTAGAGAGCCAGTCGATCCTTGATATCATGGAGGACATGGACTACGATATCTACGAGATACAAGACACTCTAAATGAGCGCCTAGAGAAATCAACTCTGATAAATGAAACACAAAAGAAGCAAATTTTGGGCGAACTTTATCTATTTTTAAATGATAATAGCTACTTAAAGACAATCAACTAAAAAGGACGAAAATGCAACTAGCAAACAGAATGCAAACATTAAGCGAGTCGATCACGATAGCGATCAGCACAAAGGCCAAAGAGATGAAGGCTGCTGGCATCGATGTGATCTCACTTTCAGCTGGCGAGCCTGACTTTATGACTCCAAAAAAGATAAGAGATGCTGTAAAAAACGCACTTGATAACGATAGCAAAAGCGGCAAATACACGCCAGTACCAGGCTTACCTGAGGTCATAGACGCCATTAGAGCAAAGCTAAAAAGAGATAACGGACTTGACTATAAAGCAAATCAAATAGTCACAAATATCGGCGCAAAACACTCACTTTTTAATGTATTTCAAGCGCTTATCAACCCAGGCGACGAGGTCATCATCCCATCTCCATATTGGGTGAGCTACCCTGAGATCGTTAAATTTTGTGGCGGCGTGCCTGTCTTTATCGAAGCAGACGAGAGCACAAATTTCAAAGTCACAGCCGAGCAACTAAAAAAAGCGATCACACCAAAAACAAAAGTCTTTTCACTAAATCACCCGACAAACCCAACTGGAGCTGTATATACAAAAGAGGAGATCGCGGCATTTGGCGAGGTTTTAAAGGGTACTGATATCATCATCACAAGCGATGAAATTTATGAAAAAGTTATCTACGGCAAGAAATTTCACGCAGTAGCCTCCGTAAGCGAGGATCTTTTTAAAAGAACGGTCACGATAAATGGCCTAAGCAAGTGTGGCGCGATGCCTGGCTGGAGATTTGGCTATATAGCAAGCTCAATGGACTGGCTCATCGCTGGCATCAAAAAGCTTCAGAGCCAAAGCACAAGTAACATCAGCTCGATCGTGCAAATAGGCGCTATCCCGTCACTTCTTGGCGAAACCGACGAAGATATCGAAAACATGAGAAAAGAGTATGAAAGAAGACGCGACGTGGCAGTTGAAATGATAAATGCTATCCCTGGGCTAAGCGTAGTTAAGCCTGATGGCGCGTTTTATCTATTTGTAAAATGTAAAAATGTGGACGGCGACTCACTTAGATTTTGCAAAAAGATGCTTGAAGAGGCGAACGTAGCGACCGTGCCAGGTGTGGGCTTTGGTATGGAGGGATACTTTAGAATTTCTTTTGCTACCGACATCGAGAGCATAAAAAAAGCGATCGAGAGGATCGCAAATTTTGTAAAAAGCTACAAAATTTAATGATCAAATTTATACTAAATGGCAAAAATTTCGAGCTTGAAAACGATATGAGCGTTTATGAATTTTTAGCTCAAAATGGCTATGAGCTTAAATTTATAGCCCTTGAGCGAGACGGAGAAATTTTGCCAAAAAAGCTTTGGCGTGAGCGCTTCATGAGCGAGGGCAAAGCTTATGAGATCGTCACTTTAGTAGGCGGTGGATGAGGAGAAAATGATAGAGATTGTATTAAACGGCGCAAAATTTAAGGTGCCAGTAAAAAGCCTTAGCGAGTTAAAAGAGCTTGCGCTTGGCGATAAAGAGAGTGAAATTTATAAATTTTTAGAGAAATTTAACGCGACAGAGCCAGACATTTTTATCGTTGATGGCTTTGCTATAAAAGAAGATAGCGAGCTAAAAGATGACTCAAACGTCGTATTTATAAGGCGCGGCGTGATGCCTGAGCGTGAAGTTTTACGCGCGATGATCGCCTCACGAAACAGCCCTGAGCTAAATTTAGCCCTAAGCAAGGCGGTGATCGGCGTGGCTGGACTTGGCGGTCTTGGCTCAAATATCGCACTAAGCCTTGCAAGAGTCGGCGTAAAAAAGCTAGTACTTGCCGACTTTGACGTCGTTGAGCCAAGCAATCTAAACCGCCAGCAGTATTTTGTCCACCACATCGGCTTGAAAAAGACGCAGGCGCTTAAAGAGCTGATAAATGACGTCAATCCCTTTGTCGAGGTCGAAACACACGATATATTTTTGGACGAAAAAAACGTAGCTAGCGTCTTTGGCGAATGCGAAATTTTATGCGAAGCCTTTGACAATGTCGCTGGCAAGGCGATGATACTAAACGAAGCTGGCACAAGCCTAAAAGATAAAAAGATCATCGGCGCCTCTGGCATGGCTGGATACTTTAGCTCAAATCTCATAAAAACCATAAAATTTGCCAAAAATGTCTATCTTTGCGGTGACCTCACAAACGAGGCGAAGATCGGTCAAGGGCTCATGGCGCCGCGCGTCGCAGTCTGCGCAAACCACGAGGCAAATTTAGCCATTAGACTACTTATGGGCTTGGAGGCGTAAGTGCAAAGTGATAGTTTGATCCTTGGCGGCAAGGAGTTTCAAAGCCGCTTTATCCTTGGCTCTGGCAAGTACTCACACGAGCTCATCGACTCAGCCATAAATGAGGCTGGAGCGCAAATTTTAACCCTTGCTCTTAGGCGCATAAACGAGAGTAAAGATCGAAATATACTTGACTTTATCCCAAAAGGCGTGACGCTTTTGCCAAACACAAGTGGCGCTAGAAATGCCAAAGAGGCTGTTCGTATCGCCCAGCTCGCACGTGAGCTTGGATGTGGCGAGCTTGTTAAGATAGAGATCATCACTGACTCTAAATTTCTCTTTCCAGACAACACTGAAACCATAAAAGCCTGCGAAGCCTTGGCAAATGACGGCTTTGTGCCAATGCCTTATATGTTTCCAGATCTAAACGCCGCAAGAGCGATGCTAAGTGCAGGAGCAAGCTGCATAATGCCTCTAGCTGCGCCCATTGGCTCAAACCAAGGGCTAGTTTTTAAAGATATTATTGAGATTTTGATAAACGAGCTTGATACGCAGATCATAGTTGATGCTGGCATCGGCAGGCCTTCACAAGCATGCGAAGCGATGGAGATGGGAGCGGCTGCGATCATGGCAAACACAGCCATCGCCTCATCTAAAAATATCCCGCTCATGGCAAGAGCCTTTAAAGAGGCGATCATCGCTGGTCGCAACGCCTATCTAGCAGGCCTTGGCGCAAAGAGCAAAAGCGCAAATGCCTCATCACCGCTCACTGGATTTTTAGACTGATGAAATTTGCAAGAACCGACCACATGCAGCTGCTACCTCACATGCAGGATGTTGGCAGCGACATTATGGATGAGATTTTAAAAGAGCGAGCGAACTATAAGCCAGAAATTTACACCGAGGCTGACGTAAAAGCAGCTCTTAATGCAAAGCACTGCTCTCTTGAAAATTTAAAAGCCCTACTCTCGCCTGCTGCAGCGCCATTTTTAGAGCCAATAGCCAAACTCGCCCAAGCAAAAACAAGGGCAAATTTTGGCTCAAACATCACGCTTTTTACCCCGCTTTACATAGCAAACTACTGCGATAACCTCTGCGTTTATTGCGGTTTTAACGCCAACAATAAAATAAAAAGGGCAAAGTTAAACGACGAGGAGATCACAAGGGAGTTAAGAGAAATTTCAAAGAGCGGTTTAGAAGAAATTTTGATCCTAACTGGCGAGAGCGAGACCAACTCAAGTGTCACTTACATCGCAAATGCCTGCGCTTTGGCAAAGAAATTTTTTAAAGTCGTTGGGGTTGAAATTTATCCACTAAACTCTGAGGGCTACGCCCTGCTTCACAAAAGTGGCGCAGACTACGTGACCGTCTTTCAAGAGACCTACAATCCCACAAAATACGAAAAAATCCACCTTGGTGGCAATAAAAGAATTTTCCCATACCGCTTAAATGCGCAAGAGCGAGCGCTTCTTGGAGGTATGAGAGGAGTTGGCTTTGCCGCACTTCTTGGCATAGATGACTTTAGACTTGATGCTTTTGCTACGGCACTTCACGCAAGCTTAGTTCAAAAAAAGTATCCGCACGCCGAGATCGCATTTTCATGCCCAAGACTTCGCCCTATCATAAACAACGACCGCATCAATCCCCGCGACGTGGGCGAGCGCGAGCTTTTACAAGTGATCTGCGCTTATAGAATTTTCATGCCAACAGCTAGCATAACGATCTCAACCAGAGAAAAGGCGAAATTTCGCGACAACGCCGTAAATATCGCCGCAAACAAGATAAGCGCTGGCGTAAAAGTGAGCATCGGCGCTCACGGCGAAGAGAAAAAGGGCGACGAGCAGTTTGAGATAAGTGATAGCAGAAGTGTGGATGAGATCAATGCTATGATAAAAGCAAACGGCCTAGAACCCTTGATGAGTGAGTATGTCTATGTTTAAAATTCTCTGCGTAGCCGACTTTGAAAGCTATGAGGGCGATGACTTTTTAAAGAGAATTCAGCTACTTTGCAAGACTGGCGTGGATGAAATTTTGCTTCGTGCAAAGGGGCTAAGCGAGGCTCAATTTTATGATCTTGCTAGGGTTGTGGCTCAAATTTGTGAAAACTACCGCAAGAAATTTATCATTAATCAATTTTTTGACGTAGCTTGCAAGCTAAAAAGCGACTTTTGGTTCACTTCGGCGCAGCTTGAATTTTTTAAAAATCACGGCGTTTTTTTGGATGAATTTAGAAAAACAGCCAAAATTTACGCCCCAGCTCACGACCTAGAGCAGGCTAAAATTTCAGCCTCTATCGCCGATGTGCTCGTTGCTTCTCATATATTTGCCACCTCTTGCAAGGCGGGCTTAGAGCCAAAAGGGCTAAATTTTATAAGCGAGCTAAAAAACTTTGATAAAGAAATTTACGCACTTGGCGGACTAGATGGCAAAAACTATAAAGAGGCTATCAAAGCTGGCGCAAACGGCATTTGTTTTATGAGTCTAGCAATGAGCGGCGATATGGAGCTTATAAAAAAGATAGTAAAGAGCAAAAACGGCTAAATTTAGTATAAATTACATAAAATAATACATAAAATTTTACTCATTTTTGCTAGCGATATATGTTTTTATATCAAATATAAGTAGCGTAACAAGCGATGGCAACATATAGGAGTTTAGCACTAAAAGCAGCGACTTTGTCAAATTTGACTTTATTAAAGTCTCTATGCCAAAGCTGCTGTTGTAGTTAAAAAAATATAGCAAGGCAAACTCGCTAACAAGAACTATACGAGTGATCTTTAGCAAGATGTCATTTCCCAGTCTTGCAAATTTATCATCGACCACAAGCGACAAAGTGATCCAGACAAGCAGCCAAATTGAGCAGGCTAAAGCATAAACAGTAATGCTTTCATCAAATTTTTCAAGCAGTAAAAATACCAAAGGTTGCAAAAATACAAGGCTAGCGATAAACCAAAGAAGTGAGCTAAAGGCTAGCAGGCAAACACAGCCAAAGATAGAAATAGCAGAGATAAAGCCAAAGACCTCTAACCCAAGATAGTAGGCCAGCGCATAGGATAAAAAAGAAAAAACAAGCCAAATTTTAATAACAAGCCGCCACCTATTTGCAAAGGCAGTGGCTTTTAAATTTAGGCTATCTGTCAAACTCATTTACGAGATTTTCTTTTGTTTTGGGCGGAAAACTTTCATCACATTTTCATCAGTCTCGATAAATGCACCCTCTATAAGATCAATGCAGTATGGCACCGCTGGAAATACCGGCTCCAAGCACTCTTTTATCGCCTTTGGCTGACCTGGTAAATTTATAATTAGCGCGTGGCCTCTGATACCAGCTGTCTGACGCGATAGGATCGCTGTTGGGACATATTGTAAGCTCGCAGCTCTCATTAGCTCGCCAAAGCCTGGCATCATCTTCTCGCAAACCGCCTCAGTAGCCTCTGGAGTGACATCTCTCACTGCTGGTCCTGTGCCGCCAGTAGTTAGCACAAGGTCGCATCCTAGCACGTCTATCATGTGCACGAGCCTCTCTTTTATGAGATCAAGCTCATCTGGGATCACCTCGTAAAAATACTCTCTTTCGCTTACTATCCAGCCATCAAGTACCTCTTTGATCGCTGGGCCTGATTTGTCCTCGTATGTGCCTTCGCTTGCGCGATCGGACATAGTTAGAATTCCTATTTTTGCTTTCATTTTTTCTCCTTTATTAGTAGTTTTCATTTAAAATTTTAGCAAGTGTCTCTTTATCCACGCTTTCATAAGCGAGCAGATACGAGCTTATCCTTGCGATCTGCTCGTTTGTGCCCTTTAAAAAGGACATTATCTCATCTTTTGCTTGTTTTAAAATTTCTTCCACATCGTTTGGATTTGGCACGAAAGAATTTCCCATGCCATACTCATAAACCATCTTTGAAGCGATCTCTTTTGCCAAATTTAGATCGTTGCTTGAGTTTGAAAAGATGTCGTTCTCATCTATCTCGAGCTTGCACATACCAGCGATTAAAACCTTTATGCGTGAGAGCATCTGTGACTTTGACTCGATCTCTTGCTCAGTCGCCATAAAGCGGTCTTCAATGAGCGAAATTTTTTCAAATTTCACATCAAACCAGTAAGCACTTAGCGCCTTTGCGCCTTGATAGATGGCTTGAATTTTCTTCTCGCTCTCGCTGTAGCTTAGCACCTTTTTCTTGCCGAGCAAGACCTTGTTTAAAACAGCCTCAAAGTCTCTCATCCTAAGCACGCTCTCGCCGTTTCTTAGGGCATTTATCGCTGCTTCATTTACAAGCGTGCTAAGTGCCGCACCAGAAAAGCCAACGCTCATCCTAGCGATATCCTCCGCTGACACTTCGCAGTTTTTATCTCTTAGATATGTGTTTAGGATAGCCACTCTGTCGTTAAAATCAGGCATTGACAAAAATATACGCCTATCAAAGCGCCCTGATCTAAGTAGCGCCTCGTCGATCATCTCGATCCTATTTGTTGCGGCTATGACGATGACGCCAGAGTTATCTTCAAAGCCGTCCATCTCGGTTAGCAGCTGATTAAGCGTGGCTTCTCGCTCGTCGTTTCTAGTGCCACCCCTGCTCTTGCCGACAGCGTCTATCTCGTCGATAAAGATGATTGATGGTGCGTAGGATTTGGCTCTGCTAAAGAGCTCTCTAACTCTTTTTGCGCCCATGCCGACGTAAATTTGCACAAAGCTTGCGCCATTTTGGTAAAAAAACGGCACATTTGCCTCGCCAGCGACTGCCTTTGCCACAAGCGTCTTACCAACGCCTGGAGGGCCGATCATTAGCACGCCTTTTGGCATTTTGATACCAAAATTTCTATATTTTTGCGGATTTTTAAGAAAATCAACTATCTCGCTAAGCTCGCTTTTGACCTCACTAATGCCCGCTACATCGCTAAATCTCACGTTTGAAATGACTGGCATCGTATTTTGATTTAGCACGCTTTCTATCTCAAAAGCGCCGTCCTTTTTGCTTAAAAGGCTCTCCTCTTTTTTCTTGATAGCCCTAAAAATATATGCATACCAAAGCACAAGACAAACAAAGATGATGCTTCCCCAAACCATGCCAGGCGTGATATACTGCACGCTTCGCTCGACTGGGACCTTTTTGATGAGCTCTTTTATATCTATGCCCTCTTTTATGATGACAAAGCGGTTATTTTGTGCATAGAGGATGACCTCATCTTCGTCGATGACCGCTTTATCGATGAAATTTCCATCCATTAGTTGCATATATTGCGAGTAGGTGATGTTTCGTGGCTCTTTACTCACAGCAAAAAGTAGCGCTATTATCAGAGCCATAGCGGCTATTATCAGGATATTTTTTTTGTTAAATTTAAATTTTTGCATAATTGGCATCTGGCTTAATTTCATATTCGCTTACCTCCAACCACTCTTTTGTTATGTCGTTTTGACTAGAAATTTTAGCTTTGTTGTAAAACTGATCAAAGCCCTCGTAAAAGTCGCCGTTTTTTTGCTCGACTAAAATTTTTAAAGCACCGTTATGTTTTTTTCTAAAATTTTCATTGTTTTTAAAGGCAATGCCCTGTAAAACCTTTAGCCTTGCCTTTGCCACATCGCCACTTACGTCGCTCTTTAGTGTCGCCGAGTGCGTATCACGCCTAGGTGAATAGACAAAAGCGTGCAGATGTGTGATAGGAAATTTCTTGAAATTTTCCACCGCCTCTGCCCAAATTTCTTCACTCTCACCTGGATGACCCACGATATAGTCAGTCCCCAGAGCAAAGCCAAGGGAGCTAAGCTCATTAAAAAGCTCTAAGTCGCTAAATGCGTTATTTCGCCTGCGCATGATCTTTAGCATCGCCTCGCTTGTATGCTGAAGTGCGATGTGAAGATGACGCTCCAGCCACTCCTCTTTTAAAATTTCTCTAAAACTCTCATCTATCTGGCTTGGCTCGATACTGCCAAGTCTTATGCGTCTGATGCCTGAAATTTTGCCTAAATTTGCTAGCAATTTGCCAAGAGAGCTATTTGTATCTTTGCCGTAGCTGCCTATGTTTGTGCCAGTTAAGACGAGCTCATTATAGCCATTTTGAGCTAAAATTCTAGCTTCTTTTAGTATCATCGCCTCGTCCATGCTTCTAGCTTTGCCGCGCACTGAAGGGATGATGCAGTAGCTGCAGTTAAAGTTGCAGCCTTCTTGTATCTTTATAAAGGCCTTTGTGTGATTTTCGTAGTTTGTGACGATGTTTTTATCGACTGAGTTTAAATTCCCAAGCTCAAAAAATGGCCTCTCTTGTTTTAAAAGCTCGTTTAGATCGCTCTTTTTACTAGCTCCTAGCACGCCAAAGACGCCGCTACTAAAAAGCTCTTTGCCCTTGCTAACTGCACCACATCCTGTTAGTATGACCTTTGCGCCACGTCTTTTTACGCCGTTTATATAGTTTCTAACGCCACTATCAGCCGAATTTGTCACGGTGCATGAGTTTATCACGACGATATCAGCGACCTCTTCGTCGTTTGTGATCTCGTAGTCTTTGATGTAGCTCTTTAAAAGCTCGGTGTCATAGATGTTTGTGCGGCATCCAAATGTCTTAAAAAATATCTTTTGCATTAGATATTTTCGCCCTCTTGCTCAGCGTGAGCTACGTGATCGCTTGGCGTTTCTTTTTTGCCTATAAACATAGTTTGTGTTGGGTAAGCTATCTTGATATCATCGTGAGCCAAAAATGCTTCGATGATCTCCGCGCTTATCGTGCTTCTAAGAGCGAGCGTGGCGTATGAGTTGGACATAAACCAGCATGAGATATTTATACCATAAGGCTCAAAAAATGTATAAATTCTTGGCTCTACGTTTGGATTTTTGATGCTGTATTGGCTTCTTAGCTTGTTCATCTGACGTTTTGCGATGTCAGTGTAGCCTTTTGAATATTTTTTTACTATATTTTTTGCTAGATAGGCGGCTTTTTTGTGGTTACTATCAAAGCTTATCACGACATCTATGCCGTCCCAAACGGTCTTCATGCCGTAGTGCGAGTAGTTTGCGATGAGGTCTGTAAAGATGTAGTTATTTGGCACAAAGATGATCCTACCTGCACGGCGGTTTGTCTTATAGGTCGAGTAGCTAACGTCTTCAAAAACGGTTAGGCGAAGCAGTGAAATATCTATCACATCGCCCACAAATTCACTACCGTCGTGATAGACTCTGACGCGGTCGCCCACGTGGATCGTGCCACCAAACATGATAACCATCCAGCCAAGCATACTCATAAACATATCTTTCATCGCGATGGCGATACCAGCTGAGGCAAAACCTAGCACGGTTACTAGATATGTGACATTTTCGATGTATGAAAAGAGCAAAATTATAATGATAACGGTGATGTTTAGCACGTTTAAAAATTTATTGACCGTGTAAAATCTCTCGTTATCCGTGATCGTTCTTTTAACGATAAATTTAGCGATAAACGTTAGTCCGATCGTTAAAAGGATGACGATGGCTGTGTAGCCCATGCTTAAAAACTGAGCCTTGATGTCAGATGTCGTCAAATTTATCGCCTCATCTGCCCTTTTTTCATAGACGCTATAAGTGGTATCAGCGATCTGTTTTGCCGCTTTGAAGTCGCCTATCTCTTGCTTTGCAAGGTTTAGACTTGCTCTATTTTGCTCGCTGTCATCTATCAAATTTAGCCTATTTAGCAAATTCTCTTTTGCTTCAAGCTTTTCAAGCAAGGTGTCAAGCTCTTTGATGTGCCTTTGGTACTCGATCTTGTCGCTTCTTATCTTTTTGATGTATGAAAAGCCAGATACCAGCGCCACTGGGCTATTTATCCTAGGTGGTGTCTCCATTTCTGGGGCTGCTAGCATATTTGAAAATGGCGTTTTCTCATACTCTTTTAGCAAATTTATCTGCTCTTTTAGAGTTTGACTTCTCTTTATGAGATCGCCACCTCTTTTCGAGCCTTTATCAAGCTTTTTAAGCTCATTTTCATTTTGCTCTAGCTCATCAAGAAGCTTTTGATAGGTGTTGTAGTTGGCGTATCTTGTGATCCAGATGTTGTTTTTTAGGGAGTTATCTAGGTTTGAAATTTCTTTTATAAGCTCGCTATTTTGTAAATTTTGTGAGACATTTTGCTCAAGTGTAGCGTTCTCTTCAGCATAAAGCGCAAAGCAAAAAAGTAGAAAAACTAGGATCTTTTTCATTTAAATTCTCTCAAAGTTTCTAAAACGTCCTCTTTTTTGACGTCATTTTTGATGATCGCACTGCCGATTTTATCTGCGATTATGAAATTTATCTTATCACCTTTTGTCTTTTTATCCATAAAAAACGCCTCGTAAAATGCATATTCATTTTCTATTTTATAGCTTACAGGCAGATCAAATTTCACTAAAACCTGCCTTATCTCCTCTGCCTGCGCCTCGCTCATGAGACCCAGTCTAACGCTTAGGCGATTTGCCATATTCATACCTATCGCCACCGCTTCGCCGTGTAAAAATTCTTTATAGTTTGTCTCATTTTCGATGACGTGAGCAAAGGTGTGGCCGTAGTTTAGGATGGCTCTTAGACCCTTTTCTTTTTCATCTTGCTCGACCACTCTAGCCTTTAAATTTATCGACTTTTCAACGAGTTTTGCCAAGTTTTCATCGTCTAAATTTACGCTCTTTAGCCAGCTAAACATCTCTTTATCAAAGGTTATCGCCATCTTTAAAGCCTCAGCCACGCCAGCTGCAAATTCTCTCTTTGGCAATGTTTTTAAGAAATTTATCTCGCAAAAAACTGCCTTTGGCTGATAAAATGAGCCAATTAAATTTTTACCAAATTTATTATTTACTCCAGTCTTTCCGCCCACACTAGCATCGACTTGCGCTAGAAGCGTGGTTGGGATATTAATGAAGCTTATCCCTCTTTCATATATGCTTGCCACAAAGCCAGTCATATCGCTTATGACGCCGCCGCCAAGGGCTATGAGCGTAGATGAGCGGTCAAATTTACTAACAAAAAGCTGCTCTAAAATTTGCTCTATCGTTGTTAAATTTTTATACTCTTCGCCGTCTGGCACGCTTATGATAAATTTCTCATCGCACTTCAAAACGCTAAGTAGCTTTTCAAGGTGAAGCCCCGCCACTTTGGCATTTGTGACGATGCCAACCTTGCCTTTTAGCTCTAATCTTTCAAGCTCATTTATATAAATTTTATAGCTTGACGCCTTTTCCTTAAGGTTTAAATTTATCTGCATTTTCTACTCACTTACTGGCACAAAAAGCTGTGCGTTTTGGCTTAGTTTTTTATAAAGTCTATTTAAATTTGTCGATAAAAAGGCAAAAGCACTACCATTTGCCACGCTCTTACTAAACATCACAAAATGAAGCAGATCATTTGTGCCTTTTAGCTTTACAAGCGGGTTTTTAAGGCTGTGATTTTCTATCTTTATGCGCTTTGAAAAGAGCGTGCTAATGCTCTCAAAGTGCTCTTTTAGCGCCTCATCGTCGCTATGTTTGTTATCAAAATAGTAAAATCTCATCTCCAAATCAAGCTGCGCGCAGCAGTCTGTAATGACAGCTGATTGATTTTCTACCTCTTGGCTTTGATCGCCCAGTATCACGCCTTCTTTTACATTTGAGAGCAAAATTTTGCCCGTTTTTAGCACTGGGATTTTAAGCTCGTAAAATAGCTTTTGAAATTTAAAAAAGTATCTATCGTCGCTTATGATCAGTCCGATGTCGTGTTTTAAAACGTCATCTTTTATCGATTTATTGTCGCTATTAAAATAATCCATCAAAACAAGGATATTTTTCTCTTTTATCGCCTTTAGCGTCTCTAAATTTTCGCCTAAAGTTGGGTTTATTACTCTAAAAATAAGGCGTTTATTATTTAGCTTTGAATGCACATATAGACTATCTTTTATGAGCTTGCTAACGCGCTCTTTGCTCATTGATCTCATATCGATTAAAGTGTAGATGTTGCTGCCAAATGGACTTGGAAACTGCCCACTTTCGCGTTTTATCGAGCGATAAACGTTTTGAAGCACGTTTGGATCGCCAACGATTAGCAAGATATCGCTTGGCTGGATCATTGTGTTTGGCTTTGGCAAGATGATCTCAGCACCCCTGTAAATAAGCGCTATCCGCCATCTTTTTTGAGCGATCGAGCTTACATGGCGATACATATATGAGCTGCCAATAGGCACCTTAACCTCCATGATCTCGCCCTCGCTAAAGCCGATATTATCAGCATATACAGGCATATCTGGCAGATAGTCCATGAGCCTTGAAGCTGCGATATCTCTGATATCAACTACGCTTAGATGCTTATCGCTTGCAAAAGTCTCCTTGCACCTTTCATCAAGCTCCCACGAGTTCATAAAAATGGTCTCAGTCTTTGTGCTGATCTGTCTTAAATTTTCATAAACAGCAACCGCTTCATTTTTGTTCTCGCTTACGATACAAAACTGGCTAAAATAGCCATCACTTATGCTCTTTAGCTTTGAAAGGCTCGTTGGATCAAACTGATAAAATGTGAAATTTTCATAATTTGCCTTTTGGCTAAGGTCTTCGCTCGAAACAACGATGTAGTGGTGTAAATTTGACTTTGCTCCAAGAAGTCTATCTAAAAAATTTCTTGCAAAAGCTCCACCAGCGATTATTAAAATTTTCTTCATTAATTCTCCGTATTTTAAAGCCGCATTATAACAAAAGGTCTTTAAAATAAGCTATTTTTGGCTGTAAATTTAAGCTTTCACAGCCAAAAAATTTAAGAAAATTTTAGTAGATTATTTCAGAGATTAAAGTATCGATAGCTAAATTTGCAGCCTTGTTTATCGTCTCAAAAATGGTGCTTGAGCTTGGATCTGGGCAGAAAATTTCTTTTGTGATCATGCCTGATTTTAGCGAGGTGTTTGCGTTAAATAGCTCATATGCTAGCGAAACTTCGGCCTTATCGCCTCTTATTTGAAGTGAGATGATGCTAACTTTTAGCCTAAGATCCTTTGCATTTGGCGAAAATATCGGCTTTGCAGCGCAGTTTGAGTAAAGTCCTTTTACAAGCGACTTATAGATCATCTCGCTTGGCTCAGAGACAAATTTAGCGTCTGTCAAATATCTTATCTTATTGTTTTCAGCGACGATTAGTATCTTTCTGGTATCGACCATATCAAGGGCACTTACGTTTTCGATAAAGACATTTTTTAGCTCTTTTTGCTTGTTTTCAGCTGAGCACTCTTTGTTTGAGTAGTGAATTTCATACATAGTTGCCACTGGCACGTCGGTCTTTAGCGAGCAGCCAAAAAATAAAAATGCAGCCGCTAGAAAGATTAAATTTCTCATTTTTTATCTCCTTTGTCATTTGGCACTGGATTTGTGAAGAAAAACTCGTAAGGATTGTCCTCAAGTCTTTGAAGCGCACCTCTAAACTCACGTAGCGTCTTGTCAAATCCATTTAAAAACTCGCTGGCCTCTCTAAGCAGCGGAGAGACCGTGTTTCTAAGGTCATACTCGCCGTTTTTTACCTTTTGGGTAACGATATCTTGAAGCGAGCTATATCCAGTGACAGCCGAATTTGCTGATTTGAAAACTGAATTTGCACTTGCAATTAGCGTGTTTAAATTTTTAGCAAGCTCTTTTGTGTCTGTTTTGTTTAGGCTGTCGGTGAAATTTTTTACATTTTTAACGATGCTATCAACCTCGCTTAAGCCATTTTCATCGGTTAAAACCTGAGTAAATTTATCGATATTTCTTAGGATTGACTCGATGTGAGAGATATTTTCAGCTGAGAAAAATCCATCAACTTTATCAAGGGTTTGATTTATCTTTAAAGTGATGTTCTCAGCGTTGTTTCCAAGCTTTGAAAGAAGGCTCTCTTCAAGCTTTAAGATAGGCTTATCGCCTGGTTTAAAATCCTTCGTGCCTCGGCTTATATTTATACTAGCCACACCGCTAATAGCCTGAACTTCGATGCTAGCCACACTATCAGCCTTGATAGGCAGATCCTCTCTTATCTTCATCGTGATGTTTATAAGAGCATTTTTGTCATCGACAAAATTTATATCGCTAACGCTTCCAGCTGGCACGCCGATAAATTTAACCGTAGAATCAACCTTTAGCCCGCTTGGCAGCTCACTTGTGTGGATGTAATACTCTTTAAAATCAACCTTTGTGTTATTTTTGCTAGTCATCCACCAGATAAATATGGCAAACGCTGTAAGGCAGGCTATGAAAAACATGCCGACAATGGTATAAGAATTTCTATTTTCCATCTACTTTTTCCTCATTTTAAATAGCTCTTCAAGCGGGTTATTTTCAAGATGCTCAAGCTCTTTTATATCTCCCTCAAAGGCTATTTTTTTGTTATCTATTATCAAAAATCTATCCAAAATATCAAAAATGCTATCCGCATCATGCGTCACCATGACGACAGTTACGCCGATGCTATCACGAAGCTCTTTTATGAGCGCGTCCATCTGGCGTGAGCTAACAGGATCAAGGCCGCTGTTTGGCTCATCTAAAAATAGCACTCTTGGACTTAGCACCAAGGCTCTTGCAAGTGCAGCTCTTTTTTTCATACCTCCACTTAGCTCGCTTGGATAGAGCATTGATACCTCTTTTTTAAGCCCCACCTTTTGTATCCAAAACATCGCTATCTCATCGATCTGTCGCTTGTTAAATTTAGAGTACTCATGGAGCAAAACGCCCACGTTATCAAGGATCGTCATCGAGCTATAAAGCGCTCCAAACTGAAACATCGTCCCACTTTTTAGCTTTATCTCTTGCTGCTCCTCTTGACTACTTTTCCATATATTAACGCCATCAAAGGTGATATCGCCCTTGTTTGGCTTTTTTAGATATATCATCGTCTTCATAAGTGTGGTTTTACCAGTGCCACTGCCGCCTAAAAAGCCGTAAATTTCAGCCTCTTTAACGCTCCAGCTCACGTTATCGTGCATTATCTTATCGCCATAACTTGTCGTTATGTTTTTTCCAACTATTATCTCGTTCATATCTTTAGCCACATAAAAATTATCGCAAAAAATGCATCAAGCGCGATGACCCAAAATATCGCATTTACAACGCTAACCGTTGTCATAGTGCCTAGGCTTTGGGCGTTTTGACTAACGCCAAATCCTCTCATGCAGCCAATGATCGCTATTACAGCGCCAAAAAACGGCGCTTTTATCATACCAACAGCAAAGTGCCTAAGCTCGACAATCTCGCGAAATCTATTTAAATAGTCGCTAAAACTGATATCAAGTATCGTTTGACAAATGATCATCTGCCCTAAAATACTTATGCCGTCAGCTATAAAGATGATAACTGGCACGCAAAGCACCATGGCGATGATGCGCGGCAGCACCAAGAAGTTAAATGGCTCAAAGCCCATCGTCTTCATCGCGTCGATCTCCTCAGTTAGCTTCATAGCGCCAATTTGTGCAGTAAAGCTGGAGGCCGACCTGCCTGCCACAACGATAGCAGCGATGAGCGGTGCCACCTCTCTAAGCGTTAGCATGCCCATGATCTCTACTATAAATATACTTGCCCCAAAGCTTGCAAGCATCGCACTACCAAGATAAGCAAGCACGACGCCTATCAAAAAAGCGGTGAGCGAGACGATGAAAACGGCATTTACGCCACCATCTTTTATGTAGTTGCTAAATTCTCTAAACCTTAAATTTGCAGGATTAAGGAAAATTTTGACGCTTTTTATCAAAAACTCGCCCAAAAACGAGCCAAACTCAAGCAAATTTACAAATCCCTCGCAAATTTTCTCACCGAGGCGTGAGAAAAAATTTAGGCTATTGTGCGGTGGCATGTAGTTAAAATCGATCTTCTCGTCATTTAAAAGATCAATCATAGCCTTTATCTTCTCGTCATTTGTGATGATCTCAAATTTCTTGCCATTTAGCGTGTTTTTTAAAAGGATCAAAACAGCGTAGTCAATGCTCTTTAGCTCGCTAAAGTCAAATTTAACATTGCCGTTAAGCTTTTGGATTTTTTTAAAAATGCTTTGTAAATTTTTAGCCTCTTTGTAGCTAAACTCGCCTGCAAATTTTATGGTCGCAGTGCCGTTTGCTTCGGTAAAAACGATATCATTCCTCTTTTGCAAAAAGTTCCTTTGCCTTAAAATTTCTGGATTATATTATAAATTTTGTTAAAATAAAAAATCAAAAAAATTTAAGGACTTAGATGAAATTTGAAGTTATAAAAAAAGATGGCAACGCAAGGCGCGGCGTCCTAACAACCGCTCACAGCGTGATACAAACGCCAGTTTTTATGCCAGTTGGCACAGTTGGCGCAGTTAAAAGCTTAGATGCCTTTGATATGAGTGAAATTTTAGACGCAAAGATAATTTTAGCAAACACCTACCACATGTATCTGCGCCCTGGCAGCAAGGTCGTGCGTGAGTTTGGCGGACTTCACGGCTTTTCTAAATTTGATCGCTCGTTTTTGACTGATAGCGGCGGATTTCAGGCATTTTCGCTTAGGTCAAACACCAAAAATGACGATGGCGGGATAAAATTTAAAAGCCACATCGACGGCAGCACGCACTACTTCACGCCAAGATCCGTCCTTGACACGCAGTATGACCTAGGCAGCGACATCATGATGATACTTGATGACCTAGTGGCTTTGCCTGCTGAGCCAAAAAGAATAGATCTAAGTATAAAGCGAACGATAAAATGGGCAAAAGAGGCGATTGATTATCATAAATTTATGCAAAGCAAGGGCGTTGGCTTGCAGCAAAATATCTTTGGTATCGTTCAAGGCGGCACCGACTATGAGGCACGTAAATTTTGCGCTGAAGCCTTAAATCAGATGCCATTTGACGGCCTTGCGATAGGAGGGCTAAGTGTTGGCGAGAGCAACGAGGCGATGTATGAGACGGTTGAGGCGGTTATGCCATTTATGGATGAGCTAAGACCTCGCTATCTAATGGGCGTTGGCACGCCAGAGGACCTAGTCGAAAATGTCGAACGCGGCGTTGATATGTTTGACTGCGTCATGCCAACAAGAAACGCAAGAAACGGCACGCTTTTTACTAGCTTTGGCAAGATAAATATAAAATCAGCCAAATTTATAAACGACCACGCACCGATAGACCCAACTTGCCAGTGCTACACCTGCAAGCGCTACTCCAGAGGCTATCTAAACCACCTTTTTAAGGCAAGAGAGCTAACTTTTTTTAGACTAGCAAGCCTTCACAACCTGCACTACTATCTAAATTTGATGAAAGAGATGAGAGAGGCGATAGAGGTCGGCGAATTTGCTAAATTTAAGCGAAATTTCTACGCAAAAAGGAGCGCAGATGAGCTATAAAAGCGCACTTTGTGGATATTTTTATGGAAATGCATTTGACTACATCACGCTCATCTCATCATCGCAAAAGCAAGTTTTTAAATTTTTATTCAAAGATGGCAAAATTTACAAAGAAGATCTTGAGCATGAATGTGACAAAAGCGCGTTTGAAGCAGCTATTAAGGGGATTTGTAACGAATATGCAAATAAAATTTTAGAGCACCAAGACGAGCTAAATGAGTATGAGAAAATTTATGCTAGTCAAAAAAATTTTGAGAAATTTATAAAAAGACACCACTTTTTAAAGTATGAGATCAGAAAATTTCAAAATAGCATTTCGCACTTTTATGAAGCACTTGCAATATGTCAAAGTGAGCAGCAAGGGCTAAAAAAAGAGCTTAAAAACAGCATCCATGAAGCAAGTGTCTTTAAAACCATAGCCAACGAATACGCCTATAGAGTTGAGGATATCTATACATTTATACAAAGTGCCAAAAACGACAAGATAAATAAAAATATCTACCTCTTGACGCTCATTTCGGCTCTATTTTTGCCGCTAAATTTCATCACTGGCTTTTTTGGTATGAATACAAATGGCATGTTTTTAAGCTCATTTAAAGATGGTACGTTGATAGTTTTTGCCTTTGTAGCGATACTTTGCGTGCTGTTTTTTATATTTTATTACAGATCAAATAAGGATATTAGTTAAATTTATGCGAGGCTTGGCAAGTTGATCCAACCTGCCAAGTAAATTTGAAGTTATTTTTTCTTAATGATGATCTTCTCGCCGTTGCTATCAATGGTGATCTCATCACCGCTTTCAAGCTCATCTTTCAAGATCATATCAGCGATCTTATCTTCAACTAGTTCATAAAGCGCTCTTCTAAGAGGTCTTGCGCCATAAACTATGTCAAAGCCAGCTTTTGCGATAAATTTCTTAGCCTCTTCGCTTAAAACTGCCTTGATACCGCGGTTGTGAAGAGTTTTTTCAAGCTCTTTAAACATGATCTCAACGATAGATATCAAGCCTTGCTCGTTTAGAGGATTGAAGATGATAGTATCATCAAGCCTATTTAAAAACTCAGGCTTAAAGTAGTTTTTAAGCTCGTTTTTAACAGCCACGTCACGGTCTTCACCCTTTAGCTCCATTATGAAATTTGAAGCGATGTTTGAAGTTAAAATGATGATCGTGTTTTTAAAATCAACCGTTACGCCTTTATTATCAGTCGCGCGTCCGTCATCAAGTATGCCAAGAAGTATGTTAAATACATCCTTGTGAGCTTTTTCAACCTCGTCAAAAAGTATGACTGAGTATGGTCTTCTGCGAACTGCCTCTGTTAGCTGACCGCCCTCATCGTAACCTACATATCCTGGAGGCGCACCAAGAAGCCTACTCACGCTATGTTTTTCCATATATTCGCTCATATCAAAGCGGATAAGCGCCTTCTCATCGTCAAACAAAAACTTAGCCAAAGCCTTAGCTGACTGAGTTTTACCAACGCCTGTTGGTCCAAGAAATAAAAATGAACCAATCGGCCTTTGACCCTCATTTAGCCCTGCTTTGTTTCTCTTAACAGCACGTGCAAGTGCGTGTAGTGCGTCATCTTGACCGACAACGCTCTCTCTTAGATGCTCTTCGATGCGCAGATATTTCTCTTTTTCGCTTGTTAGCATCTTTTTAACTGAAATTCCAGTCCATTTGCTCAAAATTTCAGCTACAAGCTCTTCATCGACTTGATTTTTAAGAAGCACGCCCTCTTTTTTCATGTGCTCCCATTTTTCTTCAAGCTCGTGTTTGTGCTTTTTAGCGTCAGCTATTTTGCCGTATTCTATCTCGGCAGCCTTTTGAAGATCGCCATTTCTTTTTGCTATCTCAGCTTGTGATTTTAAGCTATCGATCTCTTTTGTTGCTTTTGAAATTCCGCCAAAAACGGCCTTTTCGTTTTCAAATTTAGTATCAAGCGCTAGCTTTTTCTCATTTAGGTCAGCTATCTCTTTTTCGATCTCGCCAAGTCTTTCTTTATTTTTATCCGCATCCTCCATCTTTAGCGCTTCTTTTTCTACTTGAAGCGTTACGATCTCGCGTTTTATCTTTGAAAGCTCGTATGGCTCGCTCTCTATTTGCATCTTAAGCTCAGCTGCTGCCTCGTCTATAAGGTCTATCGCCTTATCTGGCAAAAAGCGGTTTGCGATGTAGCGGTCGCTTAGCCTTGCAGCGGCAACTAGCGCACTATCTGTTATCGTGATGCCGTGATGAACTTCAAGACGCTCTTTTATACCACGTAAAATTTGAAGTGCCTCATTTACGCTTGGCTCTTTTACGTCTATTGGTTGAAAACGTCTTTGAAGCGCTGCATCTTTTTCAAAGTATTTTCTATACTCTTTTAATGTTGTCGCACCAACAGCGTGAAGCTCTCCACGTGCAAGAGCTGGTTTTAGGATATTTGCAGCGTCCATTCCGCCCTCGCTCGCACCTGCTCCAACGATGGTGTGAATTTCATCTATAAAAAGTATGATGTTGCCAGCTTTTTTAACCTCGTCGATGACAGCTTTTAACCTATCTTCAAACTCGCCTCTATACTTTGCTCCAGCTACAACTGCGCTCATATCAAGTGCGATGACACGCTTGTTTGCAAGGCTTGTTGGCACATCGCGAGCCACTATCTTTTGAGCTAATCCCTCAACGATAGCTGTTTTACCAACGCCTGGCTCACCAAGCAAGATAGGGTTATTTTTGCTCTTTCTTATTAAAATTTGCATCATTCTAGTGATCTCTTCATCGCGCCCGATGACCGGATCAAGCTCTTTATTTAGGGCTTTTTGCGTTAGATCGATACCAAATTTCTCTAAGCTATCAAGAGTATCATCGCCAGTTTGGCTATCTATCTTTTTGCCGCCTCTTATGCTCTCAAGGTTCTTTTTGATCTCTAAGATATCGCAAAATTTACTTAAAATTTGTTTGATCTCACTAAGCTCAAGAGTCGAGATGATCCATGTATCAATAGCTATGTAGCTATCGCCCATGCTTACCATTAAAGCTTTTGCATTTTCAAGTGAATTTATAAGCTCTCTTGAAACTGAAACGTTATCTTTTGTGACGTTTGAGCTGCTTGGTAGTGACGAGATCTTGCTTTTTATCTCAAGCTCGACTGCGTCTTTGCTTATGTTCATCTTATTAAATACTTGATTTAAAATAGAATTGCTATCAGCGAGCAAAGCCCAAAAGACGTGAAGTGGCACAACTTGTGGATTTTTAGAAAAGATCGCTAAGCTAACGCCTTTTTCAAGTGTCTCTTGCATCTGCGCTGTTAAATTTTCTGTTATGTCAGCCATTAAAGCTCCTTAAGTTATTTTATAATGGTGGCATTATATAACTTTAGTCTTATATTGTCAAGTATTTTTATAACATTTGTCACTCTTTTTATTTAATTGCTAAAATTTGCTGTTATAAATTTGTGTTAAAAATAGACAAAAGCTAAAAATATAAGGCTAAATTTATGCTTTTTTTAGCCAAATGTTAATAAAATTGAGCCAAAAAATATAGGAGATATTTTGAATAAATTTACTAGATCTTTTGCGCTAAAAATAACAGGCGCCCTACTCATCTCAAGCGTAGCAGTAAATGCGCTTTTTGCTAAAACTGAAGATGAGGCGAGTGCGAAACTTGAAGCACTTTCAAAACTTACAAAAACCATCTCAACTGTTGAAAAATACTACGTTGATGACATTAAATTTAAAGAGATAATCGACAAAGCCATTGCTGGTTTGATGCAAAATTTGGACGCTCACTCGAGCTTTTTAAATGAAAAAGCATATAAAGATATGCAGGTGCAAACAAGCGGCGAATTTGGCGGGCTTGGCATAACAGTTGGCATGAAAGATAGCGCTTTAACCGTTATCTCGCCTATCGAGGACACTCCAGCTGATAAAGCAGGCATAAAAGCTGGCGATATCATTTTAAGGATCGATGGCAACTCAACTATCGGCACAACGATAGATGAAGCTGTAAATAAGATGCGCGGCAAGCCAAAAACTCCGATAACAATTACGATCTTAAGAAAAGGCGAGCAAAAGCCATTTGACGTAAAAATTATAAGAGATCTTATAAAGGTTGAGTCTGTCTATGCAAAAATGATAGAAAATGAAAACATCCTTTATATACGTGTCACAAATTTCGACAAAAACGTCGTCACAAAGGTAAAAGATGCGATTAAAGAGCATCCTAAAGCAAATGGCATCATACTTGATCTTAGAAACAACCCTGGCGGTCTTTTAAATCAAGCTGTTGATCTAGTGGATCTTTTCGTAGATAACGGCATAATCGTCTCTCAAAAAGGTCGTGATGCATCTGAAAATGTAGAGTATAAAGCAAGCGCTAGCAAAACCTTATCAAAACTCCCACTTGTTGTCCTTGTAAATGGCGGAAGTGCAAGTGCTAGCGAGATCGTAAGTGGTTCATTACAAGATCATAAGCGTGCGGTGATAATCGGTGAAAACACATTTGGTAAAGGCAGCGTTCAGGTGATCCTACCAATAGACGATACAGAAGCGCTAAGACTAACCATCGCAAGATACTACTTACCAAGTGGCAGAACTATCCAAGCTGTTGGCGTAACGCCTGATGTAGTCGTGCATCCTGGCAAAGTGCCACAAAGTGATGATAGCGCATTTAGCATCAAAGAGAGCGAACTAAAAGCACACCTAAAAAGCGAGCTAAACAAGATAAATCCAACAAGTGAAGGCAATAAAACTGAAGCAAAAGATGATAAAAATATAATCACACAGAAAAAAGTTGATGAAGATATTCAGTTAAAAACAGCGATTGATACGATCAAAATTTTAAAGATAAAACAACAATAATCTAAAGGAGAACAACATGCAAAAAAGAGAGCTTATCTACGAGGGAAAAGGCAAGAAAATGTACGCCACAGACGATCCAAATCTACTTGTGGCTGAATTTAAAGACGATTTAACAGCATTTGACGCTCAAAAAAGAGGCAACGAAGCTGGCAAAGGCGCACTAAATAACAAAATCTCTACTCAGCTTTTTAAACTGCTAGAGAGCAAAGGTATCGTGACTGACCTTGTTGAGACCATCAGCGACACTGAGCAAGTGGTCAAAAAATGCGAGATCATACCTCTTGAAGTTGTTGTGAGAAATATCGCTACTGGCTCACTTAGCAAAAGGCTTGGCATAAAAGAAGGCACAGTTCTACCTTTTACACTTGTTGAGTTCTACTACAAAAATGACGATTTGCACGATCCATTAGTTACTGACGAGCACTGCATCATCATGGGTCTAGTAAAAAGCGAAAAAGATCTTCAAACTCTAAGACACACAGCAAGAGAGATCAACTCTATCTTATTTAAATTCTTTGCAGAGAGAAATTTAAAACTAGTTGATTTTAAAGTTGAATTTGGTATCGACAAAGATGGCAACATCATCTTAGCTGACGAGATAAGCCCTGATAGCTGCAGATTTTGGGATGCGACAACAAACGAAAAACTTGATAAAGATAGATTTAGACAAGACCTTGGTAGCGTAAAAGTAGCTTACGAAGAAGTTTTAAGAAGAATTCTTTCTTAAGGACAAAGATGAAAGCTGTCGTAAATATAGCATTAAGAAGTGGGGTCTTAGACCCTGCTGGTAAGGCAGTGGAGCACGCGCTAAATTCGCTTGGATTTAGCGGTGTTTCAAATGTCAGGATAGGCAAACAAATCGTTTTAGACATCGACGAAAGCGATAAAAACAAAGCAAAAGAGCAGCTAAAAGTGATGTGTGAAGAGCTTCTAGCAAACACCGTCATCGAAGACTACGAGATCGTGCTATGAAAGTAGCGATCATACTTTTTCCTGGCACAAACTGCGAAGAAGACACAGCTCACGCCTTTGGGCTACTTGGCTGCCAAACGCATATCATCTGGCACAAAGAAGATAAGATCGATGCTGATCTAGTCGTTTTGCCTGGTGGTTTTAGCTACGGCGACTACTTAAGAACGGCTGCGATAGCTAAATTTAGCCCAGCAATGCAGGCTGTAAAAGAGCATGCGAAAAAAGGCGGCTACATTTTAGGAATTTGCAATGGCTTTCAGATGCTTCTTGAGCTTGGACTTTTAAAAGGCGCGATGAGAAGAAATGAAAATTTAAATTTTGTCTCAAAATACCACCACCTAAAAGTAATCTCAAATAACAATAAATTCCTAGCAAATTTAGCTAAAAACGAAGTGGTAAATATCCCCATCGCTCACGGCGAGGGCAACTATTACACCGACGAAGAGACGTTAAAAAGCCTATATGACAACGAGCAAGTCTTACTAAAATACTGTGGCATCAACGGCAATGAGATAAATCCAAATGGTTCAGTTGATAGCATAGCTGGGATTTGCGATGAGAGTAAGAGAATCTTTGGTCTTATGCCTCACCCAGAGCGCGCTTGCGAGAAAATTTTAGGCACAGATGATGGCATGAAGATGTTAAAAGGGCTAGTTTGGTAAAACGAACACTTTTTATCGCCCTACTCGCGCTAAATTTATTTGCCGCAAACACTGATGAAGTCAGCGTTTTTGACATGATGGATGAGGCAAGAGAGGATAAATTTGTAAATAGCCAAGCATCAAAGCCGCAAGCAAAGACTCCAAGCGAAGAAGATATATCAAGAAAGCTCGTCTCTCCACGCTCTATCGCCCCACAGCCAGAGCGTATCACTCCAGAGCAGATGCGAAATATCGTCCCGACAAACGAACCAGACATCAGCGTCCCTGATAATCAAGTCTATGACAAGATCAAGATAAAAGACCTCCTTTTAAAAGCGACAAATATCCCTAAAAATGTCGTAGTAGGAGAAATTTTTAGCGTTGAGATCGTGGCTGATACGCAAAGTGACCTTGAGTTTGAGTTTGAGACACAGCTTGATGAGACAAATATCAAATGGCTAAATAAGAAGAATTTTCAATGGGTAAAAGGCGATGAAAACAAATATATCGGCACTTTCTACCTTGAAGCAACTAGCATTGACGCAAAGACTTTACGAGTTAGCTTGGATCTAAAAAGAAATGGTGAGAACTATCAAAACTCAAACATAAACATCTTTTTACCAAAGCTAAAAGAGCTTAGAAGCGACGAAAACTACAACCACATCGTCGCTGATAACCTTGAGGTAAAGAAATTTAAAACGACTAAATTTGATGATATAAACAACATCATGGTCGTGGAAATTTACGGCAACAATGTCGATCTAAGCGCCTTTAATATCGAAAACAAAACGATCCTAAAGCAAGGCGTAGATACGATAAACGGCGACTTTAATTCGCAAAGTGCATATTATTTTGCAGTATTTAAGCCAAACAAAAAGACGCTTGACTTTAACTACTACAACCTAAAAAAAGCTAAATTTGAGAGCTTTTCATTGCCTGTGAGCGTCGAAGAGGACGAGGTTAGCACGCAAATCGGTCTAAATCCAAAACAAAGCGAATTTAGCACCTACAAAGATATCACGATCTACTCTTTGGTCGCTATCTTTATCTTGCTAGCGATCTGGCGTAGAAAGCTAAGCTACTTCTTTGTAGCGGCCATTTTTATCGCACTTGGAATTTACACTTACAATCCTTTTGGCAAAGCAGTGCTTAAGCCAGATGTGAGCGTCACTATCTTGCCAACTAAAAATTCAACCGTTTTTTATACATCTCGTAAAAATGAAAATGTTGAAATTTTAGACACAAAAGATGACTACTCAAAAATTTTATTTAGCGACGGCAAAATCGGCTGGGTAAGAAAGGGTGATCTTGTCAAAAATTAGAGCTTTTTTCTTTTCTATTGAATTTGTGATAAGCGTCGTTATTGTCGTATTTTTCATGTGGCTATTTAACTCTAAAAATAGAGCCATAAGAAAATTTTGGGGCAGATCGCAGAGATTTTTTGGCGGATATAAGCTTGAAGTGATCGGTAAATTTAGCGACGAAGCAAATATCTTGCTGATAAATCACCAAAGCATGCTTGATATCATCGCACTTGAAGAGATCCATCCTAAAAATATATGCTGGATCGCAAAAGCACAGATAGGCAAGATCCCGATCATAGGTAAAATTTTGAGCCTTCCTAAGATGATAGCAGTCGAGCGAGAAAATAAACACTCGCTAATAAAGCTTTTAAGCGAAGCAAAAGACAGAGTAGAAAATGGCCGTGTTTTAGCGATATTTCCAGAAGGCACAAGGTCTCAAACCAAAGAGCTACTACCATTTAAAGGTGGTGCGAAGTTGCTAGTTGAAAAGCTAAATTTAAAGGTTCAGCCTATCGTGATCGTTGGAAGCGATGCGATGAAAGTGAAAGAATTTAGCTTTAAAAAGGCTGACATCAAGCTCTTTTGTCTTGATCTAGTCGATACCTCAAAACAGAACTGGCTAGAGGCGACTAGAGAGAGCATGCAAAAAGTCTTAGACGAAAATAGAAAATAAATTTAGCTTTGTAAATTTACAAAGCCCTACTCTATTATTATTTATAAAATTTTTATTTTATATACGAGAAATTTTCGTCTATAAATTTAAAAAGGTCTAGCCAAAGCTAGACCTAAAAATATTAGCTTAAGAGGTAAAAACTTAAGTTCTAAAGACACTTAGTTT
>NZ_ANNG01000004.1 GCF_000466685.1 Campylobacter concisus UNSWCS
TTAAGATGGAGTTATAAGAGACTTTCATAGCTTACTCCTTGAAATTTAGCTTCAAAGAGTAAGCAAAAGTTGTGCCGAAAATTTAAGCGAGATAAATTTATGTTTGCTCGCTTTGAAATAAAATTTTACCTATGGGCAAAAATAAAAGCAAATTTATAGAAAGCATCTTGTAAAATAAATCAATCCTAAAAAAATGTACCGCTTTTTATAAAAACTGTACCATACTTTTAGGAAATTTTAAAGAAAGGGAAACTGCAAAAAGGGCAGTTAAAGTATCGATAAGTAGGACATCTATGGTGTCACGGGGGAGACTTGAACTCCCGACCTCCGGCTTATGAGACCAGCGCTCTAACCAGCTGAGCTACCGTGACAACTTAAAATAAGTTTTGGATTATACAACCTAAGAACTTATTTTTAGCTAAAATTTATCTCACTCAAATTTTATAGATAAAAAAGCAAATTTGACTGCAAAAGCAGCCAAATTTATTAAGCTTTTTTAGTGAAAAATCCAACGTAAATAGCGTATATGAAACCTATAGCCACGGCATACGGGGCAAAAGGTGTGATGCCAGCTCCTGAGCTTGCTAAGATAAAGTTATGACTTATCGCAGCTCCAGCTCCCATGCCTAAAACAAATACGGCTGAGCTTAAATTTCCAGCTCCCATTTGCACTAGATGTTTGCCAGGGCAGCCGTAGCTTAGGCTAAAGCAAAGGCCAGCGAGCGTCATGCCAAGGAAACTCCAAAGCATATCATTGTGAGCGATAGGTTGTCCTTCAAAGCCAAATTTGTATTGATTTAGCACTAAATTTGTGATGCTTGCGCAGACGATGATAGAGGCAACGCCATAAAACATCGAAAAGTCACGCTCGAAAATTTTACTGATAGCTCCCACTGAGCAAAATTTACTTCTTTGCATAAATGCACCGATGATAATGGCACAAATAAGTGAGATAAATAAATTTGCATGCTGTGAGCCTGGACCTTTTTCTGAGCTAAATAATGCGCCATTTTCGCCAAGTTTTAGACCAAAGATAAGTGCCAGTAAAAGTAAAATGGCAATAATTAGTGGCAAAAACGCGATAGCTTTTGCAGTGGTTTCATTTTCAGGCAAAACGTAGCCATTTTTCTTAAAAGCTCGTCCCACAAAGACGCCAGCAAACAAGCCAACAACGCCAGCTATGGCAGTCATATCTCCGCCTCCAAGACGTAAAAACGCTCTCCAAGGGCAGCCTAAAAATATGAGGCAGCCTATCATCGCAAACACGCCTAAGAAAAACCTAGAAAATGCCGCACTGCCAGATATTGGAGTGAAATTTCTACTCCAAAGCATGCTAGCTAGAAAGCCTCCGATGATAAGCCCTAAAATTTCAGGCCTTAGATACTGCACGACTTTGGCCTGGTGAAAGCCAAGCGCACCCATGCTATCTCGTAAAAAGCAAGCCGCACAAACGCCCATGTTTGCTGGGTTGCCAAAATGAACGAGCACCGGACCAAGTATGCCAAGGCTCGCACCTGCGATGATGTAAAGTAGTGTTTTGTTCATGTAAATTCCTGTGTAAGAGTAAAACCAGACTGGTTTCTTAAACGATATTTTAATAATCATTAAATAAAACAAAGATTAATTTTTTGTAAAACAGAAGTGGCTAAAATATGCAAAAATTTCATAAAAAGGACAAATGATGAAAGATTTTATGAGCTATGCAGATAGCCTGAAAATTCTAAAAGATACGATAAATGCGTGGGAGAAGGTCGAAAAAGTAGCTATCACAGATGCGCTTGATAGAAATATCGCCTACGATGTGAAAGCTACTGAGAACTACCCAGCAAAGCCAGTTTCGGCGATGGACGGCTACGCTTTTGCCTTTAAAGATGGCCTAAACGAGCTTGAGCTCATCACAGACCTTCCAGCAGGTAGTGACAAAGGGCTACATGTAGAGGGCAGCAAATGCGTCAAAACCTTCACCGGCTCGCTAATGAGCGAAGGTACCGACACTCTTGTGCCAGTCGAAAATGTCGAGGTAAGCGGCTCGAAAATAATCATCAAAAAGAGCGTGCCAAAGGGCTTTGCCGTGCGTGCAGTCGGCGAGAGCTACAAAAAAGGCGAAATTTTAATAAAAAAAGGCACACGTCTAACATACTCTGAGATCGCGCTTCTTGCGGAGCTTGGCGTCTTTCACGTAAGCGTCTTTATCCGCCCAAGGGTGGCGATACTAGCAACTGGCAGCGAGATAAAAGACCTTGGCGAACCGCTTGATAGTCCAGCGCAAATTCACAGCTCAAACCACGTAGGTATCGCTATGCAGATACGTAAAATGGGCGCAGAGCCGATCATCTGCGAGATCGTAAGAGATAAGGCCGAGCTTGTCGAAAAAGCGATCATAAATGCGCTAAAATCAGCCGATATCTTGGTGACGACTGGTGGCATCAGCATGGGAGACTATGACTTTGTAAAGGGCGCTTTAAATGAAAATTTTAGCCTTATCATCGAGGGCGCTGCGATAAAACCAGGCCGCCATATCAGAGTGGCAAAATCAGGTGACAAATATATCTTTGCGTTACCTGGATTTCCGTATTCGGCGATGGTTATGTGCGTGCTTTACGTGAGGGTTTTGATAAACACTTGGTTTAGCCAAGAAGAGCCAAAGATCACGGCGATAATGGACGAAGACTACAAAAAACGCTCGCCATTTTTGGAATTTACAGCGGTAAATTTAGAAAACAGAGATGGCAAAATTTTCGTAAATTTAGACGGCAAAAAGCTAGGCAGCTCAGCGATCGTAAATAACCTAACAAACGAAGCGGCACTGCTTATCATCCCTAAAGAGACAGAATTTATCGCAAAAGGCGAAGTGGTAGAAGTTTTAAAGATGCCCTGCTAAAGTGGGTGAAATTTAAATTTGCCAGAGGCGCTTTGGCAAATTTAGAGTAAAAAGCAGGGAGAGCTCCCTGCTGTGGTTATTTCTCTTCGTTTGTTTTGATGTAAGCGTAGTCAGAAATTTTAGTCCATTCTCTTGCTTTTTTGAGGAAAGCTCTTTGAGACTCGACGATCTCTTTAAATAGTGGATCTTTTGCGCTCTCTTCATCAAGTAGCTCATTTGTAGCCTTTTTAAGAGCTGCGATGACCTCTGGAGGGAAAGATTTTACTTGGATGTCTGGGTATTCAGCCTTCATCTTGTCCCAGTACTCTACGTTTGCGTAAAATACCTTAGTATTCACATCTCTTGCCACCTCAGCAGCAGCCGCTTCAAAGATGGCTTTTAGGTCATCTGGAAGTTTTTCATACGCATTTTTGTTGAAGAAAAACTGAGTTTCGCCATCTGGCTCTTGCCAGCCTGTGTAGTAGTATTTTGCCACTTTGTGAAAGCCAAGCGCCATGTCATAAGCCGGGCTAACCCACTCGACCGCATCGATAGTGCCCATCTCAAGAGCCATGTAAAGCTCGCCAGTTGGGATAGTGTTGATATTTGCGCCAAGTTTAGCGTAAATTTCACCGCCAAAGCCTGGAATTCTGATCTTTAAGCCTTTGATATCATCAACTGACTTGATCTCTTTTTTAAACCAGCCGCCCATTTGCATGCCAGTGTTGCCAGCTCTAAAAATTTTGATGTTATACGGATCAAAAACTTTTGCCTCTAGCTCTTTGCCACCGCCAAATTCATACCAAGCTGTTTGCTCGTCGGTATTCATCATAAATGGTGTCGCTGTAAAGAACATAGTCTTAGGGTCTTTGCCTTTGTAGTAGTAGCTAGCTGTGTAGCCGATGTCGTACTGACCGCTTTTTGCAAAGTCAAGCATCGCAAAAGGTGACTTGTGTTTTGACGGGTAGTCGATCCTGATCTCGATGCGGCCGTTACTCATCTTTTCGACCTTCTCTTTTAGCTCTTTTGGCACTTCACCAAGCACTGGCATAGTGCTCTCCCATGAGGTTGCAAGCTTGAGCTTATAGACTTTGTCATCTCCCATAGCAGCGCAAGCAAGAGCTGCTAGGCCAAGAGATGCTAATAAAAATTTATTCATACTCTCTCCTTTAAAAATTTTGCCTATTATACAAAAAATTTACATTATTAAATTGTGTTATAATCGCAAAAATTAAATTACAGGGCATAAAAATGATAAAAAAGACGAAAATTGTAGCGACTTTAGGGCCAGCAAGTGACAACAAAGAGACGATGGAAGCGATGGTTAAAGCAGGTGTTAATGTTTTTCGTTTAAATTTTAGCCACGGAACACACGAATACCACAAATCAAACATCGACAAGATCAGAAACATCGAAAAAAGACTAAACAAACGCATAGGCATCTTGCAAGATATCTGCGGTCCAAAGATCAGAGTTGGCAAGCTTAGCGAGCCATTTTACTTAAAAGCTGGCGATGAGCTTAGCATATACGCAGAGGATATAGTGGGCGAAAAGATCGAAAAGGGCGTTTATAGAGTGAGCCTAAATCAGCCTCAAATTTTACCTATGCTAAAGGCTGGCGAGTACGTCTATTTCTATGATGGCTCGATCAGAGCAAGAGTTGTAGGCGAGGGCAAAGATGTGGTAAAAACCATCATCGAAAATGACGGAATTTTAAACTCAAACAAAGGAGTAAATTTCCCAAATACTACCCTTGGTATCGAGATCATCACGCCAAAAGATAAAGAGGATATGGAATTTGGCGCAAAACACGGCGTAAATTTCGTCGCCATTAGCTTCGTACAAGACGCAAATGACGTGATAAAAGCAAGAAATATCTTAAAAGAATTTGGCTCCAAAGCGGCTATCTTATCTAAGATAGAGAAATTTGACGCGGTCGAAAATATAGACGACATCATCGCTAAAAGCGACGGTATCATGGTAGCTCGTGGTGATCTTGGCATAGAAGTGCCATTTTACAAGGTCCCAACCATACAAAAGCTCATCATCAAAAAGGCAAATGCAGCCAGCAAGCCAGTCATCACAGCAACTCAGATGATGCTAAGCATGGCTGAGCATGAAACTGCCACAAGAGCGGAGATCAGCGACGTGGCAAACGCCGTGCTAGACGGCACTGACGCAGTTATGCTAAGCGAAGAGAGTGCGATAGGCAAAAACCCAGTCGCAGTCGTAGAGGCGATGAGCAAAACGATCATACAAACGCAAAGCATCTATCCATACAATAAATTTGACGAATTTGACTTTTTAGACGAGACAGATATGGTCGCAAATAGCGCAGCTTCGCTAGCCGTTCGCATCAAGGCAAATGCGATACTCTCTATCACAGGCTCTGGCAAATCAGCCATAAAACTAGCTAGAAATCGCACAAACATCGACATCATCGCCATCGCGCACGACGAGCAGACAGCTCACATGCTGACCCTTGCTTGGGGCGTGACGCCAGCGCTCGTGCTTGAAAAGACAAAGCTAAATGTCCTTCTTGCAAATGTCATCAAAAAGGCTTATGATGCTGGATATGTCGAGCATGATAAGACCTATCTCGTCACGGCTGGCCACCCAACAGGCGTAGAGGGCAGCACAAACCTCATACGTATCATCAGACGCGACCAGCTTGATTATTACCTAGACCTTGCAACTGAGTAAATTTATGGATTTTAGTGCCTGATATTTTGGGCACTAGAATTTCTTTTAAATTTATGCGCTTTTATGCACTCGCCTTGAAAATCTACCGAATTTAAATTTTTCATTTTGCCACTAAATTTAGAGCCGTGATATGCCAAATCTAAATTTGAAATTTAAACTATGTGCTTTAAAATAAAACTACTATTTTTTTGCAAATTTTAAAATTCCACTCGCTCGCAAGAATTGACTACTAAAATTTGGGTTCGCTTATCGCTTAGCTCAAATTTTGAATTTTAAACTTTAAATTTACTTAGATCCTTCTCAAGTGTCATTGAAGCATTTTTTAAATTTTCAACGACTTGCATAAGACTATTTGAAATTTCTTCATTTCTATCAGAAAGTGTCACAAGGCTATCCATTTCGTCTAATAGTTTTTCTAGACTTTCACCTATCTCGATAGCTTTATGCTCAACATCGTTTGACATTTCTATAGATTTTAGTGTCCGCTCTTTAGTGCTTTCGGCTTTACTCATTAGGTTGTTTGCATCAGTGCTTAACGTTACGATACTAGCCGCATTAGCATTTAAATCTTTACTAAGTTCGTTTATACTTTCCACTATTTTTTTAGTGATAGAGCCTATCTCATCAAGAGAATTTTCTGACTTCTCTGCTAGAATGCGTATCTCTTCTGCTACCACGGCAAAGCCACGCCCATTCTCTCCTGCTCGTGCAGCCTCTATGCCTGCATTTAAAGCAAGGAGATTTGTTTGGTCTGATACATCTTGTATCATCTCCAAAACTTTACGTATCTCTTCTGTTTGAGTTACTACTGATTTTATACCATAAACCATCTCTTGTTCTTTTGAACTTGCGGTATTTACTTTTGAAACCACGTCTTTTAGATTTGTTATCATCTCTTCAAGCTCAATATAAGATTCTTTATTTGATGACGATGCTTGTATTGAGATATTCTTTGATATTTCTAGAGTTTTACCAACACTTTTTGTCAATTCATTTGAGGTTTTAGCCTGTTTTTTATCTTCTTTTGAAGATTCAAATAGATTTTTAGCACTTTGTCCTAGGTCTTTAGTCTGCATTTCTACATTATGTGCTATGTCCTTGACTGTTTTTATAGTATCTTGGGTCTTTTCGATAAATTTATTTACATCGTGGCATACTTGTCCGATTTCGTCATTACTTTTTACTTGTATTCTAGCGGTTAGATCACCTTCGCCCTGTGATAGATCCTTTGTCTTTTTGGACAGTTCAGAAATAGGCTTACCTACTATGCTTCTAAGCATTAAGAGCACAACTACGGTGGTGATTAGCAAAGCAAGGACAAATGTGGCTATAAATATATTTCTTTTTTCACTAAGATCTTCATCTATCCATTGGTAAGAATACGTTAAATCCATTACTCCCAATACATCACCTTCTTTAGCATTTGCATGGCAAGTAATGCATTCGTTTTTGGCTTTAAATTGTCTAATTAGTCGTAAAAAATGTCCATTATCATTTTCGATATTTAAATTTAAATCTTTTGGGTTATTGAATTGATCAGCTATAATTTGATCTTTTATATTTAATTGTTCTAAGCCAAATATCTCACTAACACTATTAGCGCGGTAGATGTCTATTGTATTTACACCATTTATCTTAGCTGCTTCTTGTATGGATTTATTTATCATCGCAGAATCACCAGAGTTCATCGTAGCTTGGATAGTTTGAGCTATTGATAGGCTTAACATATTTAAATTTTCTTCACTTAAATTTAAAGTAGTATCTTTAAACTCTTTGCTTATGATGGACTGTATTATGGCAAAGCTGACAAATAAGACTAAAATCATACTTATAGCTATTTTTTTGCTGACCGTATTTTTCTTCATAATTCCTCCTATTACATTATGATTAAGACTATTAAATAATTGAAAAATGTGATTATAACTTATTAAATTAAGTTATATAATTATTAATGCTTTATATACAAAATTATTTGTTATTTATGTTTAAATTTGTGACGCCAAATTTAACGTCACAAATCTAAATTTATTTTTTCTTTTTGCCTTTTGGCTCGTAGCCTTTAAACCAGCTTTTTATCTTATCAAAGACGCTCTCATCGGTGCTTGACTTGCCTGAAACTATGCCAAAGCTAGCTTGAAGTTTGTTTAAAAGCTCTTTTTGCTCGTCGCTTAGCTTATCAGGCGTTTGGATAGAAATTTGAGCTACAAGTCTGCCTTTTTTGCGTGAATTTACGCCCTTGATGCCCTCATTTTCAAAGATAAATTGCTGTTTATCTTTCGCGCCAACTGGCAGTTTTAGCTCAGCTTCACCGCGAAGTGTTGGGATTTTTATGCTCTCGCCAAGAACAGCTTGGGTGAAAAAGACTGGAATTTCTATATAAACGTCGTCATTGTGGCGGATGAAATGCTTGTCCTCTTTTACATTTATGCTCACGTAAAGATCGCCTTGAACGCCGTTTGCACCGATGTTGCCTTTGCCAGCGACCCTCATCCTCATGCCACTATCAACGCCCTCTGGGATCGTGATCTTGACGCTTTGTTGCTGGATTTTATAGGCTTTTGCGTTGCAATCAGGACATGGCTCGCTTATCACTTCGCCAGATCCGTGGCAGTATGGGCACTCTTGAACGATATTCATAAAGCCATTGCCACGTGTGATCCTGCCGCTTCCGCCACAGTGCTGGCAAGTTTTGTTTTTGCCATCTTTGCTGCCTGTTGCGTTGCATGTTGGGCAAGGCACTTTTTGATCAAATTTGATCTCTTTTTCGCAGCCAAAAACAGCTTCATTAAACTCTAAATTTATAGGAATTTCAAGGTCGGCTGAGTATTTTTCGCTTCGTCTTTTTCTCTGTCTAGAGCCACCGCCAAAACCGCCTCCAAAAAACGAGTCAAAAATGTCTGAAAGGTCAAAATCAGCGCTAAAGCCACCGCCACTGCCAAATCTACCCTCAAGCCCTTCTTTGCCGTATCTGTCGTATATTGAGCGCTTTTGCTCATCGCTTAAGACCTGATAGGCTTCGTTTATCTGTTTAAATTTCTGCTCAGCCTCTTTGTCGCCAGCATTTCTGTCTGGGTGGTACTTTAAAGCGAGCTTTCTAAAGGCTTTTTTTATCTCGTCGCCACTTGCATTTCTTGAAATTTCAAGGATCTCGTAATAATCAAACTCCACATTTTTCCTTGTTTATTAAGCTTATTTTAAATGTGAGATTTTATCCAAAAAAGTTTAAATTTAAAAAAAAATTTACATTTTTGCCGTATAATCTCTACTATTTTTCAATGAAAAGGATGATTTATGATTAACGTTTTAATGATAGAAGACGATCCAGAATTTGCTCAAATTTTATCTGAATATCTTGATAGCTTTAATATAAAAGTGACTAACTTTGAAGACCCATATCTAGGCCTAAGCGCAGGGATAAAAAACTATGACCTGCTCATACTTGACCTTACTTTGCCTGGCATTGACGGTCTTGAAGTTTGTAAAGAAATTCGCCAAAAATACGACATCCCTATCATCATAAGCTCAGCTCGCAGTGACATCAGCGACAAGGTCGTTGGGCTTCAGCTTGGCGCGGATGATTATTTGCCAAAACCATACGATCCAAAAGAGATGTATGCTCGCATCACAAGTCTTATTAGAAGATATAAAAAGACAAATGAAGTTCAAGAAGAGGTCGTTGATAGCGCATTTAGGATAGATGACAAGCGTCATGAAATTTACTTTAATAATGAAGCCCTTGCTCTAACACCAGCTGAGTATGAAATTTTAACCTATCTCATCAAACAGCACAGCTTTTCAGTATCTCGCGAGCAGCTAGTTTATAACTGCAAGAGCCTAAAAGACAAGGACTCAAAGAGCCTAGATGTCATCATTGGACGCCTTAGAACAAAGATCGGCGATAGCTCAAAAGCGCCAAAACATATATTTTCAGTTAGAGGCATAGGATATAAGCTTATCGGATGAAATACTCCATAACCACCAAGATAACTATTATCTTTGCTATCGCTTTCTCGCTGATGTGCTTGCTTTTTGTAACATTTGCAAACATTCAGCAAGAAAGTGCGCTTGAGAAGCTAAAAGATAAGCAAATAAGCGCCATGAACTATCTTGTGGCGCTTTACGAGCGTGGTAATCCTCCAAGAGATTTGGAGCACTACTTTAAAAATTTCAACCTAGAATATGTCGGCAACAAAAATTTAGCCACCTCAGTTACTACAAGCGGAAACGCCATTTTTACGCAGCACACGCCTCTTGGCATGATGCAGTCGGTTAATTACAAAGGCGATTTGTATCTGCTCATCAAAAATCCATCTTTTCAGCTGCTACTTGAGAGTAACGACGCAAGACACGTAAATGACCCGCTTTGGGTGGCATTTTTGATCATCTCGGCTCTACTTATCTCGCTTTATGTCTCGGTGCTTAGAAGCCTTTTGCCGCTTAGAAGACTTAGCAAAGATATCAGAAAATTTGCCAGCGGAAATATGGAGATGGCGATGACTGCTAGGCTAAATGAAAACGAGCAAGACGAGATAGGGCAAGTCGCAGTTGAATTTGACAACGCCGTTTGCAAGATCAGAGAGCTCATCCGCTCAAGGCAGCTATTTTTGCGTGCGATCATGCATGAGCTAAAGACTCCGATTGGAAAGGGCAGGATCGTCTCTGAAATGGTGGCAAACGACACTCAAAAGATGAGGCTCATAAACGTTTTTGAACGCCTTGAGATGCTTATAAATGAATTTAGCAAGGTCGAGCAGCTTCTTTCAAAAAGCTATGCACTAAACTATCAAGAGTGCCATTTTTCGCTCATTTTAGAGCAGGTGCAAGATATGCTCATGCTTGATAAATTTGAAGAGCGAGTGAGCTGTGATATCAGAGATGACGTCATACTAAGAGTGGATTTTCAGCTTTTTAGTTTGGCGATTAAAAATTTGATAGATAACGCCCTAAAATACGCAGAGGATAAAAAGGCTATTTTGATCTGCGATAGCGAATTTATAGCAGTTAAAAATTTAGGTAAAAAGCTAAATCACCCGATTGACTACTACAAACAAGCCTTTGTTAGAGGCGATAAAGTGAGTGCGGGAAGCGGCATGGGGCTTGGACTTTACATCATCGAGCAAATTTGCCAGATGCAAAAATTTGAGCTTGCTTACGACTACGAGGACGGCTATCATGTCTTTAAAATTTTACTTCGTGCAAAGGCAAAACGCGCATGAAAAGGGGCTTAGAGAAATTTAATGAGCTAACTGAGTCATTTGCTAAGCTGCCAGGTGTCGGTAAAAAATCAGCCGCAAGATTTGCCTACTTTGTCTGCATGCAAGATAGCTTTGCAGGGCTAAGGCTGGCGCAAAATATCGAAGATGCGGTGAGGTTTATCAAGCGCTGTGAGCGTTGCGGTGGGCTAAGTGAAAATGAAATTTGCGACATTTGCAGCGACGAGAGCAGGGACGGCGAAGTCATCTTGCTGGTTGAGAGTCCAAAAGATATCTTGGTTTTTGAGCAAAATGGCATCTATAATGGCCTTTACTTCGTGCTTGACGAGATTGACGAGGACGCCATAGAGAGGCTGCGAAGTGCTATCACGCAAAATGGCTCAAAAGAGGTCGTCTTTGCCTTTACGCCGGGGCTAAATTCAGACGCACTCATGCTTTACGTCGAGGATAAGCTTGGCATGAGTGAAATTTCATTTAGTAAGATCGCTCAGGGCGTGCCAACTGGCGTAAATTTAGAAAATGTCGATATGCTCTCACTCCTAAAAGCCTACGAGAGCCGCACAAAAGCCTAATTAAAATTTCTTTTAGTTATAATCTCACCTAAATTTATAATATTTAGTCCGCGTAGCCGCCGCTAAATTTAAAAGGATAGAGATTGATTTTACTTATAGATAACTACGATAGTTTTGTCTTCAATGTCGAGCAGTACGTAAAAGAGCTCACTAATGAAGAGGTTAGATGCGTTAGGAACGACAAGATAACGCTTGAAGAGATAAAAAAACTAAACCCAAGTAAGATCATCCTAAGCCCAGGGCCAAAACACCCAAAAGATAGCGGAGTTTGCTTAGAAATTTTAAAAGCGGGCCTTGGTGTGCCGGTGCTTGGCATCTGCCTTGGACACCAAGCCATAGGGCTTAGTTTTGGCGCAAAGATAAAAAGGCTAGACGATCCGCTTCACGGCAAGACCTCATTTATTGATGTGAAAAACAAAGAGCCGCTCTTTGCAGGGCTGCCTGAGCGCTTTGAGGTTATGCGCTACCACTCGCTCTATGTCGATGAGCTCCCAGCTAGCTTAAGCGCTGATGCGGTGAGCGATGATGGCGTAGTCATGGCACTTAGCGTTAAAGATAAGCCGATATTTGGCATCCAGTTTCATCCTGAGAGCTACTTCACGCAATACGGCAAAAAGATCGTTGAAAATTTTGTAAATTACAAGGCAAAAGAAGAGGTAAAAGAGCCAAAAATTCGCTCACTCAAGCCATATCTTATCAAGCTTCAAGAGAACATCCCACTTGATGATAGCGACTTTGAGCAAATTTGCGAGATAATAGCTAGCAAAGAGTACGAGATCGTGCAGCTCTCAGCCCTTTTAGTGCTAATTAGCGAAAAGAGCCTCTATCCAAAAAGCCTCGCTGCACTTGCAAAAAATATCCTAAAATACTCGCAAACTTACCGCGATGATACACCTATGATCGATCTTTGCGGCACTGGCGGCGATGGCTTTAAGACGATAAATATTTCAACTACGGTGGCATTTATCCTTGCAAGCCTTGGTATAAAGGTCGCAAAACACGGCAACAAGGCAGTTTCAAGCAAGTCAGGCAGCTCTGATGTGCTTGAAATTTTAGGCGTAAAAAGTGAAAAATCACTGGCAAAACAGCGCGAAAATTTAGCAAATAAAAATTTGGCCTTTTTCCATGCGCCATTTTTCCACCCACTTGTTGGCGAAGTGCGAGAAGTGCGCCAAAGACTTGGCATAAGAACCGTCTTTAACGTGCTTGGACCGCTTTTAAATCCAAATTTAAATCTCACAAACCAGCTAGTTGGCGTCTATCATAAGCCTGTTTTAAAACTCTACGCCCAGACGCTTAAGATCCTTGGCAGAAAGCACGCTTTGGTCGTCCGCGGCGATGACGGACTAGACGAGATCACACTTTGCAGTGAAACAAGTGTTGTGGAGCTAAAAAATGGCGAAATTTTTGAGTACAGCATCACGCCAGAGCAGTTTGGTTTTAAAAGAGCGCTTCACAGCGACATCGAGGGCGGCACACCTGAAGAAAACGCCAAAACCTTGATACGCACGCTAAAAGGCGAGGAGCAGGGGGCGAAATTTGACATCGTGGTCTTTAATGCGATGTTTGCCCTCTACGCAGCTGATGGCGCAAAGAGCCCAGACGAGGCCAAAAAAATGGTACTTGAAGCGATAAATTCAGGCAAAGCGTATAAATTTTATGAAGAGTTTATAAAGGCTGGGGCTAATGGCGCTAGTTAAAATTTGTGGCATCAAAACGCTAGATGAGGCGAGTGCGGTTTGTGCTTTGGATGTTGATTTTATCGGGCTGATATTTGCCAAAAGTAAAAGAAGGGTCGAGCCAAATTTAGCTAGGCAGATAGTGAAATTTGCTCACAGCAAGGGCAAAAAAGTAGTTGGCGTTTTTGCTTTGCAAAGTGATTGTGAGATAATGGAAATTTGCCAGTTTGCTGGCCTTGACGTGGCTCAAGTGCATGGGGTGGTGAGTGAAAATTTAGGTGCAAATTTAAAAGATATGGGGCTTGAGATTTGGCAGGTTTTTAGCGTGAAAGACAGCTTGCCAGAGGTTGATTTTAAGCATTTTGACATAGCGCTTTTTGACTGCAAGGGCGAAAATGCTGGCGGAAACGGCACTAGCTTTGAGTGGGAAATTTTAAAAGAGGTCAAGTTTAAATTTGGCATGGCTGGGGGCATAGGCGAGCACAACATAAAAGAGGCGCTCAAATTTAAGCCATGTCTGGTTGATATCAACTCAAAAGTCGAGGACGAAAACGGCGTGAAAGATGCGCAAAAGATAGAGAGAATTTTAAAGATCATAGGTGAGGTAGAAGATGAACACTAAAGCATATTTTGGAAAATTTGGCGGGCAGTTCGTGCCTGAGACGGTGATGTTTGCCCTTGATGAGCTAGAAAATGCTTATGAGAGCATCGCAAAGACAAAAGAGTTTAAAGACGAGCTTGATGATCTTTTGAAAAACTACGTTGGCAGGCCTAGTCCGCTCTTTTTTGCAAAGCGCTTAAGCGAGCACTACGGACATGAAATTTACCTAAAAAGAGAGGATCTAAACCACACGGGCGCACATAAGATAAATAACGCTCTTGCTCAAGCGTTGCTTGCTAAAAAAATGGGTAAAAAGAAAATTTTAGCTGAGACTGGAGCTGGTCAGCACGGCGTGGCAACAGCGACTGCAGCGGCACTTCTTGGCTTAGAGTGTGATGTCTATATGGGTGCAACAGACGTTGCTAGACAGCAGCTAAATGCCTTTCGCATGCAGCTTCTTGGTGCAAAGGTGGTGAGCGTAGAGGATGGCTTAAAAACGCTAAAAGAGGCGACTACAGCAGCCATACAAGCGTGGGTAAATGAGATAGAAAGCGCGTTTTATGTCATCGGCTCAGCCGTTGGCCCACACCCATATCCAAAGATTGTGCGTGACTTTCAAAGTGTCATCGGCACAGAGGCAAAATCCCAGCTAACAGACTACGGCAAAAAGGCCGACTACGTCATCGCCTGCGTTGGTGGCGGCAGTAATGCTATTGGCATTTTTAGCGCGTTTTTAGAGGATGAGAGCGTAAATTTAGTTGGTATTGAGGCTGGTGGCCTTGGCATAGATACGCCTTATCACGCAGCTACGCTTAGCAAAGGCAAAACTGGCATCATTCACGGCATGAAAACGACGGTCTTACAAGATGAGTACGGCATGATCTCACCAGTGCATAGCATCTCAGCAGGCCTTGACTACCCAGGTATCGGTCCAGAGCACGCCCACCTAAACGACATCAAAAGGGTAAGATATGAAGCTGTAACCGACGATGAGTGCATAAATGCCTTGTATTTTCTAAGCAAGATGGAGGGCATCATCCCAGCCATCGAGAGCGCGCACGCGGTGGCATATCTGGAGAAACTCTGCCCAAAACTTGATAAAAAAAGCGTCATAGTCGTAAATATCTCAGGCAGGGGCGATAAGGACATAAACACAGTTATCGGCTACGAAAAAGGAAAAATTTATGGATAAGGTTAGAAGCGCATTTAACGGCAAAAAGGCAAACATCGGCTACATCGTGGCTGGATATCCAAGCCTAGAAAAAACGAAGGAATTTTTAGAAAATTTAGATGAGAGCACGCTTGATCTAGTCGAGATCGGTATCCCTTACTCTGATCCGCTAGCTGATGGTAAACTCATCGCGCAAGCTAGCTTTGAGACAGCTCAAAGTGGCGTAAATACCGACGTTGTCTTTGATATGCTTGAGGGCTGCAAAGCAAAAGTGACAAAACCACTTGTTTTTCTAGTTTATTACAACATCATCTTTGCTTATGGCGTGGATAAATTTCTAAAAAGATCATGTGAAGCTGGAGTGAGCGGCTTTATCGTGCCGGATCTGCCTTGTGAGGAGTGCGAGGAGTTTGCTATAAAGTGCAAGGAGCTAAATTTGTGCCTTGTGCCACTTATCAGTGTCACTTCTGGGGGCAGGGCGGATGAGATATTAAAATTTGGCTCAGGATTTATCTACGTGCTAGGTGCTATCGGCGTTAGCGGTTCAAAAAGAGCTGATGAAGATAGGATAAAAAATTTAGTCCTAGAGCTTAAGAAAAAGAGCGATCTACCAGTGGCTGTGGGCTTTGGCATCAAAAACAAAGATGATGTTAGTGAAGTGAAAAAATATGCTGATGCTGCGATCATAGGCACGCAAATAGTCAAACTTTGCGCCAAATTTAGTGGAAAAGTGTTAGTTAAAGAGGTCGATAAACTCTTTTAAAATGTTTAATAAATTTATAGCTAATTTAGTAAAGCCAAAGTATAATTAACGCGCATTTCAAGTCTTAAGGAAGAGATATGAGAAAAGTTATAGATGAAGCCACGAGCTATCTTTGCAAGGATACTTTGGGGTTGGATTTAGAGTTTGGCAAGAGCCTTGGTAAAGGATTTTACGGGGCTAGCATACCAGTTTATAAGGGCAAAAGCGAGTATCAGTTTTATCTATTTTTTAAAAAAGATACTTTAAAAATTTTCATGAATGCCTTTTTTGGTCACGAAGATGTTGATGGTGGCGATCTGGACGATCTTTGCAAAGAGATAGCTAATCAGATCATCGGCAAGGCTAAAAATCTACTAAATGAAAAAGAGCCAAATGCTTATAAGCTTGGAACGCCTGAGTTTTTGGGTGAGGTTGAGAATTTTGGCATAAAGCTAAAAGAGAAATTTATATATAAGATAAAAAATAGAACATTTCAAATAGGCTACAAGATACAATGAACGACGAAGGTGCGATAGAGACACTAGAACAGCTAGGGCTTTTTAAGAGCTATGACGAGCTTATGGATATAAGCGTTGATTTTATAGCTGAGCTAGGAACTACCACAGTTAGCATAAATGAGCTTTTGAAATTTGAAGCTGGCTCGGTCATAGACCTCGAAAAACCAGCTGGCGAGAGTGTGGAGCTATATATAAATAATAGAATTTTTGGAAAAGGCGAAGTAATGGTTTATGAGAAAAATTTAGCCATCAGGATAAATGAAATTTTGGACTCAAAGTCAGTTATTCAGTACTTCAAAAAAGAACTTTTATGAAGTTTATACTATTTTTTCTGCTTTTCGCGACACAAATTTTAGCTTCTAACTTGCTAACATACAACATCTATGAGCGCACCGACAGGGTCGATATCATGCTTAGCTTTGATGCGCCTTACGAGGGCAACATCTTTCAAAAGCGAGAAAAAGATACGACCTCTTTGATACTAAATTCTTTAAGCTACGATCAAAGCGCGAGCAAGGATATAAACTCAAAGATCATTCAAGAGCTTGAGATAGAGCCAAAGCAAAACTCTTTAGTTTTAAATTTGCGCTCAAACGATGCGATCATCGTAAATGCTTCAAAGACAACTGACAGCTTCGGACTTCGCATCCGTGTAACACTAAAAAATACAAAAACGCAGGTGCAAAATATGCCACAAGCTAGCGCAAAGATAGAAACTGCTAGCACGCCAAAGACAGAAAATGAACCTATGGTTAATATTGATTCGAGATACTTTATCGTCCTAAGCGTGCTCATCGCGCTTCTTATATTTTTATATATTTTTAAAAGATATATCACTTCAAAAAGTAGTGACTTTGGCGGGTTTAAAACGCCACAAAATCAGCCACAAAACGACACAAAGTCGATGAACTGGCTACTTAAAAATCAAAATAGCGGCGTCAATATCATCTATGAAAAATATCTTGACCGCACAAACAAACTAATGCTTCTAAGCTACGAAAATAGGCGCTATCTAGTGATAGTTGGCAGCTCAAACGTCATGCTTGATAGCTTTGGCGAGGAGAAGATCCAAAGTGAACAGGACTTTGCGGTATTTTTTGAAGAAAATAAGAAAAAACTTGGCTCATTTTTGCAAGAGCGTCAAAATAGCTTAAATAACTACAAAGATAAAATGAGCGGGGAATTTTAGTTGCGCTTCGCTACTAAATTTAAAAATTTAGAAGAGTGATTTCGCAAATTTTAAAATCTTTACTCACTTGCCTTAGCAGACTACTAAATTTAGGTCTCGTAGTCACTCGCCACTAAATTTAGAGCCATGATATGTCAGCTCTAATTTTAAAATTTGCTTGAGTTTCTAACCGCATGCAGTGCGAAGCACCATTGCATACACTTCTAACGCGCGAGGGTGTTTTACTCGGACTTCGTCTCGTAACTGCAAGCAGACCGTAATTCAAGCCTCTTCCCCCTTAACAAAGAAATAAAACTTTAAATTTTTAAAAACTTTAATTTACAAATTTTAAAATTCCATTCACTCGCAAGAATTGACTACTAAAATTTAGCTTCGCTTACAGCTTAGCTCAAATTTTAGAGCCGAAATTACTCGTTCATGAAATTTTAAAATTTGCTTGACACCTTACTTGATTTAATAAAGCAATTTTGTAAATTTTAAAATCTTACTCACTCGCCTTAGCAGACTACTAAATTTAGGCTGCACTTCGTTTAGCACTAAATTTAGAGCCGTGATATGCTCGCTCATAAATTTTAAAATTTGCCTGACACTTGCATGATGATAAAACGCATGCGGCGCAAAACGCTATCGCATGCCCCTTGAACGTGCGAGGGGTTTTTACTTCGACTTCGTCTCGTAACTGCAAGCAGACAGGGGATTTAAAAAGGGGGATAATGGGACGGCCTCGTTTCTGCCATGCAGTTGTGAGCCTGCGAAGCAAAATTCAAGTCCCCTTGTCTCCATTCTGAATAAAAAGAAATTTACAAATTTAGTCAAGCTGTCTTTGCAAATTTTAAAATTCCATTCACTCGCAAGAATTGACTACTAAAATTTGGCTTCGCTTACAGCTTAGCTCAAATTTTAGAGCCGCAATTACTTGTTCATGAAATTTTAAAATTTGCTGTAGCTTTTTAATCTTATGCTGTGTGTGCTAACACTAATGCGACTTACAACACATTGAATAGAGTTTTCTTTCAGGCTAGTAATATCAAGCAAATAGTCCCAGGTCTCATTTTTAGAAAAAACTAAATTTAAAATTTGCCCAAATACACTAGCATTTTTTAAAAATATCAGCTACTTTTGAACTATACAAACGAAATGGCAAAAATTTCAGGCTTTGCGATCTTTTTTATCTCTTCTTTTGCCATGGCAAATTCTTTTGCTCCCTCTATTTTTAGTGTGTGGCCGCTAAACTCAAAGCTTAAATTTAGCTTCTCACAGGTTATATCAAGTGCCTTGGCTAGCGCAAGGATGAAGCTTAGCCACCTTACATACTCAGCCTTTGGTAATAAATTTTTATACTTTTCAAACTCATAAATATTTTTCTTGCCATTTGTTCCGATGACTACGGCTATTAGTGCCTTTTGCTCGTGTGAAAAGCCGTAGTTTAGGGCATTTAATATGATATAGGCTGAGTTTTTGTGATCGCCGTAAAAGCCTATCTCTTGACCGATGTTGTGGAGTTTTGCGGCAATTAGTAGCGTCTTAAGATAGTCATCATTTAGCCCGTGAAGCTTTCTAAGCGCCATAAAGATGTCCTTTGCGTATCTTGCCACGGCTTTGTTGCAAGAGAGGATGAAGCGATCTTGCAGGCTTTTGACGCTTGGGTTAAAATTTTCTGGAAATTTAAGACTTGGACGCAAAAAGTCTTTTAAAAAGACCCCTTCTCTTACACCAACGCCACTTGTGATGACGTTTTTGGCGTTTAGAGCCTTGGCAAGGGCTAAAAATATATGCGCACCCTCTCTGATGGTGTCATATCTATCTTTTTTTATAGGGAATTTATTTAGCTCAAGCACGCTAACGTTTGCGATGCTCTCGATGTAGGCTTGCTCGTCACCAAGCTTGTAGCAAAAGCCATGTAGTGATGAGAGCGGATATGAGTTTTTGCTCATTATAGCCGTTGAGATCGCTCTTAGTGAGCCGCCGATCGCGATTAAATTTTGGCATTTAAAGCGCTCGTCTATCTTTGCTGTGATCTGCGACAGAAATTTAGGTAGTTTGTTTAAATTTTTCTTATCAAAAAATAGCTCTTTTAGCCTCACTGTGCCTATATTAAGCGAGAGGACATCGACTATCTTGCCGTTACTTATCCTAGCAAGCTCAGTTGAGCCTCCACCGATGTCGATAGTGACGCACTCGGCTAGATTATGAAGCAAATTTTTAGCTGCTATCGCTCCAAAAGTGGCCTCTTCCTTGCCGTCAATAACTTTTAAATTTATGCCAAGTTTTTTTCTTAAAAGCGAGATTAAAACGCCTGAGTTTGGAGCATCTCTAAGCGCTGAAGTGCCGACACATAGGACCTTGGAGCATTTATAGCTTTTTATGATGTTATCAAATTCGCTAAAAGCTTTGATGGCTTTTTGCATTGAAGCTTCTGAAATTTCATTGTTTGAGCCGTATCCACCTTCGCCTAGTCGCACTTTGGTTTTGTATTCAGCTAGTATAAAAAATGCTAAGCGTGATGTGCGCTCAAATATTGCCATACGCATAGAGTTTGAGCCAAGATCGATCACTGCGGTTCTCTTTGCCATTTTTTATCCTTTTAAATTTAAAACGAGGCTTGCAACTGCTCCGTTTGCACCCTCTCTATTTTTAATAGATATCTCAGCGACAAGTGCCTGTGCTGCACCTTTTGCGAGAAATAGTCCAAGTCCAGCACCGCCTTTGTTGCCGTATCTTTTAAATGGAGCAAACAAGTCCTTGCTCTCATCTATGCCCACGCCTTCATCGGTTACTTCGATGATAAATTTGCTCTTTTCAAGCCTTGAGCTAATCGTAATCGTGCTATTTTTTGGAGAAAATTTGATAGCATTTTGGACGAAATTTTGCACGATGTGAGTTAGCAGGCTGGTTTGGATGTTTAGATTAAAAATTTCAGGTTTTAGATCAAGTGTGAGATTTTTTTCTTCACCTTTTGCCAGCACTTCGTAGTTTTTACCTAGTTTTTTTAAAAATGCGATCACATCGGTATTTACTGGCTCTTCAAACTGCGCGCCCTCTTGACGGCCTATCTCAAGAACAGAGCCTATCATAGCATTCATGCCGTTTATCGCCTCATTGTTTGACTTTAGCGCTTCGATATACTTTTCGCTATCTCTTGGCTTTAAAAGCGTCACCTCGTTCTTTGTTTTCATAACAGCAAGTGGCGTTTTTAGCTCATGCGCCACGCCCACAAAGAGCTCTTTTTGGTATAAAACGAAAGTTTGTATGCTAGAGATCAGCCTATTTATGCTATTGCCAAGTGGCAAAAACTCATCTGGCAGGCTTTTGATATCGATCTCTTTTAGAAATTTCTCATCCAAATTTGTAAGCTTGTGACTTAAAATTTTTATAGGTATTAAAAGCATTCTTGATAAAAATAGTGCATAAAATAGCACCAAAAGTATCGCTGTGACGTTTACGATTATAATATCTATAAAAATTTCTTCTACTATCTTGCTTTGAAGAGTGGTATCCTTTTCGAGGACTAAGTAGTTGCTTTCATCTAGCCTTGTTGTTAGCGTGGTTGTGCTCTCATCTTTGATCTTTTGCATCACGAGGTAGGGTTTTTCGCCTTTAAGCTCGCCTGCTTTTATGGTGGCTAGAGTTTTGTTTGGGGTTTCTATAGTAAAAGTTTTTAGATTGTTTGGATTAAAATTTTGAGGATTGTTCTTGTAGGCTGTGGCTTGCTGGTTTAGCTCGCTAACCACACTTTGAAAAACGGTGACTCTTATGTAGTGATAGAGCATCACCGAAACAACGGCAATTAGTATCATCGCGCCAGATGCTAATTGCAGTATAAATCTATTTCTTAAGCTTTTTTGGGAAAGCAAAATCTATATCCGCGTCTTCTAACAGTTTCTATTGTCGAAATATTTAGCGGTTTGTCCATTTTTTGGCGGATTTGGTTGATAGCAACCTCGATAACGTTTGGAGTTACGAGCTCTGGCTCTTCCCAGATAGCGTCAAGTAGTTGCTCTTTAGATACGATCTGATCTGAGTGTCTTGCAAGGTGAGTTAATACCTCAAATGGCTTACCTTTTAGCTCGATATCGCGACCAAGATATGTGATCTTCTCTTCGTCAGGGTTGATGATAAGCTCGTCTATTTTGATGATATTTGTGCCACCAAAGCGTAGTCTAGCCTCTAGTCTAGCTACTAAAATGTCAAAATCAAATGGCTTTTTGATGTAGTCATCAGCGCCAGCTCTAAGTGCTTTTATCTCGCTCTCTTTGTCGTCTTTTGCAGAAAGAACTACGACTGAGGTGCGTGGAGATTTATGTTTTATGATGTTTATAAGATCAACGCCGTCGCCATCTTGAAGCATCCAGTCAGTCAAAACTAGGTCGTAGTTTCTGATGCCGATGTAGTACTCAGCGTCTTTAAAATTTTCAGAGCTATCTGTCTGATAACCAAACTCTTGCAACCCCTCAGCAATCGTCTTATTTAGCGTTACTTCGTCTTCTACTATTAAAATACGCATTTCTTTTCCTTAAACTAAAATTTATGGTCGATTGTATCATAAATTAAGAAATATTTCAAGATACTTTAATAAATTTTTAAAAAACAGTGCTGATTTTTGCACCGACAATTGCATTTGGTAAAATCTCGGTTTTTAAAATCTCCATATCCAAGCTAGTAAGCGAGCTAAACCTCTCTTTTAGCGCTTTGCAGGTTACTTCTAGTGACTCTTCTACGCTTTGAAATTTCATCTCATTGTAAAATTCTTTTATAAAATCAGCCACCAAAACATAATCAATCAAGCTAGTCGAGCGAAATTCTAAGCTTACTTTTACCTCTTGCTTTGCAACTCGCTCAAAGTCAAACATCCCGATAACGGTTTGAAATTTATAATCTTTAATGATCGTTGTTATTTCGCTTTTCATACGACTTTTTGCTCCTTGCCTGAAAGCAGGCGAACGATATTTGGTATGTGTTTATAAACTACCAAAAATGCGATGATAAGGATCGGCGCGTGAGTGTAAATCTCATCAAGCTCTGGGTGGATGATAAAGCTTGATGCGATGAGAGCTATTAGCGCGCATAGCGAGGCTAGAGAGCTTATCTTTAAAAATTTACCAACCAAAAACCAAACGACAAGAGCGATTATTATCTCAACTGGCAAGAAAAATGCGAGTACGCCAGCTCCGGTTGCCACACCTTTGCCACCTTGAAAGCCTAAAAAAATAGAAAAACAATGCCCCACAACGCTTAAAACTGCCATCGTCCAAAGCACGCTTTGGCTAACTCCAAGCAAAGAGGCTATGATGAGTGGCAAAACGCCCTTTAAAACGTCACAAACTACTGTTAAAATGGCTAATTTTTTGGCGAGTTTTGGGTTTGTTTGCTTTAAAACCCTTAAAACATTTGTCGCGCCTATGCTTTTGCTGCCCTCTTTTTTTATATCAACATGACCAAAAATTTTTGCTAGTATGAGCCCTGATGGGATGCTACCAAGCAGGTAGCTAACGGCATAAAGTATTAAATTTTGCATATTTTACCTTTTAAATTTAAAGAGAAATGATAATAAAAAAATACTAATTTTTTTATAAATCATCTCCACAAAAGCACGACTTTTTCGTCGTAGATGTCGCTTTTCTTTGGTGAAATTTGCGTTTCGTTTATCGTGATGTTTTTAACATCATTCGCCTCTTTTAGTGCATCGCACTCTTGTGCAAATTTCTCCTCAAGCTCGCTTATGGCCAAATTTATATCATTTACGCTTTGCTCGCTAAGCTTGACGTCACTTCGCTCTTTTAATACCTTGTTTGCACTTCTTGCACTAGAAGCGATCTTGCCAGCGTTTTGGCGAGATAAGAGCTTGTTGCCAAATATCGCTCCAAATATGCTTGCGCCTATATTTATAGCTGCATCAAGACCGCTTGTGGTCATCTCTTTTTGCTCTTTATCAAGCTTTGCAAGGGCTTTATTTAGCTTATCTTGCAAGCTCTTTTGCTCTTTTTCAAATTTAGCCGTGAGTTTTGCGGTTTGCTCTTCTAAAATTTCATTGCACTTATCTTGAAGTCTTATGAAAAACTCCTCTTTTGACTCATTTTCTTTTGAGTAAATTCCCATCGCCTCAAAGGTGTTAAATTTGAAATTTCTATACAAAAACTCTTTAAAATCTTTCTCTAAAGCGTCAAAATTTTTAGCGCTCGTTACGAAATTTGGCACAGCTGCATAGCTTGCACCGCTTGGTTCATTTTCGCTCGCATCAACGTGCATGCCTTCGCTAGCCTCACTCCAGTTTGGCTCTTTGTCGTTTTCACTAAGCTCGTAAAGGTAGCTTACCTCACAAACGCTGTCTATGCCCTTTTTAGCGTCGTAAATTCTCACTTTTGCGTTTGCTAGTAAATTTGGTGTGAGGCTTTTTGAGCTAGCATAAAGCTGCGTGATCGCACTTGAGATGATAGGTTTTGCGCTAAATTTCATCTCGCTTTTATCTACATTTTGGCTGTTTAAATTCTCTTTTTTATCTTTCATCAAATTTGAAATTTGCTCACGGCTTAGCGGACCTTTTAGATAGCTAAGTGCCCAGCGCGTGGAGATAACGTTTAAGCCGTCCTCGTTTATATTTTTGAGTAAGAAATTTCTTTTGGCTAAATTTGATATGAGATTTTCAAGCGAGGCTTTGTCTAAGCTTGAGCCTGCGATGCCGCTTAGTCCATCGATCACGCGAGCTTTATCCTGCGCTGTTTGGAGACGGCCGATGAACCAAGTGCCGATGTTGCTAAGGCCTTTGTAGTCAAGATCGACTGGGTTTTGCGTGCTTAAGACGCAGCCAAGACCAAATGCACGGGCTTGTTTTAAAAGCGTGAGCATAGGCGTTTTTGACGGAGGGTTTGCGTTTGGCGGGAAAAAGCCAAAAATTTCATCCATATATAAGATCGCTCTAAGTGAGCTAGTGCCCTCTGTGCCGCGCATCCACGCGATGATCTCGTTTAGTAAAAGGGTGACAAAAAACATCCTCTCAGCGTCATTTAGGTGTGAGATCGTAAAGATATTGCACTTTGCTTTGCCATTTTCGTCAAAAAGCATCTTTGAAATTTCAAGTCTAACGCCCTGCGTCCAGCCCTTAAAGCTTGGGCTTGCGATGAGTGCGTTTATCTTCATGGCAAGCTTTAGGCGCTCACTGCTTGGATAAAAGGTATCCACATCAAAAACGCCTATCTTTTTAAACGGCGGATTTGCTATGAAATTTATAAGCTCCTCGATGCTGACGTCTTTTTGCTCTTTAAATTTGCTCTCAAATATAGTGGATATTAGCAGCTGCTCTTTTGAGCTCATATCCTCTGAACTCATGCCAATAAGCGATAGCACCGACGCCGCAAGCGAGTTTATATAGTTGCTAAAAATTTCTTCGTCACTAATATTTGGGCAGGCAAAGTCGCTAAGTAGCGCCACGCCTATACCAGCTGAGCTTTTTGGCGTATAGATATTAAAGTTAGCGCTATCTTTTAAAATTTTTACGCGTTCAAGGTCTTGAAAGCTCGACTCTATGCCGTTTCTCCAAAGCTCGGCCTGAGCGGCGGCAAATTCCTCTACGCTTTGTCCTTTATTTGCAGCCTCTGTTTCATCGACGTATGGTAAAAAATCCTCCGCTCTCATCTGCGGAAAGGTGAGGGCTAAATTTGTGATATCGCCCTTTGGATCGATGATGATAGAGGGGATGTTATCTATGCAGGCCTCTTCTAAAAGCGTGATACCAAGGCCTGTTTTACCGCTGCCTGTCATGCCGATAATGGCTGCGTGGGTGGTTAGGTCCTTATTTTTATAAAAAAATGGCTCTTTATCTTTTAGTCCGATGTAAAAAAGTTTTAAGTTCTCTTGTATGGTTTTCACTGGTTGCCTTATTCGTATAAATTTATGCGTGAGCGAAGTTCGTCAAGTGTCTCTTTGACGCGTTTTTGCGTGAAGTCTTTTATCGTTTTGTCATCATCAACTAGCTGCATGCAGTATCTGATGTAGCCCTTGTATGCTAGCTCAGTGACTAGCCTTAGCTTTAAAGAGACGTTTTTTACTTCATTTGGTGAGAGCATGATGTCAAAATTTGCCTCTAACTCTTCTCCGTCTTTAAAATTTGTAGCTTGCGAGCTTAATATGCTCATGCCGCCTTCTGAGATGTCATAAAGGCTGCCTTCAAGCTTGCCTTGCTCTCCTTTTAGAGAAATTTTGGTAAAGCGGTTTGGTAAGACGCGCTGGAATTTTCTCTTGTTTGCGTGCATGGTCGCTGTGCGTGAGAAATTTGAAAGGGTGACGCTTTTATCGGCGATATTGTAGTCAACGATATCGGCACGAAGCTGCTTTGAGAAAAAGCTATTTGGCAGGATAAAGCCCTTGCCGTCTTGCTTCATAGCTAAAATTTGCATCATATCTACGCGAAATACGACGCTATCTTCTCTAACTTCTAAAATTTCTGCTTCGTATTTTATATTTAGGCCGTCATATAAATTTAAAAACTCAGGGCGGGCCTTGGCGTTTTTCATGCGTGTAAATGTGTTGATCGGATCTTCGTAGAAAAATGAGCCAGTATCGATCATCTCTTTTACTGTTGTCTCTTGATGATTTTCGGCGTTATATAAAATTTCTTTCAACCTTGAGACGGCATTTACAAAGTAGCCCACATAGACTGCATCTTTGCAGGCATGACTAAAATTTAGTGTCAAATTTAAGAGCAAGAAATTTATCAGCTCGTCTTTTGCGTTTAGTTTTGGTATTAGGCTGTTTAAGTCGTCGCGAATTTGTGTGGCATTTGGTTTTTGGATGAGTAGAGCGTCAAAGATGCTCTCAAGGCAAATTTTCATCTGCTCGTGCGGCACCACAAGGGTTAATTGTCTGCAAAATTTGATGCCCTCATCTATAAATTTAGCTCTTAAACCAAGTATGCAATCCTCGCAATTTTCGACAAGTTCTTGCCTGCCCTTAAACTCCATGGGGTCTCCAAAAAAGGTTATTTATTAAAACATTGCTATCATATATAAAGTTATATTAAAAAAATATTTAAATTTGTGTAGAGAGGGAATTTCTAGGCAAAGCTGCCTAGAAATTTGAATAATTATAGTTTGCTTTCGTTGTGTGAAAGGTAGTCAGCAACACCTTCAGTGCTTGGTTTCATACCAGAATCACCTTTGTGCCAGCCAGCTGGGCAAACTTCGCCGTGCTCATTTGTAAATAGCATAGTATCTACCATTCTGATCATCTCGTCGATGTTTCTGCCAAGTGGTAGGTCATTTATAACTGCGTGGCGAACTGTGCCATCTTTGTCAAGTAGGAATGAACCGCGAAGTGCTACGCCAGCGTCTTCTAGAAGTACGTCAAAGCCACGAGCGATTGATTTTGTCATGTCAGCTACGATTGGGAAGCGAACTTTGCCGATACCGCCTTTATTTACTGGAGTCTCTTTCCATGCAAAGTGTGAGAACTGGTTGTCGCAAGAAACTGCGATAACTTCGATACCGCGTGACTTGAACTCGTCATATCTTTTATCAAACGCGATGATCTCACTTGGGCAAACAAATGTAAAGTCCATTGGATAGAAGAACACAACAGCGCCCTTTTCGCCGATATTTTTGTAAAGGTTGAAATCATTTACGATTTGATTGTTTCCTAAAACTGCTGCAGCTGTAAAGTCAGGTGCTTTTTTTGTTACTAACATATTTTCTCCTTAATAATAAATTTTATTGATTGCGAAATTATATCCATAAAAATTTAAATTCTAATTAAATAGATCTGAAAATTTAAAACATTGTAATTTTAATATGCATTTGAAAATGAATGGAAATTTTTAAAAATTTATTAAATTTAAAGTTTTGGGTATAGAAGCGGTTAATTATAGATCGCTAAAATTTTTTCCGCCAAATTTTAGTATCGCCGAACCCCAAGTAAAGCCACCGCCAAATGCATCAAGAAGCAAAACTGAACCATTTTTGATGCGTCCATCCTCGTAAGCATCATTCATTGCCATTGGGATAGAAGCAGAGCTTGTGTTACCATATTTTGCAACTGTCAAAACGCACTGCTCGTCGGTGAAATTTAGCCTATTTTTTACAGCGTCTATTATCCTGATATTTGCTTGATGAGGTATGAAAAAGTCGATATCTTCGCTTTGCATTTTGTTTGCGTGTAAAATTTCTATAACGCTTTTGCTAAGTGTTTGAACTGCTATCTTAAAGACCTCATTTCCGCTCATGTGGATGAAATTTAGTCTATTTTTTAGCGTCTCTTCGCTAGCTGGAAATGCACTGCCACATCCTGGAGTTATCAAAAGCTCAGCCTGTCTGCCGTCGCTTGCAGTGTGAATGTCAATGATCTCGTTTTCTTCGCTCGCACTTATCACAGCAGCACCAGCTCCGTCACCAAAAAGTATGCAAGTGCTTCTATCTGTGTAGTCGATCATCGAGCTTAGTTTTTCAGCTCCTATGATCAAAACATTTTTCTTAGCACCACTTGTAACAAGGGAATTTGCAAGCTCTAAAAGATAGATAAAACCCGTGCAAGCCGCGCTTATATCAAAAGCTGTGATGCCAAAATTTAAACCTAAATTTGCAGCTATTTTGCAAGCAGTTGAAGGCATGCAAAGATGATCCGGAGATATCGTAGCGCATATCACTGCATCGATTTGTGATTTTTCAAGGCCTGAGCGTTTTATAGCTAGCTCGGCAGCTTTTGTGCCAAGGTCGCTTGTTATCTCAGTCGTTGCAATGTGTCTTTGCTCTATGCCAGTTCGCTTTACTATCCACTCATCGCTCGTATCGACCATTTTTTCAAAATCAAAATTTGTTAAAATTTTTTCTGGGACATATGACGCAATGGAGATCAATGAAGCTTTTGGCATATTTTACCTTGCAAAGTGTGAAAGTTCTTCTTCTATAACTTTATTTATATTTGAGTTAGCAAATTTAATTGCTTGAAAGATTGCATTTTTTATAGCTTTTGAGTTGCTTTTGCCGTGACTTATGATGACGCAGCCATTTACACCAAGAAGCGGAGCACCGCCATACTCATCGTAACTGACTTGTTTTTTTAGAGTTTTGAAAACTTTTCTCATAAGCACCGATCCAGCCATAGCAAGGGGTGATTTTTTTACTTGCTTTTTGATGATCTTGCCTATGGCATCAGCGACGCCTTCGCTCGTTTTTAGTAGGATATTTCCCATAAAACCGTCGCAGACCATGACATCAATGCTACCATCAAAAATTTGATTACCTTCTGCATTGCCAACAAAGCTATCAAGTCTAGAAACTAGTTTAAAAGCCTCTTTGCTGACTTCATTGCCTTTACTCTCTTCTTCACCATTTGACAAAAGACCTACTTTTGGCTCTTTTCTGCCTAAAATTTCTTTTGCATAGGCTTCACCCATTATGGCAAATTGAAACAAGTGTTCGCTTCTGCAATCAACATTTGCGCCAACATCCAAAACCAAAGTAGCTGTCTCTTTTGAATTTGGCATAAGTGTTGCGATCGCTGGACGAGAAACATTTTTTAGTCTACCAACTCTTAATGTAGCTAAGCTCATAGTCGCACCGCTGTGACCAGCAGAAACGACAGCATCGACATTTTTATCTTTTAAAAGCTCAACAGCTTTGTAGATCGTGCTATCTTTTCTTTTTAGCGCGTCTGTCGCTCCGTCAGCCATAGAGATGACTTCAGTAGCTTCTATAAATTCTATATTTTTTAAATAGGGTTGTGGGATGAGTGGTTTTATGGCATTGCTATCGCCAACTAATACAGCTTTAAATTCTGTCTCTTTTAGTGCTTCAATAACGCCAGATATTATAGGATCTGCACCAAAATCACCACCCATAGCATCAATAGCAATGCGAATCATATTTTAGTATTCACCTGTTGTTTTGTTTATGCGGTGAGGCATTTTCCAAGAACCATCTTTGTCTTTTACAGGCACTGGAAGTGTAACTTTGTAATGTGTTCTACGTTTTGCTGCACGAGAATGACTCACTCTTCGCTTTGGTACTGCCATTTTATTCTCCTTTATAAATTTTTACATTTTTCACAATAAAAATAATCGCTCTTAAAAGCTTCTAGCTCACTTTCAAAAACTTCTTTTAAATCAATATTGCCATCAAAAAATTCAACCGTATCGCTAAGCTCATTTTCTCTGTCTTTATAGACACCGTCACTTAAATTTAGCTCTACGTCTTGATCGATAGGTAGCATAAATTCATCACCGCATCGATCGCAAATATATTTTATCTCACCCTTTATAGTGCCTTGGCATTTTACCAAAAAAGGGTCTTTTCTTTTTAAAATTCCACTAAAAACTAGATCATTGTTTCTTACTAGCTCAAAGTTTATCTCTTTGTTTGCTATTTTAGAAAACGGAATAATCAAATTTTAGTCCAAAGTTAGCAAATTTCTCTTGAAGCAAAGAAGAAATTTATCTCATTTACAGCGTTTTCTAGGCTGTCGCTTCCGTGGACTGCGTTTGCGTCAATGCTATCAGCAAAATCAGCTCTAATTGTGCCAGGAGCTGCTTCTTTTGGGTTAGTTGCACCCATTAGCTCGCGGTTTTTAGCAACTGCATTTTCGCCCTCTAAAACCATAACTACAACTGGTCCGCTTACCATAAAATCAACTAGATCGTTGAAGAAAGGTCTATCTTTATGAACTGCATAAAATGCTTTTGCATCACATTTGCTAAGTTTGATTTTCTTTGCAGCTGCGATTCTTAAGCCATTGCTTTCAAATCTATCTATAATCTTTCCAACAACATTTTTCTTAACAGCGTCAGGCTTAATAATAGAAAGTGTTCTTTGCATAAATTTTCCTTAAAATTTAGGTTATTTAAATGAAGTTGGCAATTATATCAAATAAAGCTTAAAAATAAAATAGGCTCAAATTTGAGCCTAAAATTTGTAAATTTATTGGATAACTGGAGTGCTGCCAGTGCGAGCGTCAGCGCCGATTTGATCACGTGAAGGTTGTCCTGCTACTACGGCATCCCAAACGATGCAACCATCAGTTGGACAGGCAGATGCACAGGCTGGCTCGTCGTTATAGCCTACGCACTCAACGCATTTGTTTGAATAAACATAGTATGTATCTGCTCCAGTTGGGTTGTCGCTATCATCAACAATAGCTGAAACTGGGCACTCATCGATGCATGAACCACAGCTTATGCATATATCGGTTATTTTTACAGACATTTTTTCTCCTTAAATAAAATTTTGGCGTAGAATATCAAAAAAAACTGAAAATGATATAAATATACTCTTAAATTTTCATAACACGCTTAATTTCTCTAAACTACTTTATAAAGTTTTTATCACTTTTAGACTAAATTTACAGATTAAAATTTTAAAAAGGTCGTATAAATTTAATGAATGATACTATAAAAATAACTGGCGCTCGCGAGCACAATCTTAAAAATTTAAACCTTGAAATTCCCAAAAATAAATTAGTAGTTTTTACCGGTCTTAGCGGCAGTGGCAAGAGCACACTAGCCTTTGACACGCTCTATGCTGAGGGGCAGCGCAGGTATATGGAGAGCCTTAGCAGCTATGCTAGGCAGTTTTTAGACCGCGTGGGTAAGCCTGATGTCGATAAGATTGAGGGTTTAACGCCTGCTATCGCGATAGATCAAAAGACAACTTCAAAAAACCCTCGCTCAACGGTTGGTACGATCACTGAAATTTATGATTATCTAAGGCTTTTATACGCAAGAGTCGGCGTGCAGCACTGCCATAAATGCGGCAAACCTATCTCAAAAATGAGTGCAAGCGACATCATAAATGAAATTTCAAAGCTCCCGCTTGGCGCAAAAGTGATCATCTATGCGCCGCTAGTTCGTGAGAAAAAGGGCACATGGGCAGACTTGATCGAAAATTTACGCCAAAAAGGCTTTGTAAGGGCGCAGATAGACGGCGTGGTGGTGAGGCTTGATGAGGAGATCGAGCTTGCAAAAACGAAAAAACATACGATAAAGGTCATCGTTGATAGGATCGCCATCGACGAGCAAAATCACGAGCGCCTTGCAAGCGACGTTGAAAAGGCGCTAAATGAGAGCTTTGGCGAGGTCGAAATAGAGATCGCAAATGCTGACGAGCTTGGCTTAAAAGAGAGTTTTATACATTACAGCGAGCACATGGCTTGTTTTGACTGCAAAATTTCATTTACGCCGCTTGAGCCGCTAAGCTTTAGCTTTAACTCACCAAAGGGCGCTTGCGAGCACTGCGACGGACTTGGCATAAGATATAGCCTAGATATGAGCAAGATCATCGACGAGGAAAAATCGATAGAAAACGGCGCTATCAAGCTACTTTACGGCTATAACATGAGCTATTACTATAAATTTTTACTTGCTTTTTGCGAGCAAAATGGCATCGATATCAAAAAGCCATATTACGAGCTTAGCGAAGATGAAAAGAGGCTCGTTTTATACGGCAATGTCAAGGAGGTTTCGTTCTTTTGGAAGCGAAATAAACTGCTTAGAAAATTTGATGGTGTGGTCAAAATTTCACACGGGCTTTTGAAGGATTATAAAGATTTTGACGAGTATATGAGTGAGAAAATTTGTGACGCTTGTAATGGCCACAGACTAAAGCCTCAAAGCTTAGCGGTCAAGGTCGCTGGCCTTGGGCTTGGTGAAATTTTAGATATGAGTATAGAAAACTGCACCGCTTTTTTCTCAAATGAGAAAAATTTTGCTTACCTAAGCGACTACGACAAGGCGATCGCAAAGCCTATCTTAAAAGAGATCAACGAAAGGCTTTTCTTTTTGTATGACGTGGGGCTTGGCTATTTATCACTTGGGCGTGATGCTAGGACGATCAGCGGTGGCGAGGCACAGCGCATCAGGATCGCAAGCCAGATAGGAAGTGGGCTCAGTGGCGTCATGTATGTGCTTGATGAGCCAAGTATCGGCCTTCACGAGCGAGATACGTTAAAACTCATAAAGACACTTAGAAATTTACAAGCTAAAGGCAACTCTGTAATCGTCGTCGAGCATGATAAAAAGACGATAGAAGAGGCTGATTTTATCGTAGATATCGGCCCTGGAGCTGGTAAATTTGGTGGTAGCGTGGTCTTTGCAGGCACGGCAAAAGAGCTTTTAAGCTCGGACACTCAGACTGCACAATACATAAATGGTAAGAAAAGGATCGACTATCAAAAAAATAGGAAAGCCGAGAAGTGGCTCGAAATTTCAAATGTAAATATCAACAACATCTCAAATTTAACCGCTAAATTTCCACTTAGAAATTTAGTTGGTATCACTGGTGTCTCAGGATCTGGCAAGAGCTCGCTAGTGCTTCAGACCTTGCTCCCAGAGGCGCAGGAGCAGCTAAATAGAGCCAAAAAAGTAAAAAAAATAGCTGGGGTAAATTTAAGCGGACTTGAGAATTTAGACAAGGTCATATACCTCGATCAAAGCCCGATAGGCCGCACCCCACGCTCAAATCCAGCGACTTATACTGGCGTGATGGATGAGATAAGAAATTTGTTCGCGCAGACTAAAGAGGCCAAGCTTAGAGGCTATAAAATAGGGCGCTTTAGCTTCAACGTCAAGGGCGGGCGCTGCGAGAAGTGCCAAGGCGAGGGCGAGATCACGATCGAGATGCACTTTTTGCCTGATATCAACGTGGTTTGTGACGTTTGTAATGGTGCTAGATATAACGCTCAGACCTTGGAAATTTTATACAAAGGCAAAAATATCGCCGAGGTGCTAAATATGAGCATAGATGAGGCGGTTGAGTTCTTTAAGGCTGTGCCAAAGATTGCTTCAAAGCTCACCACGCTGCAAGACGTGGGGCTTGGCTACATCACGCTTGGACAAAACGCAGTCACACTTAGTGGTGGCGAGGCGCAGCGCGTAAAGCTAGCAAAAGAGCTTAGCAGAAGCGACACTGGAAATACCCTTTATATCCTTGATGAGCCAACGACAGGGCTTCATTTTGCTGACGTAGATAGGCTTGTGAAGGTGCTAAATCACCTGGTCGATCTTGGAAATTCTGTTTTTGTGATCGAGCATAATATGGATGTCATCAAAAACTGCGACTATATCGTCGATATGGGGCCAGAGGGCGGCGCAAAAGGCGGTAAAGTAATAGCGTGCGGCAGCGTCAAAGAGGTGGCTAAAAACTACAAAAAAACTGGCAGCTACACAGGGGAATTTCTAGCGCAAGAGCTTGCTTTGTTAAAAGCGAAATAAAATAAATTTATATGGTTTGGTATTTGTCTAAAATGCCAAGCTATATATAATAAGTAAGATAAATTAAAATTGCTAAATTCTAAGTGTATTTAAAAGAAAAAGGGGCGAACGCCCCTGGGATTATGCAGCTGGATAAACAGATACTTTTTTTCTGTTTTTATCAAGTCTTTCAAATTTTACAAAGCCATCGACTAATGCAAAAATAGTGTGATCTTTGCCAAGACCTACGTTATTTCCAGCGTGAGTTGCTGTTCCTCTTTGGCGGATGATTATATTTCCAGCACGAACGAACTCGCCACCAAATTTCTTAACACCTAATCGGCGTCCGATACTATCACGGTTATTTTGGGTTGAACCTTGACCTTTTTTGTGTGCCATATCTTATCTCCTTAAGCTGCGATACTTACGACTTTTACACGTGTAAATTGTCTTCTAAAGCCGCGTTTTAGTTTTGAGTCTTTACGTCTGCGTTTTTTGTAGATAACTACTTTTTTGTCTTTGCCTTCATTAACGACCTCAAGAACAACTTTTGCACCCTTAACAAATGGCGCACCTACCTTTACTTCGCCGTCGTTTACAGCTAAAACTTCTGTAATCTCAACGGTTGATTTAGCTTCAGCACTAAAGTGATCTAGCTTAAGGAACTCGCCCTCGCTAACACGATATTGCTTACCGCCATGCTTAAATATAGCGTATTTTGACATACTCTACCTTTCTAAAATTTGGTAAGACCAAAAAGCACTTTTTTGCAAAAGATTTATGGAGCTTTGTTGGTTGTAAGGTGTGAATATTAGCTAAAAGTTTATAAATTCTACTTTAATGCCCCTGATCTTATGATCTCATCCGCTAAATTTCTTATCATAGATGTATGATCTAGAAAGAAGGTTTTGTCATTTGGTAAATGTGGCTGATACAACAGTGTTTTGGCTACTGGTGCGCTTAAGATCACATTTATCAGTTCAAGCTCAGGCGGAAAAGTAAAATAGAGTTTTGGCTTAGGAATTTCATTTTGAAAGAGCCTTTGTGCGTAAAATTTACTGAAATTTTCATTTTTTGGTAGCTTTATCTCTTTAAAGAGTTCAAGCGGTAAAAAGTAGCGCGCTAGTGCGTGAAGTCCGTGCGCGAAGATGTAGAGGCGTTTTTCAAATTTAGGTGCATCTGTCCTGCCAAAAGTGGAGCAAAATTTCTGCAAATGCTCGCTCATGGCAGCCGTGTCCTTTTCATGCAAGGCAAGTACAAATTTAACTGCTTCTCTTTCATTTGCTGGCTTTTTGGACTCTGCAAAAGTGTGAGCCTTTTCTAGGGCTGGGGCAAGCAAATTTTCATCTTGCCAAAGTATCGCCGTGAGCAGATCATGCATAACACATAGAAATTTATAGCCGTTTTTGCTAGGTGGCAAGCCTTTTGGAAAGATCCTTGCCATACTATCTGTGTCGCCACAAGCGATAGCAAAAAACGCAGGGATCAGCTTCTCACACTGGTCATATCCGCCGCTACATCCTGGGAGTAAATTTAGCTTAGCGTATTGAAAGATAAGATCATTTAGTGCCTCAGCGTCGCCATCAGCTAGGCACTTCTCAAGGCAAAAGTCGTAGCGTCTGGCTCTTGAAAAAGAGAGTAATCGTATGAGCTCACATAAAAAGTCGTAATCGTTTAAATTTTTCTCTTTTATCTCGGCGTAAATGCTTGCATACTCGTCTAAAAGTAGCTCTTCATCGCTTTTTGGTGGTTTTTTGGTTTTGAAAATGTTAAATAAGCTTTCTAAAAATGACATTTTGCGTGCTCCTTAATTTTGCTAATTTTAGCCAAAAACGCCTAAAATGGCTTAGTTTTTTTGGCTCACAAAAAGTTAATTTTAGCGGATATTTTAACCGCATTTTGGCTATAATCGCCCAAATTTAAGCAACCCTAGGACAAAAATGGCAGGCGAAGATCAGGAAAAAACCGAAGAAGCGACCCCCAAAAAGATAGAAGACGCCAAAAAGGACGGCAACGTCCCCAAAAGTCAGGACCTATCAGGCTTTGTGACCCTAGTTATTGCTATTGGTGTGTTGCTTGCGATGCTAAATTTCATGAAAGATCAGATCATCTCGCTTTATATCTACTACTCTAAATTTATCGGTCAGCCACTGACATTGCCAACGGTAAAAATGATCGTCGTAAATACCTTTGGCAGGGCACTTCTGATGATATTGCCAGTTTGTATCTGCGTCGCGGTCGCTGGCATAATCGCAAATGTAATGCAGTTTGGTTTTATATTTACCACAAAGCCCATAACACCAAATTTTGGCAAGATAAATCCACTAAAAGGGCTAAAAAATTTATTTTCTATGAAAAAGGCGATCGAGAGCGTCAAGATCGTCGTTAAAGTAAGCATCGTCTTTGGAGTTGGATTTTACTTTTTCTTGCAGTTTATCAAAGAGCTTCCACACACGCTATTTTTGTCGATGTTTGACCAGCTTGCGTGGCTAAAAGAGAAGCTCATCATCTTAGTTAGCGTCATGCTTTTTATACTTTTTGTGATCGGCCTTGCTGACCTGCTTATCGTGCGTTTTCAGTATTTTAAAGACCTTCGCATGAGCAAGCAAGAGATCAAGGATGAGTATAAGCAGATGGAGGGCGACCCACAGGTAAAAGGCAGGATCCGCCAAGCACAAATGCGTGCAGCTAAGCGGCGAATGATGCAAAATATCCCACAAGCTGACGTCGTCATCACAAACCCAACTCACTATGCCGTGGCGATCAGATACGACAAAAGCCGCGACGAAGCACCGATAATACTTGCTAAAGGGGTTGATTTCTTGGCGCTTCAGATAAAAAAGGTAGCGGTTGAAAACGGAGTGCAAATTTATGAAAATCCACCTCTTGCAAGGGAGCTTTATAGAGTTTGTGAGGTCGATGATACGATACCAGCACATCTTTTTAGAGCTGTGGCTGAAGTGCTAAGCTTTGTTTATATGAGCAATAAGCAGAAATTTAAAGATAAACTTTGATGAAGAAATTTCTTGCCACCAAAGGGCAGCAAGAAATTTATCTATTATAGATAGCCAAACGCAGTAGCGAAGATATAGCCAAATATACAAGAGACTATAACGCCGATAAGGCCTGGGAAGATGAAGCTGTGGTTGATAACAAATTTACCAATGTGTGTTGTGCCACTTCTATCAAACTGAATGGCCGCAAGGTCGCTTGGGTATGTTGGTAGGATGTAGTATCCATAGCAAGCTGGTGCAAAGGCTAGGATTACAGCAGGATTAACGTCGATGTTTAGTGCTAATGGCACGAATGCAACCAAAGCTGCAGCTTGAGAGTTAACAAATTTAGAGATGATAAGTAGCATAACCGCATAGGTCCAAGGGTGTTCTTTTACGATGCCACCTAGTGCTTCTTTCATCATCGGAGTATGCACTGCAAACATTGTCTCAGCCATCCAAGAGATACCAAATACCGCAACAAGAGCGATCATACCTGATCTAAAGATCTCGTTTTTACCGATCTTGCTAGCATCTGTTGGAGTGAATATCAAGATGATTGCACCTGTTAAAAGCATGAAAATTTGGATAACATGAACCATGCTTAGGCTCTTTGAAGAGGCTAGTTTGTTGCTTATGTTGATATAAGCACCTTGAAATTCCTCTTTTGCGCCTTTTTCATTTATATATGTTACTGCACCATCAGCTGTGCGAGTAAGAGTTTGATTTGCATCTTTGCCGATGATTTTGACTGATTGAGCTTTTTGATTTGAGTTTAGCTTGTCGTTTGAAACTTTTAACTCAGCAGCTTCAGTTTGGATGCTGGCGTCTTTTATTTTTAAGGTTTTTAAGACTTTTTGCTCAGTTGGAAGGTTTGCTACTATTTGAACGACTGTTGCGTCTTTATAGGTAGGCCAGCTTGGGCGAAGATCTTTAAAGTATCCAAGAAGTGCGACTACAAGGATAGATCCTAAAAATATCCACATTGCAGCCCATTGGTGCATAGGAAGTTTTTTGCCTAGAAGTGTTGCGCTGTCGCCATAAACGTATTTTTTAAACTCAGGGTCTTGAAGCTTTGCTTGAAAGACTTCATCTTTATCAAGGTCTTTGCCTCTAAACCAACTAAAAATTCCTATCGCCAGAACGCCACAAAATGTTGATGGGATAGTGATCTTTAAAAGGTCCAAGTATCCATCAAAGCCAGCTAAGTGAGTTTTAGCATTGATAAGAAAGCTAGTAAGGGTTACAACAGCGACTGAAACTGGGCTAGCGATGATACCCATTTGTGAAGCGATAGAGCTTGCAGCCATTGGACGCTCTGGGCGGATGCCGTTTTTGATAGCGATATCATAAACGATAGGAAGCACGGTATAAACAACGTGTCCAGTTCCGCATAAAATAGTAAGCGTACATGTTACAAATGGAGCTAAGATACTTACATATTTTGGATTTTTTCTAAGTATGGTTTCTGCTATTTGAAGCATAACGTCAAGACCGCCACTAGCTTGAAGTGTAGCACTTGCCACAACGACAGCAAGGATGGTTAGCATAACATCGATGGCAGGCTTACCAGGTTCGATGTTAAATCCAAAAACGAGAACTACAAGACCGATACCGCCCAGCATACCAAGCGCTATACCGCCTTTTTTAGCTCCGTAGAACAAACAGATAAGGACGATGAGAAGCTGGATAGCAAACTGCACGCCTTCACTTAAATTCATGAGAAAATCCATGAAACCTCCTAAGTTAAATGTAAATTTAATGTTGATTATATCTCTTATGAATTGAGATTAAACTTATATTTTAAGATTAATTTGACAAAAGCGAGAGTTTTGCATTAGTTAAAAGCTTGTTGATAGGTCATCTTGGTCTATTTTTTTTGTATCATCGCCACTCTTTATAAATTTATAAATTTTACTTTGTATAAACTATAAAATCTAAATTTTTCATGCTTTATTTTTAAAAATTATTAATATAAAAATTTAAGTTTTTTATATGCTTGTAAAAAGTTGCGAGGCGCTATCATCTGTGTTAAAATCCACGAGATAAATTTAAAGGGATAAATTTGAGAGAAAATACTAAAGAAGCGATACCTTTATCTATAAACAAAAGCAGATTTAGCCAAAATAAAAGAGTAGTCTGGTCGGTGATCGGCATTATTGTTTTGGTGATGGAAATTTATATTGCGATTTTTATTAAAGGTGGTTTTATAAGACATTATATTGGCGATGTGTTAGCTACTGCGATGCTTTATGCGTTTGGGCGAGCTGTATTTAGGGTGGCTCCTATAAATTTAGCCATTTGCGTCTTTGTCATTTCGCTTTTTATAGAAGCCGCGCAATACCTCAAAATTCTTGAAATTTTAGGTGTGAAAAGCTCAATATTACGGATAATTTTTGGTGGGACCTTTGACTGGACGGACATTATTTGTTACTTGGCTGGCTGCATTTTAGCTTTTCTGTTTGAAAATTTATCTATGCAAAAAAGCAAAGCTTGGTAAATTTAGATACCTATTCATATATGCTTTTTATTTTAAAATCAAATTTGACTAGCTCGATCAAATTTAAACGAGCTAGCCAAAATTTGCTCTATTTTAACTCGCCCCAGTTTTTCGCGATATTTAGCGATGTTTTAAGTGGCACATTTAACGTGTAAATTTCCTCCATCGTCTTTTGCGTTGCCCTGCCAAATTCCTGCGCAAATTCGTCTTTTACTTCAAAGATCAGCTCGTCGTGGATCTGAAGCAACATTTTTGCGTTTTCATCTAAATTTGCTCTAACTTTTACCATCGCCATCTTAACTAGATCTGCCGCTGAGCCTTGAAAGACCGTATTTACCGCCTCGCGCTCAAACATAGCTATTTGCATAGGCGTAGCGCTTTTAAAGTCAAAGTAACGCCTTCTGCCAAGTAGTGTCTGCACAAAGCCGTCGTTTTTGGCTGAAATTTTTATGCTCTCTAAAAACTCTTTGATCGTCTCAAACGCCTTAAAATAGCGCTCTATATACTCTTTTGCCTCGGCTCTTGTGATATTTACTTGATTTGCCAGTTTGCTTGAGCCCATGCCGTAAATTAGGCCAAAATTTATACTCTTTGCCACGGCTCTATTTTGTCCGTCGCTGCTACCAAATATGCTAATAGCCGTCCTTGCGTGGATATCCTCGTCATTTTTAAACGCCTCAAGCAGCGCAGGATCACGGCTAAAGTGAGCTAGCAGCCTAAGCTCGATCTGGCTGTAGTCAAGCCCCACAAAGCTATATCCTTCGCGCGCCTCAAAGCACTCTCTGACATCTTTTGCGAGACTGCCGCGAGCTGGGATATTTTGTAAATTTGGATTTTTGCTTGAAAGCCTGCCAGTGCTCGTGCCAGTTTGCAAAAAACTCGTGTAAATTCGTGAGCCCTCATCCTTTTTCGCAAGCGCTAAAAGTGGCTCGCAGTAGGTGCTTTGCAGTTTATATAGCTCTCTGTAAGCCAAAATTTTCTCTATCACTGGGTGGGCGTCTACGAGCTCAGCTAGCACGCTCTCATCGGTGCTATATCCTGTTTTTGTCTTCTTTTTGCTTGGAAGTTTTAGATGCTCAAAAAGTATGACACCAAGCTGTTTTACTGAGTTTATATTAAAATTTTCGCCGCTTAGCTCGTAAATTTCACTTGTTAGCGCCTTTAGTTTGGTGTCGTTTTCAAGGATGAGCTTTTGCATTTTGGCTTCATTTATCTTGATGCCATTTTGCTCCATGTCAAAGAGCGTAAGGATAAAAGGAAACTCGTGTGTGTCGGCAAGGGTCAGTAAATTTTTATCAAGCGTATTTTGAAAAGTTTTATAAAATTTAAGCGTTATCCAAGCATCCTCGCTCGCGTATTTAGCGGCATTTTCTAGCGGCACATCGCCAAAAGTCTGCCCCTTTTTGACCACATCTTCAAATTTGATCGTGTCGTAGTCATAGAGCCTCTTTGCTAGCGCGTCCATGCCAACGCTCGAGTTTGGATCGCTAAGCCAAGCAAGTATCATCGTATCTTTAAAATTTGCTGGAGGGTTGAGCCCAAGGTTGTTTTTCACGATCTCAAAGTCATATTTTAAATTTTGTCCGATCACGTAGCCTTTATAAATCTGCCCTACCGCCCAAGTGGCAAATTTTAGGTCTATTTGCTTTGGCGCGCCTAGGTAGTTGTGAGCTACTGGCACGTAGTATGCGTCCTCGTCGTTAAAGCAAAAGCTAAAACCAACGATCTTTGCGCTCTTGCTATCAACGCTCGTGGTCTCGGTGTCAAAGGCGACGATAGTCTCTGGCGTAACACTAGAGAGCAGTTTTTCGATGCTTGCCTCATCAAGTAGTAAATTTGCTCTAAAGCCAAGCTTAAATTCAGCATTTTCCTCTTTTTGTAAGCTCTTAAGAAGCCTGTTTAGATCGTACTCTTGTAAAATTTCTGAGATGTTTATCAGAGGATTTTGCTCTGGAAATTTAGAGTGCTCAAGATCAAGCGAAGTTATAGCGTCATCAAAGAGCGTGGCTAGTTTTTTGCTCAAAAACGCCTCGTCTTTTGCGGCTGCAAGCATATTTTTGGTGCGCTCGTTTCTAACAAGGGCTAAATTTTCATAAATTCCCTCTAAGTTGCCATACTCGGCCAAAAGCTTCTTAGCTCCTACTGCGCCGATACCTTTGACGCCTGGGATGTTATCTGAGCTATCTCCTGCGATCGCTAAAAAGTCCCTCACTTGCGCTGGATAGACGCCATACTTTTCAAAGCAGCTAGCACTATCGTGGTCGATCTTGCTTTGTGGGCTGTAGATGCTCACTTTGCCGTCTTCTATGAGCTGGTAAAGGTCTTTATCGTGCGTGACTATTCGCACAAATATATCTTTATCTTTGCAAATTTTAACCGCACTTGCGATGATATCATCAGCCTCGTAGCCCTCGCGGCTAAGGCTGTAAAGCCCCATTTTTTCTATCATATCTATACAAACTGGCAGCTGCTCTTTTAGCTGTGCTGGTGGCTCGCTTCTGTTTGCTTTATATTCGCCCAAAATTTCATGGCGCAAGGTCTTGCCCTTGCTATCAAGTGCGAAGATGAGGTAGTCGCTTTGGTACTCATCTTTTAGGCTTGCTATGAAATTTGCAAAGCCACTTATCATGCCACTTGGTTTGCCATCTCTGTTTTTAAGCCCGCTCATAGCGTAGTAAAGCCTAAAAAAGAAGCCAAAAGTATCAATAATCGTAAGTGTTTTCATTCTCTATCCTTTTGCGCCATTTTATGAAATTTAGGCAAAAATTTGGCTGATTTTCTAAATTTATAAGATGCTAAAAACAAAGTGAGATTTTAAACGCAAAACAAATTTTAATCATTTAAAAGATATAATCTCGCCTAAAATTCAAACTAAATAATAGATAAATTTAAGGTAAAAAATGTTTATAGATAGCGTGAAATTAACCCTAAGCTCAGGCCATGGCGGAGCTGGTGCAGTAAGCTTTCGCCGCGAAAAGCATGTTATTTTAGGCGGTCCAGACGGCGGTGACGGCGGTGACGGCGGTGATGTATATTTTGTCTGCGATAACAACACCCACACACTAGCAAACTACAAGGGCAAAAAGGCGATGAGAGCAAGCGACGGCGAGGCTGGCATGGGCAAAAGAATGACTGGTAAAAAGGGCGAGAGCTTAGAGCTCATCGTGCCACCAGGAACGGCGGTCTATGATGCGCAGAGTAATGAGCTGCTTTGTGACATGGTAGAAGAGGGGCAAAGGACGCTATTTTTAAAAGGTGGCAAGGGCGGACTTGGAAATTTCCACTTTAAAAACTCTATCAACCAAGCCCCAGAGTATGCTCAAAAGGGCATGCCAGAAGAGAGCGTAGAGGTCAGGCTCGAGCTAAAGCTAATCGCTGACGTGGGCCTTGTTGGCTTTCCAAATGTTGGCAAATCAACCCTAATTTCAGCCGTCTCAAACGCCAAACCACAGATCGCAAACTATGAATTTACCACGCTTACGCCAAAGCTCGGACTTGTCGAGGTCGATCAGTTTAGCGGCTTTGTCATGGCTGACATCCCTGGTATCATCGAGGGCGCTAGCGACGGACGCGGCCTTGGCGTGCAGTTTTTAAAGCATATCGAGAGAAATAAAATTTTGCTTTTTATGATAGATAGTGCAAATTACAGAAGCATGAGCGAGCAGTTTAGCGTGCTAAAAGAAGAGGTCGCTAAATTTTCAAATGTGCTTGCCAGCAGGGACTATGCTATCGCGATCACCAGAGTCGATGCGGCTGAAAATTTAGATGAAAATATAAAAGAATTTATGAAAAGCATAAATTTAGAACCAAATCAAGTTGGTAAATTTGTCTATAAGCAAGACCTATACAGCTTTGACGCGAAAAAGCCATACTTTGTTTTGCGGGTCTCATCAGCGGCAAACGAGAACATCGATGAGCTTAAATTTGCACTGCTTGAGCTGCTAAAAAAAGAGCTTTAAACTTAAAAAATTAAGAAGATAAAATGAAGAAAGTTTTTTGCATTATGCTATTTTGTCTTGGTGCATATAGCTGTGATCCAGCGGATCCAGCATATATGTTTTTAGATTTTAATGACATAGATCGCGACGGCATGCTAAATTTAGATGAGTGGAGAGCATGTAAGGCGCCATCTGAACTAAAAATAGCGCCAGATCTATGCACTAGTGATGAATTTAAAAGGCTGGATCTTGATCGTAGTGGCAAAGTTAGCGTTAATGAGCTAAGAAATTTAGTATTTCAAAAGATTAGCTGGCAGAAAGATCCATGCGCCTCTTGGCCGCCAAGCAGGCAAAACGCAGATCAAAATAAAAGTCGTTGAAATTTAAAGGAAAGTGATGAATGTAGTTTTTATGGGGACGCCTGATTATGCTGTTAGGATACTTAGGCACCTAAAAGAAGCTGGCTTTAATATAAAAGCGGTCTTTACCCAGCCTGATAAGCCAGTTGGCAGAAAGCAAATTTTAACCCCAAGTGAGGTCAAAATTTACGCTCAAAATGAGCTAAATGGCGTGCCAGTCTTTACTCCACATACGCTAAAAGATGAGGCGGTGGTTGCCGAGCTAAAGGTATTTGAACCTGATTTTATCGTGGTGGCAGCTTATGGCAAAATTTTGCCACAAAGTGTGCTTGACGTCGCCACCTGTATAAATTTACACGCTTCGATCTTGCCAAAATATAGAGGTGCAAGCCCCATTCAAAGCGCGATCCTAGCAGGCGAGAAGCAAACTGGTGTCACAGCTATGCTAATGGACGCTGGTCTTGACACTGGCGATATGCTGGATTTCATCTACACACCTTGCGAGAGCAAGATGTCAAGCGAGCTTTTTAGTGAGCTAGGCGAGCTTGGTGGTGAGCTCATCGTAAAAGTGCTTAAAAATTTTGAAAATTTAAAGCCACAAAAGCAAGATGAGAGCAAGGCTACGCACTGCAAAAAGATAAGCAAGAGCGACGGACTTTTTAGCTTTGATGAAGAGGCGGGGCAAATTTATAATAAATTTCGTGCGCTCACACCTTGGCCGGGGCTTTATTTAGCAAGTGGGCTAAAAATTTTATCGCTTGAGCTAAGCGAAAAAAGTGGCAAAAGTGGAGAAATTTTAAGCGTAGAAAAAGATCACGTTGTGGTTGCTTGTAAGGGCGGAGCGGTCAAAATTTACGAGCTTCAAGAGCCAAGTAAAAAGCCAACAAACGCAAAAGCATATATAAATGGTAAGCGTCTTAGTGTTGGCGACAAGATAGAGTAATAATCAAATTTAATAGGAGAAAATATGAAAAATGCGCTAAGTATAGCAGGTGTTGATCCAAGCGGCGGAGCTGGGGTTTTAGCTGATATAAAGGTCTTTATAGCACACGGCGTATATGCGATGGGAGCGATCACGGCGGTCACTGCTCAAAATACAAAGGGCATATTTGGCATGCAGCTAGTTGAGACCAAGCTCATCGAGGATCAGATCAAGGCGATATTTGATGATATAAGAGTTGATGTGATAAAAATAGGCGTCGTCCCAAGCGTTGAGATCATCAAAAGCGTCGCAAAAACGCTAAGAGAGATCAAAAATTTACCGCCAGTCGTGCTTGACCCAGTCATGAGCTGTAAAAATGGCGACATCTGGCTAGAGGGCGCTGCAAAAGACGCGATCGTGGAGGAGCTTTTTCCACTTGCAAGCGTGATCACGCCAAATATCTTTGAAGCACGTGAAATTTTAAAGCGTGAGCTAAAGGGCGAGAGCGAGCTGAAAGAGGCTTGCAAGGAGCTTTTGAAATTTGGCACAAAGAGCGTCTATCTAAAATGTGGCGAGATAGAAGGCAAGTCGCTTGATATATTTTATGATGGCAGCGAGTATGAAATCTTTAGCGACGAGCGCATAAATACGACTGCGACACACGGCTCAGGCTGTTCGCTATCAAGCGCGATCGCATCAAATTTAGCAAATGGACATAGTTTAAAAGAGAGCGTGAAAAAAGCGCATGATTATATCTTTAACGCTATCAAAAACGCAGTTATTATCGGCGGCGGACAAAATCCGGTAAATCACTTTTATAAATTTAAGGTGTGATTTGAAGGTTGAGTTTATCCAAAGTCTGCCTTCGACGCAGGAATTTTTGATAGACGTCCTAAAAAACGGCGAGATAAAGCCACCGCACATGGTCGTGGCATACAATCAAACAAAAGGGGTCGGCAGCCGCGGCAACAGCTGGGAGGGGCTTGGTGGAAATTTATTTATGTCATTTTGTGTAAGCGAAGATGAGCTGCCAAGCGACATACCTCCGCCCTCGATCTCGATATATTTTTCTATGTTGATGCGTGAAGTCTTGAGTGAGCTTGGCTCAAAGTGCTGGCTAAAATGGCCAAATGATTTTTACGTGGACGAGCGTAAAATAGGTGGCACTTTGACAAATAAAGTGGATGAAATTTACATTTGTGGCATGGGGATAAATTTAGCTAGTGCGCCCGAAAATGCGGGCATTTTAGACATAAAAGCTAGCGTAGATGAGCTAGTTTGGGGCTTTGTTAGCATGCTTGATAAAAAGATTTTATGGAAGCCAATTTTTAGCAAATTTAGGATAGACTTTTGCAAGTCAAAAAGTTTTATTACGCATATTGCAAATAGAGCTGTTTCGCTTCAGGATGCTGAAATTTGCGAGGATGGAGCGATATTATTAAACGGGGAAAAGGTATATTCTTTAAGATGAGCGAGATAATAACAATAGCTAACCAAAAAGGCGGCGTTGGCAAGACCACAACGGCCGTAAATTTAGCCGCATCACTGGCGGTTGCTGAGAAAAAAGTATTATTAATAGACATCGATCCGCAGGCAAATGCGACGACCGGACTTGGTTTTAGCAGAAGCGACTACGAGTTTAACATCTACCATGTCTTAACAGATAGGAAAAAACTCTCACAAATCGTGCTAAAAACTGAGATCCCAACGCTTTTTCTAGCTCCGTCAAACATCGGACTTGTCGGCATCGAGCAAGAATTTAACGATCAAAGCAAAGACTATAAACTAATCCTTAAAAACAAAATTTCAGAAGTTGTAGATGACTATGATTTTATCATCATCGATAGTCCTCCGGCACTTGGCAGCATCACGATAAATGCTCTTAGCGCAAGCGATAGTGTGATCATCCCGATCCAGTGCGAATTTTACGCACTTGAGGGCTTGGCGCAGATCCTAAACACAGTCAAGATCATCAAAAAAACGATAAATCCAAAGCTAAATATAAAGGGCTTTTTGCCGACTATGTTTAGCTCGCAAAATAATCTCTCAAAAGAGACTATTGCAAATTTAAAGCAGCATTTTGAAAATAAGCTCTTTAAGAGCAAGGACGGTAAAGAGGAATTTGTAGTCGTTCCAAGAAATGTAAAACTTGCAGAAAGCCCAAGTTTTGGCAAGCCGGTGATACTTTATGATATAAAATCACCAGGCTCGATCGCATATCAAAATTTGGCATATTGTATTTTAAACTAAAAAATAAGGAAAAAAATGGCGAAAAAAGGTGGATTAGGGCGCGGACTTAGCGCGATACTTGAAGATGTAGAGCAGGCCTACAGCAAAGAGATCGCAAATTTAAACGACTCTGAGATAGTCGAAGAGATAAATATAGATAAAATTTTACCAAACCCTTACCAGCCAAGGACGCATTTTGACGAAGAGGCTTTAAAAGAGCTAAGTGCCAGCATCAAAAGGCACGGACTAATACAACCAATAATCGTCATCAAAAAAGATGACGGCTATATGCTAATAGCTGGTGAGCGTAGATACCGCGCCACAAAGATGCTCGGAGCAAGCAAGATAAAGGCGATCATCGCTGATATCAAGTCTCAAAATTTAAGAGAGCTTGCGCTTATCGAAAACATACAACGTGAAAATTTAAATCCAATCGAACTTGCAAAGTCATATAAAGAGCTTATAAACGAGTATAAGATCACGCAAGATGGCCTAGCAAACATTATCCACAAGAGCAGAACTCAGATAACAAATACGATGAGACTTTTGCTACTTAGCGACTACACGCAAAGACTTTTACAAGAAGACAAGCTCACGCAAGGTCACGCTAAAGTCATCGTAGGACTTAGTAGCGAAGAAGAAAGAATGGTCGTTGATACGATCATTGGGCAAAAGCTAAGTGTTAGAGATACAGAAATTTTAGTAAAAAAGATAAAAAATAAAGAAGAAGTAAAAGAGCCAAAGCCTCAAATTTCAGAGGAGATGAGCAAAAAATTATCAAATTTACAAGAAATTTTTAAAAATTTGAAGATAAAAACAAAAGTAAAATCTAAAAATTTAATATTAGAATTTAGCGATATTTCGCAGGTAGAAGAATTTATCGCTAAGCTAAAATAGAATTACAAATTTATTTTTATTTTTAGTAATTTATTGTAAAATCAGACTTTGATTTGAATATTAAATAAAACTTAATAACAAAATAAGGAGAGTGGATGTTAGAAATAGATGTGCCATTGATGCTTTTAACGGCTATCGTTCTCTTTGTCTTGATCGCCATTTTAAATCCTTTGCTATACAAGCCAATGCTTAAATTTATAGATGACAGAAATGCCTCTATAAAAAATGACGAAGAGAGCACTAGCAAAAATGCAAGCGACTTAAGCGTTCATGAAAAAGAGATCGAAGAGATCATACAAAATGCAAGATCCGAGGCTAACAAAATAAGACAAGAAGCCTTAAATTTGGCAAAAGAAGAGTCTTTAAAAGAGATAAATGCGGTAAAAAGTAGTTTAGAGGCTGATTATAATGAGTTTTTAAACGCTTTAAGCTCTCAAAAAGATAGCCTAAAGGCAGATCTATCAGCTAAACTACCTGAGCTTAGAGCAGCTTTAAACGCTAAGCTCTCTAAAATTTAAAGGAAATTTATGAAGATAAAAATTTTATTTTTTCTAGCACTTCCATTTCTAGCATACGCTAGCGAGCATGGTGAAACAAACTACGACATAGTCGAGAGAACGCTAAACTTCTTACTTTTCTTTGCTATTTTGGTCTATTTTGCTGCTAAGCCACTAAAAGCTCTTTATCAAAGCAGGATCGACAGGATCGCAAATAAGCTTGAGAGTATCCAAGAGAAGCTTCGTGAGTCAAAAGCTAAAAAAGATGACGTTTTAAAGCGTGTAGAAGAGGCTAAGCAAAATGCAAATGCTCTAATCGAGACTGCGAAAAAAGAGGCTGTAAATTTAGCTGCCAAAGTTAAAAAAGAGGCTCAAAACGATATCGCAAATATCGAAAAAGGCTACAAAGAGCAAAAAGAATTTGAAGAGCGCAAGATGACAAAGGGCGTTGTAAATGAAATTTTGAGCGACATTTTCTCAAGTGATAGCCTAAAAGTCGATCAAAAAGAGCTTGTAAATATCATACTTAAAAAGGTTAGCTAATGAATGAAGTAGTAGCTAAAAAATACGTAAAGGCGATCTTAAGCGACGTAAAATCCAATGAACTTAATGCATTTGTTGAAAATTTATCAGAGCTAGCTGCTGCTTTTGCTAGCGATAAATTTAAAAGCATTATAAGTTTGCCAACACTAAAGGCTTCACAAAAGGTTGAATTTGTACTATCTTTGGTTAAAAATCAAGATACTAAATTTGCAAATTTTATAAAGCTTCTTGGTGCAAACAAAAGACTAGAGCTTATCCCAGCGATCTTAAACGAGATGAAGATAGAGCAATCTTTGCTTGAAAATACATATCGCGGCGAGGTCATTGGAAATTTTGATCTAAGCGCTGAGCAGCTAAAAGCTTTGGAAGAGAATTTCTCTAAGAAATTTAACTCTAAGATCAAGCTTGATGGTTCAAAGAGCGATTACAACGGTGTAAAAGTTGAGTTAGATGATTTAGGTGTCGAGGTAAATTTCTCTATCGACAGACTAAAAAGTCAAATGAGTGAATATATATTAAAAGCAATTTAAAAAGGAGTGAAAGCGTGAGTGCAAAAATTAAAGCTGACGAAATTAGCACGATAATCAAAGAGCGTATCGAAAATTTTGATTTAAGTGTTGATGTAGAAGAGACCGGTAAAGTCATCTCAGTCGCTGATGGCGTTGCTAACGTTTATGGTTTGAAAAACGTTATGGCTGGTGAGATGGTAGAGTTTGAAAGCGGCGAAAAGGGTATGGCTCTTAACCTTGAAGAGAGCAGTGTTGGTATAGTTATCCTTGGAAAAACTAGCGGTATTACAGAAGGAAGCTCTGTAAAAAGACTTAAAAAACTTCTACGTGTGCCAGTTGGCGACGCATTGATCGGCCGTGTTGTAAATTCACTCGGTGAGCCAATCGATGCAAAAGGTCCAATCGAAGCTACTGAATCTCGCTTCGTCGAAGAAAAAGCAAAAGGTATCATGGCTAGAAAAAGCGTTCATGAGCCACTTCAAACAGGTATCAAAGCTATCGACGCACTTGTGCCAATCGGTAGAGGCCAAAGAGAGCTGATCATCGGCGACCGCCAAACTGGTAAAACAACAGTTGCTATCGATACTATCATTAACCAAAAAGGTCAAGATGTCATTTGTATCTACGTAGCTATCGGTCAAAAACAATCAACCGTTGCTCAAGTCGTTAAAAAACTTGAAGAATATGGCGCTATGGACTATACAATAGTTGTAAATGCTGGAGCTAGTGACGCAGCTGCGCTTCAATACCTTGCCCCATACGCTGGCGTAACAATGGGCGAATACTTTAGAGATAACTCTCGCCACGCGCTAATCATCTATGATGACTTATCAAAACATGCGGTTGCTTACCGTGAGATGTCTTTGATCTTAAGAAGACCACCGGGTCGTGAAGCTTATCCTGGTGACGTTTTCTACCTTCACTCAAGACTTTTAGAAAGAGCAAGTAAGCTAAATGACGCGCTAGGTGCTGGATCTTTGACAGCTCTGCCTATCATCGAAACTCAAGCAGGTGACGTTTCAGCTTATATTCCAACAAACGTTATTTCTATTACAGATGGTCAAATTTTCCTTGAGAGTGACCTATTTAACTCAGGTATCCGCCCAGCGATCAACGTTGGTCTTTCTGTATCTCGTGTCGGTGGTGCAGCTCAGATCAAAGCTATCAAACAAGTTTCTGGTACGTTAAGACTAGACCTTGCTCAGTACCGCGAACTACAAGCCTTTGCTCAGTTTGCAAGCGACCTTGACGAGAGCTCAAGAAAACAACTAGAGCGTGGTCAAAAGATGGTTGAAGTACTAAAACAACCTCCATATTCTCCGCTTCCAGTTGAGAATCAAGTAGTTATTATATTTGCTGGTGCTAAGGGTTATTTAGATGACATTGCGACTGCAAATGTAACAAAATTTGAAGCAGAGCTATATCCATATATCGAGGCAAAATACCCTGAAATTTTTGAGCAGATCAGAACTAAAAAGGTTCTTGATAAAGAAGTAGAAGAAATTTTACATAAAGCGTTGAAAGATTTTAAAGCGACTTTTGCCGCTAACTAGGGCTAAGATATGTCAAATTTAAAAGATATAAAACGAAAGATCAAGAGCGTCCAGAACACTCAAAAGACGACGCGTGCAATGAAGCTTGTCTCAACAGCAAAGCTTCGCAAAGCTGAAGAAGCTGCACGCTACTCTAGGGTTTATGCACTTAAGATCAACGAGGTTTTATCAGAGATAGCTTATAAGATCAATCAATACGCTTCAGTTATGACTGAGAGCAAATTTTTTAACACTGAAAAGAGTGTTGAGAAAGTTGATATTATATTTGTGACAGCTGATAAAGGACTTTGCGGTGGCTTTAACGTCCAAACCATAAAGACAGTTAGACGCATGATCGATGAGCTAAAAGCCAAAAAGATCAAAGTTAGACTAAGAGCTGTTGGTAAAAAAGGCATAGAATTTTTCAATTTCCAAGGCGTTGAACTACTTGAGACTTATGTCGGGGCTAGCTCATCACCTACATATGAAAAAGCTCAAAAGATCATAAAAGATGCTATTGATGACTTTACAAACGGCATAACAGATAAGGTTGTGCTAATACACAATGGCTATAAAAATATGATTTCTCAAGAGATCAGAGTAAATGATATTGTGCCTATTGAGCCGTCTAAGATAGTTGCGGTTGAGACAAATTCTTTGATGGAATTTGAGCCAGAGGACAACTATACTAAGATTATGGATGAATTGCTCAATAAATATTTTGAGTATAGTATGTATTATGCTTTAGTTGACTCTTTGGCAGCTGAGCACAGCGCTAGAATGCAAGCTATGGATAATGCAACAAACAATGCTAAACAACGCGTCAAACAGTTAAATCTTGCTTACAATAAAGCAAGACAAGAGTCTATTACCACTGAGCTTATCGAGATCATCAGTGGTGTTGAATCAATGAAATAAAAGGAGTATGAATGAAGGGTGTTATTAGTCAAGTTATGGGCCCTGTGGTCGATGTTGACTTTAATGACTACTTGCCGAAGATCAATGAAGCTATCGAAGTTTTCTTTGAGGTTGAGGGCAAGAAACATAAACTAATATTAGAAGTTGCTGCTCACCTAGGTGATAATAGAGTTAGAACGATCGCTATGGATATGAGTGAGGGTCTGACTCGTGGCTTAGAGGCTAAAGCGCTTGGTGCACCTATAAGTGTGCCAGTTGGCGAAAAAGTTTTGGGTAGAATTTTTAACGTAGTTGGTGATTTGATCGACGAGGGCGAGGGTATAAATTTTGATAAACACTGGTCTATCCACCGCGATCCTCCTCCATTTGAAGAGCAAAGCACGAAAAGTGAAATTTTTGAAACTGGTATCAAGGTAGTTGATCTTCTAGCTCCTTATGCCAAGGGTGGTAAAGTTGGTCTATTTGGTGGTGCTGGTGTTGGTAAAACGGTTATTATTATGGAGCTTATCCACAACGTTGCGTTTAAACATAGCGGTTACTCTGTATTTGCAGGCGTTGGTGAGAGAACTCGTGAAGGAAATGACCTTTATCACGAAATGAAAGAAAGTAACGTTTTGGATAAAGTTGCCTTGTGCTACGGCCAAATGAACGAGCCACCAGGAGCAAGAAACCGTATCGCGCTAACTGGTCTTACAATGGCTGAGTACTTCCGTGATGAGATGGGACTTGACGTTTTGATGTTTATTGATAACATCTTCCGTTTTTCTCAATCAGGTGCAGAGATGTCAGCTCTACTTGGACGTATCCCGTCAGCTGTTGGTTATCAGCCAACTCTTGCAAGTGAGATGGGTAAATTCCAAGAGAGGATCACATCAACCAAAAAAGGTTCGATTACCTCTGTTCAAGCTGTTTATGTTCCAGCTGACGACCTTACAGACCCAGCTCCTGCAACTGTTTTCGCTCACCTTGATGCTACGACAGTTCTTAACAGATCGATCGCAGAAAAAGGTATCTATCCAGCTGTTGATCCACTTGATTCAACATCAAGAATGCTCGATCCTCAAATTTTAGGAGCAGATCACTATAAAGTAGCTCGCGGCGTTCAAGCTGTGCTTCAAAAATATAAAGACCTTCAAGATATCATCGCTATCCTTGGTATGGACGAGCTTAGCGAAGAAGATAAGCTAACAGTTGATAGAGCAAGAAAGATAGAGAGATTCTTATCTCAGCCATTCTTCGTTGCTGAAGTATTTACAGGTAGCCCTGGTAAGTATGTAAGTCTTGACGAAAATATCGCTGGCTTTAAGGGAATTTTAGAAGGTAAATATGATCATTTGCCAGAAGCAGCATTTTATATGGTCGGAAATATAGATGAGGCTTTAGCTAAAGCTGAGAAACTTAAGGCTTAAATTTAAAAAGGAAGCGTAATGGATAAATTACATTTAGAGATCGTAACTCCTCAAGGTCAGATATTTAATGATGACGTGAGTAGTGTAGTGCTTCCAGGTAGCGAGGGTGAGTTTGGTGTTTTGCCAAACCACGCCTCATTAATATCTCTTTTAAAAGCAGGTATTATAGATATAGAAGATAAGCATAAAAAGCATGATGTAGTTGCTATTAACTGGGGCTATGCAAAGATCGATGAGGGCAAAGTAGTTATACTAGCTGACGGTGCGGTCTATGTCTCTGGCAATAGTGAAAGCGAGCTTGCAAATTCATTAGAAGCTGCTAGAAATTTGATAGAGAGTATGAGCAGTGATACAAATGCTTTTGCAGCAACTATATCAAAAATGGAAAATGTAGTGAGAGCAAGATAAGTGGGCGGAATAGATATATTTTTAAATTACATTCAAAGAAGTAGTTTTATTACAATTATAGTTTTAACTTGGTTGTCAATATATTTTATAGTTAGTTTTACAATTCTTTTTTCAAGAATGGCTGGCATAGGGGCTTGGCAAAAACGCGAGCAAAATGCGCTTGAAGCATTGCTTATGGGCGCGAAAAATATACCAAATGACTCATCTTTAAAGAAGTGTGCAAGTGGTAGAATTTCGAAAGAAAAGCTAAATGTTTGCATAAGCATTGCCGAAAAAAATGCTACAAGTGGGCTTACATGGCTTAGTGTAATAGCTTCTACTTCTCCATTTATCGGTCTTTTTGGAACAGTCGTATCTATCTTGGAGACATTTTCACAGCTAGGAAATGGTGCAGGCTCATCTCTTGGAGTTATAGCCCCAGCTATCTCTGAAGCGCTTGTCGCTACTGGATGCGGAATTTTTGTTGCGATCCCAGCATATACATTTAACTTGCTTATAAAAAGAAAAGCTTACGAATTAATGAGCGTTATCGAGCGTCAAGCTGACGTTATGATAGCACTTAAAAAAGATGACGAGACGTTATAGATGGCTCTTAAATTTGACGACGAAACACCAGAGTTAAACATAACGCCTCTTGTTGACATCATGCTTGTTTTGTTGGCTATTTTAATGGTTACAATGCCAACTATAACATATCAAGAAGATATAACATTGCCAGATGGCTCAAAGGCAAAAACATCTACGTCTAAACAAAAAGATCTTATAGTGTCTATAAATGCACAAGGACAAGTTAGAATAGATCAAAGTACAATGAGCCTTGCTGAACTTCCAGATAACATTGCACTAATGAGTGCAAAATATGACAAAACCTCGCCTATATACATAAAGGCTGATAAAAATTTAAAATACGATGATGTTATGTTTGTATTAAAGACTTTAAAAGGTGCTGGTTTTAATAAAGTAGCTTTAGAGACAAACGGTTAAGATGCCTAATAAAGTTAAATTTCCAACGCTTAGTTCGTTTTTTGTAGCGTTTTGCATTTACATTATCATTGTGCTTGCTTTGTTTATAAAGCTTACTTTTTTTAGCGAACCTCCTAAAAAATATACCGATGACAAAGATGCTATTATGGACGTAGTTATGGTTGATAGAGAAGTTGATCAAACCATAAAAGCGCCAAAACAAGCAAAAGAGGTCGTAAAAGAGACAAAACCAGAACCTAAAAAAGAGTCAGAAGAAGATAAACAAGAGACTACAAATAAACCTGTTGTGCCAGATGAGCCATTACCAACCCCAAGCTTGCCAACTCCTCCAAAAGAAGAGCCAAAGCCTGAGCCTAAACCTACGCCAAAGCCTGAAATCCCAAAACCTAGTGAAGAGCCTAAAGAGGATGTCAAGCCAGAGCCAAAGCCTGAGCCTAAACCTACGCCAAAGCCAGTTGAAAAGCCAAAACCAAAAGAGCCAAATATAAAAGATCTCTTTAGTGATATAGACTCGACTAAACTTAAAAAAGATGATGGTATAAAAAAGGCTGAAAATAAAGTGCAAAGCCGCAAAAAAAGCGAGGCTTCTAGCTCAAAAGCTGCAAAAGAGGCTAGCGATATTATAAAGAGCCTAAAAATAGATCAAAACCCAACTGCACCAAAGTCACAAATGACTGGCACTTATGATCCATTGATGGGTGCTATAACAAAGCAAATTCAAAGAAGATGGCAAAGCTATAAAGCTGACTCTGCAAACCTTGCCAAAGTAAAAGTCATGATAGATCAGAGTGGAAATTTTAGCTATGAAATTTTAGAGCTATCATATAATGAAGAGTTTAATGCAAAGGTAAAAGAGTGCTTGGAAAAGCTTACTGCAGAGAAATTTCCATTTAATCCAGACAAAAGTACTACTTTTAATTTAAATTTAGAAGATAAAATAAACTAAAAATTTATAAATTTACGGAGTAGAGATGAAGAAAATTTTTCTTTTTTTGTGCGTTGCTCTAGGGCTTTATGCTGCTGATGCAACGATATCTGTTATAAACCAAGGTGTTGCTTTGCCAAAGATAGCTTTGCAAGATGCAACTACAGCCGTTAGTGATGCTGGCTTTAAAGATAAATTCTTTAAGATCATGCTAGGCGACTTGAAAGTTAGCTCAGACTTTGAGGTTATCGAAGATCACGTGCCTTCAACCTACGAGGGAACAGCAGCTACAAATACAATGAGCGACAAAGGTGTTGAGCTTATCTTTAGATATGCTCTTGAAGGTTCTATGGGCTCACCTCTTACTTTAAGAGTAAAACTCATCGATGCAAAAACTGCAACTACAAGGTATGAGAGAGTATATAACATGCCTGATGGCGCAAAGTATCCGTTTTTGGCACACAAGAGTATAGTTGAGCTAACAAATGAGCTAAATTTACCACCAGTTGGCTGGATGGAGAAATTTATCATCCTAGCAAAATACACTTCAGCTCGCCAAAGCTCTATTATAGTAGCTGATTACACACTTACGTATCAAAAGACAATAGTAAGTGGCGGTCTAAATATCTTCCCTAAGTGGGCAGGCGCTGATCAGAGTAAATTTTACTATACATCTTATGTAAATAATAAGCCGACTTTGTTTAGATATGATCTAAATTCAGGCACTAAAACAAAGATAATAGATAGTATGGGTATGCTTATAGCATCTGATGTTAGTAAAGATGGAAGTAAAATTCTATTAACTATGGCTCCAAAAGATCAGCCAGATATTTTCATCTATAATACAGGTAGCAAAAAATTAACTCAGATCACAAACTATCCAGGCATTGATGTAAATGGAAATTTCGTAGATAATGACAGCAGAATAGTTTTTGTCTCAGATAGACTTGGATATCCAAACATCTTTGCAACACCTGCAACTTCAGGCGGAAGTGTTGAGCAAATGGTATTTCATGGCAAAAACAACAACTCAGTAAGCACTTTTGAAAACTATGTAGTTTATTCAAGCAGAGAGGCTAGTGGTGGCTTTAATATCTATCTAATCTCAACTCAAACAGATTTTATTCGCCAGCTTACAGCAAATGGTAAAAATAACTATCCAAGATTTTCAAGTGATGGTCAAAGTGTTGTTTTTATCAAAGAACTTGGCGGTCAAAGCTCGCTTGGCGTTGTTAGATTAAATGAGAACAGAAGTTTCCAATTTCCACTAAAAGTAGGTAAAATTCAATCTATTGATTGGTAATATTATGGTAATATTTAAAAAAAATATGTTATAATTCGACCAAATTTTTCAAAAAGGATAAGGAATGAAAAAAGTAGTTCTAGCAAGTGTTGCAGTTGCAACTTTATTGTTGAGCGGTTGTAGCTCTAAAAACCCTGAAGTTGATATGAATGCAAATTCAAATCAATCTGCAGATAACTCAGGTAGCATGAGTGATGCTGATAGATTAGCAGCTCTTATCGCTAACATCGAGAGCCAAGTTAAAAGTGTATACTTTGACTTTGATAAATTTAATATCAAAGCTGACCAACAAGGTGTTGTTAGCTCAAATGCATCAGTATTTAACCAAGCTGACGCTCAAGCTCTTTCTATAAAAGTAGAAGGTAACTGCGACGAGTGGGGTACAGATGAGTATAACTATGCTCTTGGTCTAAAACGTGCTAAAAGTGCTAAAGACGCTCTTGTAAGAAATGGCGTTAGCGCTGATAGAATCGCTGTAGTAAGCTTTGGCGAAAGCAACCCAGTTTGTACAGACAAAACAAAAGCTTGCGACGCTCAAAACAGACGTGCAGATTTCAAAGTACTTCCTTAATCTGTAAGTAATAATGAATAAAAAAATAATCATTGCGGCTCTTCTTGGAGCCGCTTTCTCTATAGGTTCAGCTCAAGAAGTTTCAGCATTTGACGCAGGTAATATGGATAGCGCAAATCCATACGGACTAACAGATGATGAAAAGGCAACTCTAAGCAACAAAAGAAGCGTTCAAAATATTGAAGAAAACATGGATAATGTTTCAGAACAACTTCAAGGTTTGCAAAGCTTGATCGAGAGCATGAGTGCTAGGATGAACAAGCTTGAGCAAAGAATGAACGATATCGAAACCAAAGTCAATGGCGGTATAAGCGATTCTGGTGTAAGTTTGACATCATTAAAAGCTTATGTTGATGAGACTAGAGATATACAAGATAAAAACTATAAAAATATTACTGCAGCCTTAAATAAATTAGGTGCAATAATGGATAAAAATGCTGCTCAACCAAAGCAAAATGCAAATCCAAAACAACAAAATAAGCCAACTTCAAATTTTAGTGGCAAAAGCGACAAAGATGTTTTAGCTGATGGCATTAAACTTTTAAATTCTGGCAATAGCACAGAAGCAGCTGAATATTTTGAATATTTAAATAAAAAAGGCTATAAAACTGGTGCTTCAAATTATTATCTAGGTGAAGTTGCTTATAGTCAAAAATCATACAGTACAGCCATACAATACTATAAAAAAAGTATACAAAGTGAAGATAAAGCTGACTACACTCCAAAACTTTTGTATCACACAGCTATAAGCTTTGATAAGATCGGTGATACTCAAAGTGCCAACAGGTTTTATAAGGCTTTAAAAGTAGGCTATCCAGATAGCAAAGAAGCCAAAGCCGCTCCTAACAGAAACTAAAATTTACTCTTTTTTAGATATAATCTCACATTAATCAAAATTAAATTCCAAGGAGATTATTGTGAGTAAAGATCAAGTTATAACAATGTTTTATGAGCTAAAAGACGCTAATACTGGCGAAATTTTAGAGTCAAATATGCAAGAAGGTGGTCAAATTTCTTTTATTACAGGACATGGCCATATTATAGAAAAGCTTGAAGAAGAAGTTAGCAAATTAAAATCAGGCGACAAGGCTACTATAAACATTAAAGCTGCTGAGGGTTGTGGCGAATACAATAAAGATGCAATCCAGTCACTTCCAAAAGAGCAATTTGCTGGTATAGACCTACATGAAGGTATGGAGCTTTTTGGTCAAAATGAAGATGGCTCAAGCGTTCGTGTCATCGTTAAAGAGATCAAAGATGACGAAGTAACAGTTGATTTTAACCACCCATACGCTGGCAAAGACTTGCTATTTAATGTTGAAATTTTAGAAGTTAGAGACGCAACTGAAGATGAAAAAGCAACTGGCATGGTAGCAGGCGCTCACACTTGCGGTTGTGGAGGACATGATCATGATCACGAGCACGAGTGCTGCGGTGGTCACGGACATGGCGAAGGTGGTTGCGGTTGCGGTGGTCACGGACATCACCACCATTAAGAAGCCAAAATGAAGAAATTTGCTTTTATTTTTGCGGGTCAAGGCTCGCAAAGTGTTGGCATGGGGAAAGACTTTTATGAAAATTTCTCTTCGGCAAAACTTCTATTAAATGACGCTTGCAACGACACAGGCATTGACTTTGAAGAGCTTTTATTTACTCAAAATGACAAGCTAGATAAGACAGAATTTACTCAGCCTGCCATCGTTTTAAACTCGCTTATGAGCTATCTAGCTTTTAGCGAGCGCATAAAAGCTAAGCCAGAGTTTAGCTTAGGTCACTCGCTAGGAGAATTTACAGCTCTTGCGGTTAGTGGCGCATTTAGCTTTGTTGAAGCGATTAGACTTGTAAATTTACGTGGTAAATTTATGCAAGAAGCCTGCATTGGCAAAGATGCTGGCATGATGGTGGTGCTTGGACTTAGCGATGAAGTTGTTGAGGGGATTTGCAAAAACGCACAGAATGAGGGCTTGCAAATTTACGCTGCAAACTACAACTGCGATGGTCAGATAGTTGTGGCTGGCGTGAGGGCTGACCTTGCTAAATACGAGGCAAAATTTAAAGAAGCAGGTGCAAAAAGAGCGATGCTTTTAAATATGTCAGTAGCTAGCCACTGCCCGATACTTGAGCCAGCTAGCGTTAGGCTAGCAAACGAGCTTGAGGGCGTTTTGGCTGAGAGTTTTACCCCAGTCGTTTCAAACGTAAATGCAAAAATTTACACTGATAAAAACGAAGCGCTAGTGCTTTTAAAAGAGCAGCTTACAAAGCCTGTTTGCTACAAGCAAAGCATCAAAAACTACGAAAACGAGGTTGATTGCTTTATCGAGCTAGGTGCTGCGACACTAAAAGGCATAAACAAAAAGATCACTGAAAAACCGACATATAGCGTCACTGACATGGCGAGCCTTGAAGAGGTTGTGAAGATTTTGGAGGAGAGATGATAGCGATACTTGGAGCGATGCAAGAGGAGATAACGCCGATCCTTGAGATGGTTGGCGAGTATAAAACTACCGAATATGCAAATAATAAATTTTATGAAGCAAACTACAAAGGCAAAGACCTAGTCATCGCCTACTCAAAGATCGGCAAGGTAAATGCAGCGATCACTGCGACCTTGATGATAGAGAAATTTAAGGCTTCAAAGCTGCTTTTTACAGGCGTTGCGGGCTCACTTGATGAGAGCTTAAAGATAGGCGATATGCTATATGCCACTAGCCTTGTGCAGCACGACCTTGACATCACGGCTTTTGGACATCCATACGGCTTTGTGCCAGGGACTAGCATATTTGTAAAAAGCGATGAAAATCTAAATGAGCTAGCTAAAAATGTCGCTAGCAAAAAGGGCATGAGCTTAAATTCAGGTATCATCGCAACTGGCGATCAGTTCATCTGCGACAACGAGAAAAAAGAGTGGATCAAAAATATATTTAACGCGAGTGCTACCGAGATGGAAGGTGCGAGCGTTGCGCTAGTTTGCGAGACGCTTGGCGTGCCATTTTTCATCCTTAGAGCCATCAGCGACGGAGCTGGCAATGAGGCTGAGTTTGACTTTGATAAATTCTTACAAGACTCAGCAAATGTCAGCGCTAAATTTATCCTAGAAATGGTGGAGAGCTTATGATAGAGCTTAGCAAGAGACTGCTTAGGCAAGTTGGTCAGACAAACGCTAGATACAAGATGATAGAGGGCGGAGATAAGATCTTGCTCGGCCTTAGCGGCGGCAAAGACAGCCTCGCACTCGCTCACGTGCTAAAGCACATCCAAAATGTCACGCCTGAGAAATTTGAGTTTAAGGCGGTGACGCTAAGCTACGGCATGGGCGAAGACTACGCATATCTTACCAAGCACTGCAACGAGCATGGCATAGAGCACGAGGTGATCGATAGCTCGATATTTGAGATATCAAAGGAGAAGATCCGCAAAAATTCTAGTTTTTGCAGCTTTTTCTCGCGCATGAGAAGAGGGTATCTCTACACCTACGCGCTAAAGCACGGCTTTAACAAGCTTGCGATCGCTCACCACTTGGATGACGCGGCGGAGAGCTTTTTTATGAATTTTACATACAATGGCGCGCTAAGGACGCTTGCTCCAAAATACAGAGCAAAAAATGGCATCGTCGTGATCAGGCCATTTATCTTTGTGCGCGAAAGACAACTTCGCGAAAATGCGATCAAAAATGAGCTAAGAGTTGTTGGCGATGAGGCGTGTCCTGCGATGAGGTTTGACGTGAAGATGCCGCACGCTAGATTTGAAACCAAGCAGCTTTTGGCAAATTTGGAAAAAGAAAATCCAAAGCTCTTTACATCGCTTAAAGCAGCATTTGAAAATATCCACACAGATACATTTTTTGGTATCAACGAAGGCAGTGAAGAGTAAATTTAACTCTTCGTTTCTGCCCTTAAAGCTAAATTTACAACCAAATTTATTACAACACATCCAAAAAGTAAAAACTCATTTTGAAGTAGGAACACTCCTTGCTTACTAAATATAAATTTGATAAGCAAGGATCGTAAATGAGCATTTTTAGTGTTAGCACGCAAAAGTATAGCTCAGTAGCTACTGAGGCAAAAGCAAGGAAACTTCAAAAAGAGCAGTCTGAAAGTGTCAAATTTCAAAACGCTCTTGCAAATAATGAAAAAACAAAAGACATTGCACAAAATTTACAAAGACTTGAGCTTACAAAAGATACACAGCAAAGCATTTATAGCGTGAAATTTAAAGATAAAAACGAGCTAGCTTATCAAAGCGACAATGCTGGCTTTATGGACGCTAGTTTTAATAAAGCAGCCAACTTGCCACAGGACTTTAAGCTTCACAAAAGCACGTTGAAAGAATTTCTAAACTTCGCAACAAAGCAAAATAACATAAATAGCGTCCTTTACAGCAACGCAAGCGGCAAGCTTTTTGACAATGACGTCTTTGAAAATATCGACATTGCAGACACGATAGGTCAGTATTACGCTATCTTTTCTCAGATAATGGGCAAGAGTTTAAACAAAGATAGTTTTACAGATAGCGACCTAGCAAGCCTGCCAAAAGGCTACATCTCGCAAGGTATGAAAGGCATTGATTTTAACGCAGATTTAAGCGATAGATCAAATATTGATTTTTTAAATAGTCGCAAAAATGAGGTCGTGACGAACATCTTTAGTAGCGAGGATGAGATGAAGCTCGCATCAAATTTAAGCGAAGATCTATCAAAGCTAGGCATAAAAACGAACCTCAAAAAGCTAAATTTTGCAAATTTAGAGCAGGAAAACACTGGTGGCTTTAGCCCAGACCTCTCTTACTATAAAACGGAGCCTGGTTACAAAAAAGAGGCTTTGTTTATTAGCTTTTTAAAGTCAGAAAGCCCTGCGATCCTAGAAGGCGGAGAGACTGCGCTAAAGCCTGAAGTCTTGCTAAATAACGCTTTTATTGCTGCCCAGACCAAAGACCATAGAAACAAAAGCTTGAGCGATGTGGCTACTCTTAAAAAGCTAGCAGAAGATAGAGAAAATTTTAAAAATTTAGTGCTTGAGCTACTAAAAAACAGCACCCTAAAGCCAAGCGAAGATAATATAAATTTAGCTTTTAACGAGCTAAGTCAAATTTACGCTTTAGGCAGGCAAAAGTAGCTAAATTTACTAGGTAAATCTTTTCACAAAAAAGACGATATCTTTAGCATGAAGCTAAAAGGATATTAGATGATAAAAGCACTTGGTAGCTACACCTTAAATTTAGAACAGAACATAAAGGTATCAACCAAAGTTGCCACTAAACAAACAAGCTCAGAAGTTTTAGGCTACAAGGTAGATAAGGATGGCTACTTTACAGATGAGTTTAATAAGCAAGCCGGCATCCCAAGTGACTATAAAATTCACTCAAGCACGCTGGAGTCATTAGTCAGATCAAACGATATAATTGATCCAGACATCAAGAATTTTAAAAACATAGATATAGCTAAAACTGTTGGCAACGCTTATAGATTACTAGCTCAAGTGGTTGGCGAAGATACACTAAGCTCAAAGGACAGCTTTAGCGCAGAAGATATAAGAAATTTCCCTCAAGGCTTTTCTTATGATCGTCAAAGCCTGCAAGTAGATAAAAGATATGCTAGTGCTAGTGAGTATTCTGCGGTAGAAGATAGCTTTGTGCATACGCCAACAAAGACCATAAGCACGCTCTTTTATAATGGCTCTTTGTCTATTGCGGCAGACAAGCAGATACATCCAAAAAATGTAACATACATCTTTAACAACGCAAATGGCGGTAAAGAAAACACGGTCATTGGTATATTTATGGATCCACACGGAGAGAAATACACAAACAAAGATGGCTCCGTAACCAAAGGCGGTCTTATAGCTGGCGTGCTAAATCACAACCTAGACATATACGAGGGCGAAACCACTGCGATAGGAAAATATGGCGGCTATGATAAAAACATCAACACAAAGGAATTTCAAAGGTCATTTAACGCCTTTAACGCTATGTGGCAAATGGCTTATGGGGTAAATTTCTCAAAAGCAGATGATGGTGCTGTCTCTATGCTGCCTGATTATATGCAAGATTATGTAAGACACAGACAAAACTTTGATAAATTTAGCGACCAAGAAGACGAACTATCATTTAAAAAGATGATGGAGCATAATCTAAAAATGTTAAAGCTACTCTTTGGTGAGATAGATAAAGATGGTAAAAAGAGTAAAGACTTTATGGATAGCTTTTTGAAATTTAGTATGCCACCTTTAAATTTAGTAAAAGAGCTAAATGAAAACCCAGCTGGAAAATATCTAGTAGATATGCTTGGTATAAAAAGAGATGTTGATATAAAGGCGTAGGGGGGAGTTGAAATGATAACTAGCATAAACGGACTTAGCAACACATCGATACAAGAAACTACTATCCAAAAAGAAAATGCAACAGAAAATATAGCCAAAGAAGGCAAGAAAGACAAAAGCGTCAGCGAAGAGAAATTTGATTACTCAAAGTATATGTTTAGACCCTGGACTGATAATGTAAAAGAATTTATTG
>NZ_ANNG01000005.1 GCF_000466685.1 Campylobacter concisus UNSWCS
CTCTTTAGCTGTTGATACTGATTGATTAACAGCAGTAGCATCTTGATTAGCAGTGTCTTGTATCTTTTTGATGTTTTCGTTTATAAGCGACGACATGATGCAAATTTCATCTTTGCCTTTTAAGCTTAGAAGTTTGGCAGAATTTGTCTTGTTGTTTAGATATAAGAAAAACTCGCTTAGCCCGCCCTTTACGCTATCGATACCTGAGATGATATTTTTACCAACAAAAAATGAAACCAAAACAAGCAAGAGTATAAAACAGGCAAGTAAGATAACCATAGAAACAGCCAAGTTGCCAGCTTCACTCATATCTTGTAAAGCTTTATCTTTCATATCATTTAATAAATAAAGCTCATAGCTTCTAAAGTTATCGATCAAATTTGTGATGCTTTGAAACCAACTAGCCGCCTCGAACTTGCTAGCTGTCTCATCTGGAGTAGCGATAGCACTTTTGATGATATCATCTATCTTTTTAAACTCATCACTTTGCAAGATCTCTTTTTGCAAGCTATCTGCGTATGTGCCTGCATTAAATTTCACGTAGTCATTTAAGAGATTTTTGATATTTGCGTTAAATGAAACCAAATTTACGTATGTGTTTTTATCGATGTTATGTTTTATAAAGGCAGCATTTAGCACCGCCCTTGTGATACCAAAATACTCTTTGATCTTTGAAATGCTAAAAATTCTAGCCAAGTTATCTTTCATATCAGGCTCAGAGCTGCTTGCGAGGGAATTTTCAAATATAAGTGTATTTTCGATCATGTCGTGAAATTTAGGAGCTATGAGAGCAAAACTTTCTTTGTTATCTACTTTTGCTCTTATGCTATTAAGCTCGTTTGAGAGTTCATCTTTATTAGAAAGTTTAGACAAAACGCCATCAACTTTAGCTCTTTGCTCTTTTAAATTTTTATCAGCATCTTTGCCATTAGCTATAAAGCCTGCGCTATAACCGCGCTCTTTTTGAAGTTCATGGATAAATTCACTTTGTTTTATGATGTCTTCAGCTGTATTAAGACTTGATACAGCTTGGCTTCTAGTCTTAAAAACACCATTTAAAATATAAATACTTGTTGCACTTAAACAAATAAGACTTAAAATTACAATAAGTAGGATCTTTATTTTTATACTTAAATTATTCATTTTTCATTCCTTTGCATTACAAAATACGATATATAGGCTGTTTCTCCCAAAAACAAGGCGGATTTTATTACTTTAATAATTAAATATAACTTGAAAATATAAATTACATTTAAGCAACAATAAATTTACTTTACTTAGCAAATACCCTATTTTAGGTGATTTAAGAAAATTTAAATTACAAATAAATAATATTAATTAATAAAAAATATTTAAATTTTCTCTAAAATTTACGAAAATGAATAGATAAATTTGAAAAAGTAGTTAAAGATATTTTATAAGCAAAGATAAATTTAAGCAGGAGATCACTCCCCTGCTTTGAAATTATTTAGAAAATTTTGGTTCAGAAAATGCTGTAAGTTTTGGTGCTTCATCGCCTTGATATTTTCTGATATTTACAAGAGCTGTGTGGCTGATGTTGCCGTTTGCTAGCTTACTTGTTGGGATATCTATGGTTAGCACGTTTGCAGAGCCGTTTTTGCAGATACCGCTGTCAAAACCGTCATACCAAGCACCCTCAGCTAATTTTACAACGCCCTCTTTGATGTTTTTAGTCACATAAGCACCAGCTAAAACCTCGCCACGAGCGTTAAATACACACACCAAATCGCCTGTTTTTACGCCAAGCTCTTTTGCGTCATTTTCGTTTATCCACACTGGCTCGCGGTTAGCGATAGCATACTTGTCGCGAAGTGAAGTTTGGCTTAGCTGTGAGTGCAAGCGGTCAGTTGGGTGAGAGCTTATCATGTGGTATTTTGCAGGTTTATCTTTCATGCCTAGCCACTCGATCGGCTCAAACCAAGTTGGGTGCGCTTTGCAGTCATCATAGCCCATTTTCTCGATCGTATCTGAGTAAATTTCGATAAGACCGCTAGGCGTTCCAAGAGCGTTTAGCACAGGATCTTCTCTAAATTCGCCAAGTCTTACCCAGTTATCACTATCTTGAGATGAGGCAAATGTGACTGGTTTGTTTTCATTCCAAAACTCTTCAAATGGCTTCATGTCGCTTACAAGCTCAGGGACGGCCTTTACTTGAGCGTAGGCTGCGTCATAGTACTCTTTGATCCAGTTAAATTCGTCTTTGCCGTTATCTGTGTAGGCGATCACTAAATTTTTAGCATAAGCCTTGCAAAGATCGGTGAAAATTTGATAGTCATCTTTTGCCTCGCGGTATTTTTCAACGACTTGCTTCATTGGCACGATATTCATGTTTGAATAATCACCTGTCATTGTGATGTCGTTTCTCTCATACTCTGTAGTGACTGGAAAGACGATATCAGCCATCTTTGCTGTCGGTGTCCAGTAGGCTTCGTGAACAACAACGGTTCTTGGCTTTCTCCACGCTTTTAAATTTGTATTAGTATCTTGGTGGTGAACAAGTGGGTTGCCGCCGACCCAGTAGATAAAGTCGATGTCTGGGTAGGTGATCTTTTTGCCGTCATGATCTATCACTTTGCCAGGGTGAAGCAACGCATCAGCGATACGAGCTACTGGGAAAGCGTAGTTGGTTGCTTTTTGTAGCCAGCTTTGACCTGTGCCCGCTACTGCGGCTGCCTTTGCGACGAAGCGACCGCGTTTGTCAAATTCGCCCGTATCAGTGCCGATAAATTCACCTTTATCGTTAAATTTACCCACACTTGCGCTATTTACACCGCCGATGACTGCGCCTTTGCATGTTGGTGCGCCGCCGTTTGAGTAGTGGTAGCTTAAGCCAAAGCCTCCACCTGGTAGGCCTATCTGACCGATCATCGCTGCAAGTGTCACCATCGCCCAGTGTGGTTGCTCGCCGTGGTGAACACGCTGCATGCCCCAGCCACTCATTAGCATCGTGCGGTTGCTTACAAATGTATCAGCTAGCTCTTTTAAAGTATCTTTGTCGATGCCACAAATTTTGCTCGCCCACTCTAAATTTTTAGGAGTGTTGTCTGTCTTGCCTAGTAGATATGGGAGGAATTTATCAAAGCCATAAGTGTAGTTTTCGATAAATTCTTTATCGTATTTGCCACTTTCATATAGGTAGTGCATCATACCTAGCATCATCGCTGTGTCGGTGTTTGGCACTGGAGCGATCCACTGAGCTTTGTCAAAGTATTGCGCTGTTTCAGACCTGATAGGATCGATCACGATCACTTTGATATCTTTTTTGTTTTTTAGCTCTTCAAAGTATTTAAAGCCCTGCTCATCAGTCGCTGTCCAAGCTATGCGAAGTGTCGCAAGTGGGTTTGCGCCCCAGATGACTACGACTTTTGAGTTTTCAAGCACTACTGGCCAGCTAGTTTGCTGCTCATAGACCTCGATACTACCAACAACGTGAGGCATGATGATCTGGCTAGCGCCTGTTGAGTAGTCGCCTAGCGAACCAACAAAGCCGCCACTAAGATTCATAAATCTATGAAGTAAAATTCTTGAGTTATGCACATTGCCGCTTGATTTCCAGCCGTAACTGCCTGCAAAAACGCTTTGTAAGCCTTTTTGTGCTCTTGTTTTTTTAAGCTCTTTAGCAACTAGCTTGATCGCCTCTTCGTAAGGCACCTCGACCCACTCATCGATGCCACGAAGCTCTGGTTTTGGGCTATCTGGGTTTTGCAAGTAGCTTTTTCTTACCATTGTGTGCTTGATACGACTTTTATAGATCATATCTGGCGTGTAGTGCTGAAGTGGGTTGTAAATTTCACTTGTCTTTTGGATAGGCTCTGACTTTACAGCGATACCGTTTTTAGTTGTCACTTTTAACATGCCCCAGTGAGCAGCTGTAAGAGTTTCGCCATTTTTTACAACGCCCTTTTTAACCTCATCAGCAAACAAATTTGAAGCTGTTACGCCTGAAAGCAAAGGTGTAGCTGCAAGCGCTGTTGCACCTTTTTTTAGAAAATCTCGTCTGTTCTCGTTCATTTTTTCTCCTTATTTGCCTAAATTTACATCAGATGAGTGTTTTTGTAGGTACTCGATAACTAGCCACTCGTCTTTTTTCTCTATTGCGGTTCTGCCGATCATTGATTTTAGAAGTGACGGCCATTGATTTGCGTTAAAGTGCGTAGTTTGAGGCAACGCATGGCAAACGCCACAGCTCTCTTTATACATCTTATCAGCTTTTGCAAACATCGCATTTACATCGGTGCTAAAGCCATCTTTTTGAACAAAAACTGTGGTTTCTACCTCGTTCCATTTGCCGTTTTTGCCCTCTTTTATCACTTTGATATCAAAAGGTGCAGTTTTTGCAAATGCTACTGAGATGATCCTCGCGCCATCAGCAAAATAAACTACGTTGCTAACGGCTGGGTTTTGATAGCCTTTTACTTTGATCTGCGCTCTGTCGCCGCTTGTTTGCAAAATTTCAATTGCGTTGGTTGGTAGCAGCCTGCCTATGCTCTTAGCTGAGTTTGCGTCAGCATATACGTCCTTTACGACATCTGTGTAGTTCATACCCGCACCAAATGCAGCACAAGCCACAATGGCTGATAGAATAATTTTTTTCATATTTCTCACTTCAAAATGAAATTGTCAAATTCTAGAGGCTTTTTGATTAATTACAAATTAAAATTAAAAATATACTTTAAGAATAACGCAGAAAAATTTATTTAAAAATGAGTAGAAACACGCCAGATACGATAAGGCAAACGGCTAAAATTTCTTTTAAATTTAGCCTCTCACCAAGAAATATGACAGCCAAAATGATAGCTAGCACAACGCTAAATTTATCAACCAGCGCTACCTGATAGACCTTGCCTGCTTGCATAGCTTTAAAATACATAAGCCACGAAAGCCCAGTTGCCATGCCACTTAGTATGAGAAAGAGCCAGTTTTTGGGACTTAGCGAGCTTAGCGGTTGCCATTTTTTAGCCACACTTAAAAGCAAAACAAGCATCAAAATGACGACGATCGTTCTTATAAATGTCGCAAAATCGCTGTCGATGTCCTTTACACCTAGCTTTGCAAAGATCGCGGTAAGCGCAGCAAATATAGCTGAAAGAGCTGCGTAGATAAACCACTCTGGCATCTTTATCCTTATAAATTTAAAGGGGCAAAATTTGCTTCGCCCCAAGCTAAATTTATCCCTCGTAGTCACCAAGCATATCAAGCGTAGGAGCAAAATATAAAGCCCCAGTTACTGGCGTACTAAAGTCAAGCAGCCTATCTGAGTTGCCTTTTGGCTCGCCGATAAACATCTTTTTAAGCATAAGTTCAACCGTTGAAAAGGTGCTAGCATAAGCGATGAAGTAAGTGCCTGTTTTACTACCTTCAGTAAATGGCATATTGCCACGCACGACCTTTTTATCATCGCCTACATTTGCAGCAGCTGAGTGTGAATTTGTAGGTTTTACACTCTCGTCCATCTCGATGTCATACTCTTTTGAGCGGCCTATAACTTTTTCCTGCTCGCTCACACTTGTGGCGTTCCACTCTTTCATCTTGTGGAAGTATTTTTGCACAAAAACGTAGCTACCGCCTTTAAATTTAGCATCCTCTTTGCCAACTTTTGCAAAGTGGTCTCTATCTTCACCATCAGGATTTTCAGTGCCATCGACAAAGCCGATGATCGCTCTGCCGTCGTGATACTTAAAGCCTTGAGTCTCATCTGTAAGCTCTGCAAATTTAAATAAAACTTCTTTGATATTTTGCGCCATGTCAAAACAGTCAGCCGCGTTTAGAGCGCGGATGTGGATGTGGATATCGCCCTTTGTGCTAACGGCTTCATGTTTATCGCCTTTAATCGCTTTAAAATTTACAAGCTCTTTTGGCAATTCTTTTGAAATTTCAAGCTTCTTCCAAGCATCATGACCCACGCCAAGGACGCAATTTACATTTTCATTTGCGCCAAATCTAACTTTGGCAGTTTTATTTAAATTTACAACCAAAGCGCAAAGCTTAGCAAAGCCCTCTTTACATGCCTTTTTGTCGCCTTTTAAGACCCATGTTTGAAAGACTGTGTTGTTACCAGGTGTTTGTGTGACCTCTTGTGAATTTACACTCATTTTTTCTCCTTTAAGTTTAATTTTTATGCGATATTTTCTAAATTTAGTTGCTCATTTATCTGCTCGTCGCTATCGTCAAAGACAAACTCGACCTTATTTGCACCAAAGCTCTTAGCTATCGCTTCAAGCGTGTCGCGGGCTGATTTGTGGATCTTGCTTTGAAGCTGCGAGATAAGTCTAACGCTCATCTTTTTTACCTCGTTTCTAGCCTCTTCTATCAGCCTATTTTTGTCCTCTTCTGTAAATGTGCTTCCAAAAAAGCCATTTAGCGAGTCAGGCAGCAAAAATGGTATAAATTTGCCATTTTTTTCGTCGTAAAATTTCATATCGGCGATTGAAAATTTATACTTACATGGGGGCATTTTTATCTTGTAACTAGAGTTTGCGATCTGCATGATCTCGAGCTTTGGGCTAGTTAGATCGTAGATGAAATTTATCTCAAACTCAAATATCATCGAAAGCTTCTTTTCACTCACTAGCCACCTTAGATACTCTTTGCCGAAATTTCCAAACGCATGATCTGTCTTTGTGACGATCTCTTTGCTATATACTTGAAAAACAGATAGTTCGCCGATGCTTTTAAGCTGCGAAATTTCAGTGCTGACTGAGACATTTTCGCTATCATCTTTTGCCTTTTTTAGCGCCTTGTTTGACCTATAAAATGCAAATGCCAAAATAGCTAGCAAGATAGCTAATATCAAATTTGCGTATTCGCTCATATTTTCTCCTTTAAAGCCCGCATTTTATCCTAAATTTGTAAAGCAAAAGAAATTTATCACTCTGGCAAGGTGATGGGGCTCTTATAAGGCATATGAGCTCCCACTATCTTTGTAGTCTCGTCCTCCAAGCCATCAAGCACCTTTTCTCTTGTTTTGGCAGCTTGCACTGGATCTACATCATAAGTGATAGATATGCTTGGCTCGACCTCTTGCACTGCTAGGACGTGAAGAAGGTCAGCTATAAAGATGATCTTGTCGTTATCTGTCTCAAAGCTTATCATGTTGTGCCCTGGAGTGTGGCCGTAAGCTGGGATAGCCATGATCTTTAGCGCCCCGTCAAATAGCGGCTTTTTATGATCAAAAAAGCTCTTATCATCCTTATAAAGCGATAAAATTTCTTTTATCCTCTCATCTTTGCCCTTCATCCAGTAGTCCCACTCCTTTTCATCTATAAGAAGCTTGGCGTTTTTAAATGTCTTTTTGCCTCCATCTATGAGCCCACCTATGTGATCAGGATGAGCGTGCGTGATGATGACGTAGGTTAGGTCCTCTGGCTTTATATTGCCAAAAGTTTGCAGATCATACTTTAAATTTTTCAAGCTATCTTCATAGCCGCTATCTATGAGTGCCGTATAGTCCTCGCACTTTGCAAACATTACGTTGTGTTTGTTTGGTAAATTTTTAGTATTTGCCACAAGCTCTTTTTGCGCCTCATCTTTGGCTATTAGCTTATCTACTGGCGCGTCAGTCGTCTTTAGTGAAAATACATAAAGCTTGCATCCGCCCATAGCTCCTATCCATACTTGATCATTTTGTTTGCCAACCACCTCATCATCGGCACAAAAAGCTAATGTGCAAAACAATGCAAGGCTCAATAAACTCTTTTTCATATCTCATCCTTGAATAAATTTGCGAAATTTTAGTCCTGTAAATTTAATGAAAGTTAATGCTCGCTACTTTAAAAGGTAGCGAGCTTATGAATTTAGAAGAGTTGAGTGAAAGAAAAGCCATTTTTATTAAGCGTATCTTTGATCTTTTCTTGGTGTTCAAGACCCTTTGTCTCAAGCGTGATAGTGATGCTAGCGTCGCCGTAGTCAAGCTTTGTTGAAAAGCGGTCGTAGTCGATCTTAACGATGTTTGCATTTGCTGATTTTAGGCTATCAGTTAGGCTCATGAGCGCTCCTGGCTTATCCACAAGCGTGATTTGCAAGGTCATCTTGCGGTGAGACTTGATGAGACCCTTTTCGATGATGATAGAAAGCACCTGCACGTCGATATTTCCACCACTTAGCACCACGCCTATCTTTGCACCTTTTTTAAATTTGATCTTATCATGCATAAGTGCTGCCACGCCAGCTGCGCCAGCTCCCTCAACCACGATCTTTTGCGTCTCTAGCAAGAACAAAATCGCAGTTGCGATCTCCTCATCATCAACCTGCACAAACTCATCCACGCACTCAACGATATTTTTAAGCGTTATCTCACTCGCATCACGCACAGCGATGCCATCGGCTATAGTGCGAACTGACTTTGAGTTTATGCTCTTTTTAGCGCCGTAGCTATTAAACATAGCTGGAGCACCCTTTGCACCGACACAAACGACCTTAGTTTTTGGATTTACTTGTTTTATACAGCTTGCCACGCCGCTAGCTAAGCCACCGCCGCCAACTGGCACTACAACCATATCAAGGTCGCTTATCTCATCAAACATCTCAAGTCCAACAGTGCCCTGCCCTGCCATGACGTACTCATCGTTAAATGGATGAACAAAGGTCATATCTTTTTCTTTGGCGTAATTTACTGCAAATTCATACGCCTCATCAAAGTTATCACCTTTTAAGATCACTTCAGCGCCAAGGTCCTTTGTGCCAGCTACCTTTAGAAGCGGGGTTGATTCTGGCATTACGATGCAAGCATGCACGCCAAATTCTTTTGCACTTATCGCCACGCCTTGAGCGTGATTGCCAGCGCTTGCAGCCACGACGCCACGTTTTCGCTCCTCGTCGCTTAGGCTAGCTATTTTATTGTAAGCGCCTCTTATCTTGTAAGCTCCGGTTCGCTGTAAATTTTCTTCTTTTAGATAAACATTTGCGCCTAAAATTTTGCTAAGTTTTGCACTTAGCGCAAATGGAGTTTTATTTACAAAGTGACCGATCGTTATCTTTGCTTGGATGATTTTATTTAATGAAACCATTTTCAACTTTCCTTTTAAAATTTATCTTTTGCCTCTAGTAGCACGCCACACTCGATGTGATGAGTGTTGGCAAACTGATCAAAGAGCGCAAATTTTATCACTTTATGGCTTTTAGTAAGCTCATTTAAATTTTCTTTTAGCGTCTCTGGATTGCATGAGATGTAGATGATGTTTTTGAAATTTCTAATGAAATTTATGACACTTTCACTTAGCCCAGCGCGTGGCGGATCGACAAGGACGTGCGAGAAGTTAAAGTCGCTCAAATTTATATCTTTTAGCCTATTAAACTCCCTAACACCAGCAAATGCGCCCATCAGCTCATCAGCGTCCATACGCAAAAATTTGATATTTTCTGCCCCATTTAGCTCACAGTTTTTAAGGGCATTTGCGATCGAGCTTTTTGAAATTTCAGTTGCAAGGACGTTTTTAAATTTAAACGAGAGTGGGATAGTAAAATTCCCATGTCCGCAGTAAAGCTCCAGCAGGTCAGCGCCACCTTGCACGCACTCTTTTGCCCAAGCTATCATCTTCTCATTTACCGCTTTATTTGGCTGGATAAAGGCATTCTCACTTAGGCTAAATTTATAATTTTGCCCTCCGACATTTAGCTCATCAACTAAATTTAGCTCACCACTTAGCAGCTTTTGACCGCGAGATCTAGCTAAGATCATCACATCAAGCTTGCTAGCTAGAATTTTCATCGCCGCTTCAAACTCGCCATCAAGCTTTTTATGATAAAGAAGCGTGACTAAGGTGCCGCTTTTACAGGCGATAAACTCCACTCCAAAGAGCTTTGAGCGTAAAATTTCATCATCTTGCAAGCTTTCAAGCAGCCTTGGCATGAGATGTGAAATTTGCTCGCAAACCTTTGGACACTCATCTATAAAGACCCTTTTGCCCTTCTCGCTTGCGTGCATCGTGTAGCTAAGCTTGCTGCCTTCGTGCCAGATGCCAAACTCAGCCCTCGTGCGGTAGTGCTTTGGGCTTGAGCTAAAAACATCAAATTTGCCCTCATAAAATGGGGAGAAATTTTGCTTAATAAGATCAGTTTTAAATGAAATTTGCTCACTATAAGGGGTAAAAAGAGTGCATGATCCGCACTCTTTTAGGTATTTGCAGTCCAAATTTATGCCGCTTTCTCTTCGACTTTTTTGCCTACAAATCTAACCAAAGCCCAGATCGCTAAAAATCCGCAAGGAAGTGCGATCCAAACGCTAAGACCAAGTGCCACTGGCAAGTAGCCAACAAGCACACAAACCACGCAAACGCTAAGTGCGTAGACCATCTGTGTCGAGACGTGATCGATGTGGCTACATCCTGCACCCATTGATGAAAGTATCGTAGTATCTGAGATCGGCGAGCAGTGATCACCAAAGATAGCGCCCGTTAGAACGCTTGAGATATTTACGATCATATAAGCATGCATCGCATCACCATCTAGGCCGTAGTTTTTGCCAACTGCATAAGCTAGCGGGATAGCAAGAGGCATCAAAATGCCCATCGTGCCGTAGCTTGTGCCAGTTGAGAAGCTGATAAATGAGCCAAGGATGAAAACAGCCACAGGCAGGATAAATTTAGGCGTTGAGTCACTTAATAGATCGACCAAATATCTTGAAGTGCCAAGCTCTTTGATAACCGCGCTAAGGCTCCATGCAAGAAGTAAGATAACAACTGTGATGATCATAGTTTTCCAGCCTTTTACCCATGTGCTAATGGCCTCTTTGACGTCAAAAATTTTGCGCCAAACGCCCATGACGATAGCCACGATACTAGCTAGCAATGCTGCTTGAAATAGCGATGTAGCAGAGTCTGCTGCACCAAAAGTATCTTTAAATGTTGAAAACGAAAGTGGATTTGCAAGTGCATTTTTAAGAGTATCGCCCTCAAGTGCAGCAAGACCGCTAAAATAAAAGCTAGTAAATGCGCCGATAACTAGCACAAGAAGCGGCACGATAGCATTTGAAGCGCTTAGTTTTACGCCCTCTTTTGGCTCAAGAGTCTTATCTTCAAGGTCTTGAATTTGTGTTTTGCCAGAGTGAAGCTCACCCTTTCTAGCGCGCCTCTCAGCTGCTAGCATAGGACCATACTCGCGCTGCATCAAGGCTGTGCAGACGATGAAAAATAAAATGAATAGGTTGTAAAATCTATATGGAATGGTCTCGATAAATATAGAATAAGCGTTTATGCCAGTCTCACCGATAAGCTCGTAGCCCTTTTCGATGAGCGAAACCTCAAGTCCGACCCATGTAGAGATGATAGCAATACCTGCAATCGGTGCTGCAGTGGCATCGATGATGAAAGCAAGCTTTTCGCGGCTTATTTTAAATTTATCGCTTATTGGTCTCATGATAGGACCAACAATTAGGGCGTTTGCATAGTCATCGAAAAATACAAAGATACCCATAAGCCAAGTTGAAATTTGAGCTGAGACGCCAGTTTTTGCCTTTTTGCTAAGCCAAAGAGCAACCGCCTTTGTGCCGCCCATCTTTGTAATAAGTGCGACCACGCCGCCTATACAAAGCACTTGAAGCAAGATGCCAGCATCAGTGCTATCAGCCATCGACTCAACCACTCTTGAAACGATGCCTGTAAAGCCTTTGATGATGCCCATAAAGACATTTTCATTAACGATATTTATAAGAAAAGTTCCGCTAAAAACACCGATAAATAGCGACAAGATGACATCTTTTGTGATAAAAGCAAGCGCTATTGCCACAACTGGTGGTATAAGCGTGAAAACGCCGTAAATTTGTGCGTTTCTTTTGGCGACTTCTGGATCAACACCAAAAAGCGCGACACTAAAAAATAGTAATAATAAAATTTGTCTCACATAAACTCCTTAAAATTTTTCTATCGCAAGCCCAGCCCAAGTCTGCGTATTTGCCATGACTTCGACCCTGTTTATATTGACACTTCCGGGCATATTTAGACAATTAACCAAAATAGTCGCGATATCCTCAGACGTGATGAAATTTGTATTTTCATAAAGACTATCCGCCTTCGCTTTATCTCCTCTAAATCTAACCTCGCTAAATTCAGTCTTACAAAGCCCTGGCTCGATGTTTGTCACCCTGATATTAGTGCCAACTAGATCGTTTCTTAAATTTAAGCTAAACTGCTTTACAAAGGCCTTTGTAGCGCCATAAACGTTGCTGCCAGGATATGGCCACGAGCCAGCTGTCGAGCCTAGGTTAAAGATATAGCCCTTTTCTTGCTTATAAAGTAGCGGCAAAACCGCCTTTGTCGAGTAAATGAGACCCTTGACGTTGGTGTCTATCATCGCTTCAAAGTCCTCTACCTTCGCATCTATCGTCTTTTCAAGGCCAAGCGCCATACCAGCGTTGTTTACAAGCACTTCGATGTCCTTAAATTTATCAGGCAGGCTCTCTACCGCCTTAAAAACAGCCTCTTTATCGCGTATGTCAGCTACGATGATATGCGTATCGCCAAGCTCGCTTGCAAGCTTTTTTAGCCTATCTTCGCGCCTTGCAAGAGCGACTATCTTGTAGCCCTCTTTTGAGAGTCTTCTGGCGATCGCCTCGCCAAATCCAGATGTTGCACCGGTTACAAAAGCTGTCTTTTTCATGGTTTTTCCTAATTGAAATTTGGTCTTAAACCCAAATTTTCTAAAAATTTGATCGTCTTTTCGTTTTGTTCTTTCATGGCATAGTCAAGCGCGTTAAACCCAGCATCATCAGTCGCGTTTATATCAGCGCCGCTATCTATCAAAAGCTTTAAAATTTCAGGCGTTGCATGAGCTGCTGCGTGCATGAAAACGCTTCTGTTTGTATGCTCTAGGCCGCACGTATCTTCAACCTGCGCTTGGCCAAAATTTATCATATTCATCTTAGTATTTTCATCTATGTAGCTCTCGTTCGCTTTTGCCCCACTCTTTAGCAAAAACTCACAAAGAGGCGCATCTTCAAACTGCACAGCGTAAAAAAGCGCACTTTTGCCAAAGAAATTTTTATGATTTACATCGGCTCTATTTTTAAGCAAAATTTTTACATTTTCTAAATTTTTAAGAGCAAAAAAGAGCGGCGTCTCATCGCCTAAATTTAGATCCGCCCCGCGCCTTATGATCTCTTCTATCATGTCACCACTTTTGTCATTTAGCAGTGCGATATCAAGTAAATTTGTAAGCTCAGCGGTACTAAAATTTTTTGAGTAGAGCAAATTTGCAAGCTCATCTTGGCTTAGCTTTTGAGCCATCATCTTTTGCTCAGAAGTTAGAGCCTTAGCCTTATTTACCTTTTTGCCGACACTAAAGCTTAAAAACTCATTTATCACGCTAGTTGCGTAGTAAGCGGCACTTGCACTATCAACGCCCAAAGCCTCGTAAAATTTAACTAGCGGAGTTTGAGCGTTTTTATAAGCTTCGCTAAATTTTTTATATTTTAAAAAGTTAAACAAGCTCTCATTTGCCCAGTATCTAAAATACTCCATTTGAGCGTCTTTTTGAGCCTCAGCAGCCTCTGGCTTTGCAAGCTCTTTTTGATAGATTTCAGGGACAAATGAAGCTCTTAGCAAGATCCATCTAAATTTATTTAAATTTTCTCTATAAACGCCCTCTCCAACGCAACTTTGAGACTCACTTCTAACTGCCACGCTCGCATCAAAAAGCTCTTTTACCTCTTTTAAATTTAAAAGCGAGCCATCGCAATAAAATAGCCCCTCATTCACGTAAGCAAGCTCTTTTGGAGTAGTTTTAAAGCTCTCTTTTTTAGCAAGGTCCTCGCACTCTAGTGCATGCAAATTTGCAAAAAGACAAACGCTAAAAAAGAAGGGGAAAACTATCTTTCTCATCAAAGCTCCTTAAAATTTCGCGATATTGTAACAAATTTATATACTAAACTCGCTTATTTCATTAAAATTTAGGTATTTATAAATTTGATCTTTGTTTAAACTAAGACTATCTCTTACTATCTTTTTATACTCACTAACACTTGGCAAACGCCCTAGCAGCGCGCATACAGCGGCTAGCTCGGCACTTCCTAGATAGACCTTTGCGCCCATGCCCATTCTGTTGTCAAAATTTCTTGTCGATGTCGAAAAAACAACGGCATTGTCGTTCACTCTTGCTTGATTACCCATGCAAAGCGAGCAGCCTGGCACCTCTGTCCTAGCCTCCAGCCTCTTAAATATCTCATAAACGCCCTCATCTTCAAGCGTTTTTTTGTCCATCTTTGTTGGCGGCGCGATCCAAAGCCTAGTTGTAAGCTTGCTCTCACGCTCTAAAATTCTAGCAAGCGCCCTGTAATGGCCGATATTTGTCATACAGCTACCCACAAAGACCTCGTCGATGTTGTGCGCTCTTTTGTTATCGGCTAAAATTTCACTTAGCGTCGCCACGTCGTCTGGGTCGTTTGGACAAGCCAAAATCGGCTCATCTATCTTGGATAAATCAATCTCTAAAATTTCAGCATATCTTGCGTCCTTGTCGGCTCTTAAAAGAGTTGGATTTTCTAGCCATTTTTGCATCTTCTCTTTTCGCCTAGCAAGCGTTTCGTGGCTCTCATATCCTGCTTTTATCATAGCTTCAATTAGCGCAACGTTTGAGCGAACGTACTCCGCGACGCTAGCCTCGCTTAAATTTACCACACAAGCTGCCGCCGAGCGCTCAGCCGAAGCATCGCTTAGCTCAAATGCCTGCTCCACTTTTAGGCTCTCTAGCCCTTCTATCTCTAAAATTTTGCCTGCAAAAATGTTCTTTTTATTTTTCTTTTCAACGCTTAAAAGCCCTTTTTTGATAGCAAAATAAGGTATCGCATTGACAAGATCACGAAGTGTCACGCCCTCTTTTAGCTCGCCTTTAAATTTGATCAAAACTGACTCTGGCATATTTAGTGGCATCATACCAAGCACCGCTGCAAACGCCACTAGGCCACTGCCTGCTGGAAAGCTAATGCCAATAGGAAATCTCGTGTGACTATCGCCGCCCGTGCCCACCGTGTCAGGCAAGACCATGCGGTTTAGCCACGAGTGGATGACGCCGTCACCTGGTTTTAGGCTCACGCCGCCACGCAAATTTATAAATTTAGGTAGGCTCTCATGCATCACAAGGTCGCTTGGCTTTGGATAAGCAGCCGTGTGGCAAAAGCTTTGCAAGACAAAATCCGCCCCAAAACTAAGGCTAGCAAGCTCTTTTATCTCATCTCTAGTCATGGGCCCAGTGGTGTCTTGCGAGCCAACGGTCAAAATTTCAGGCTCCACGTAGGCCCCAGCTCTCACACCAGCCTTGCCGCAAGCCTTGCCGACCATCTTTTGAGCGAGCGTATAGCCACCGCCTAGCTCTTTTGGCTGATCTGGCTTTATGAAAATTTGCTCCTCGCCAAGCCCCAAGGCCTCTCTAACCTTTTTGGTCACTTGCCTACCTATCATCAAAGGTATCCTGCCGCCTGCTCTTATCTCGTCGCTTAGGGTATTTGGACTTAGTTTAAAGTTTGCCACGAGCTTTTTTTGGGCGCCTGCGAGCTTATAAATTTCGCCTTTAAATGGCCAAATTTCTATCTCATCGCCCATTTCTAGCTCATTTACGTTTGCAACTATCGGCAGTGCGCCGCTATCTTCGGCGGTGTTAAAAAATATCGGAGCTATGGTCGTGCCGATCACGATGCCGCCAGTTTTTTTGTTTGGCACGCCCTCTATCTCATCGCCAAGGTGCCACTGTATAGAGTTTATACCGCTCTTTCTGCTGCTGCCAGTGCCGACCACGTCGCCAACATATGCCACGCTCTTGCCAAGGCTTTTTAGCTCTTTTAGGACTTCTAAGCCCTCAGGCATCTTTTTAACCAGCATCACCTTTGCGTGAAGCGGTATGTCAGCCCTTGTATAGGCCTCGCTTGCAGGGCTTAGATCATCTGTATTTGTCTCACCAGGCACCTTAAAAACTACCGCCTTTATGCACTCATCAAGCGGCTTTTTATGCATAAACCACTCCGCGTTTGCCCAAGAAGCAAGCACCTCTTTTGCAAATTTATTGCTATTTGCTAGATTTGCGATCTCGTCAAAATGCTCATGCACCAAAATGATATTTTTTAGCTCATTTGACGCAGCTTGCGCGATAGTTTCGTCGCTATTTTTTAGCGCTCGCACCAAAATTTCTACGTTGTATCCGCCAAGCATCTTGCCTAAAATTTTAATGGCACGAACCGCATCAAGGCCGTCTATCTTAAGCCCATCTATCACCTCGCCAAGAAATTCTGCCTTTATCTTTGCCGCGTCATCAACACCTGGATTTACGCGATTTGTGAGCAAATTTATAAGAAATTTTAGCTCGTTTTGCGCCTTTTCATCGCCACTAGAGTTGCCAGCAAGTCTCATTAGCTCGCAAATTTCGCTTGTTTGCTTGGCATTTAGCGCAAGCGGTGGCACGCCCTCTTTTTCTCGCTCACTCACGTGTTTTTCGTAGTCGGTAAAAAAGCTCATAAATTTCCTTTGTGATTTTGCCAGTTTTAGTCCAAAATCGCTGATTTTGCTTGCATTTTATCAAAAAGCAAAACAATCTAAAGTAAAATTTGCCCAAAATTTCAAATTTCAAGGAGCAAATGTGTCAAAAGCCTACCTAAAATCGCCCATTGGAATTTTAGAGATCGTTACTAGCGAAAATGGAATTTGTGAGATAAATTTTGTAGATAAATTTGAAAAAGTTGCGGTAAAAGATGAAAATTTAAAGCTTTGTTTAGATGAACTAGAGGCTTATTTTAAGGGAGAGCTTAAAAAATTTAGCGTTAGACTTGATGTAAAAACGACCAAATTTAGAGCCAAAATTTATGAAAATTTGCAAAAAGTACCATACGGCGAGACGACCACATACGCAGCTCTTGCACTTGCCGCTGGTCACAAGAACGCTTACCGCGCGGCGGGATCTGCAAATGCCAAAAACCCCGTGCCTATCATCATCCCCTGCCACAGAGTACTCTCTCACAGCGGCCTTGGTGGCTACTCAGGCGGCGAAGGCCTGCCAACTAAAATTTGGCTCTTAGAACATGAAGCAAAGCATAAATAGCTAGAAATTTAAATTTGACCTTTAAAAGTTTTTATTAAATTTTAAAATTTATGAGCGAGCGTATCTAAAATTTATTGGGGCTTTTAAAACGCATGCGACACAATGGTGCTATCGCATGCAGTTTTATTTTTAAAAATTTATCGTGCGTTATAAATTTATAAAATCAAAATTCAGCATCAAACGATGACAAAACTTAAATTTAATACGTTAAATACTTAATCGTATCTTGATAAAGCACTTGATTTTCGCATTGTATCAGTAATAGGTCATTTTCTTCAAAGATTGTTGAGCCAGTTGGTTTTAGATACTCGTTTTTACGCTTTACAAGCAGGATCAAAAACTCACTTGGTAGCTCAAGCTGAGCTAAGTTTTTGCCAACTAGCTTTGAGCCGTAGTGTATGGTGTGCTGGTGAAGCGTGTAGGTAAGGATCGGTGAGTTTACGATGACTTCAGCTGGCGCCTGCTCGCTCTCTTTGACCTTAAATTTATCAGCCGCAAAGCCGATCGACATACCCTGCATCAAAATAGAGATCAAAACCATGAAAAATATAATGTTAAAAATCATACCCGAGTCTGGAATACCATCTACATAAACATAGGTCGCAAGCACGATAGGCACGACGCCTCTTAGCCCAACCCATGAGATGAAAATTTGCTCATTTATCTTAAATTTAGAAAAGGCAAGCGAGGCAAAAACACCAAGCGGCCTAGCAACGAGCATGAGCCATAATGCCAAAATAAGCGCCAACAGCGCAGTTGCAGGAAGTTGTGAGGGATTTACCAAAAGGCCAAGCGTCAAAAAGACCACTATCTGCATCATCCAAGCGATACCGTCGTGAAAGCCGATCAAATTTTTCTTATGTGAAAACTCTTTTTTATTTATAAAAATTCCCGCTATATAAACAGCCAAATAGCCGTTTCCACCGATCTTGAAACAAATCGTGTATAAAAGTAAGATCCAAGCGATAGAAAAAACTGGATAAAGTCCCCAGCTCTTTAGGCTAAGTCTGTTGAAAATAGCTGGTAGCGCCACGCCAAAAAGATAGCCCATGCTTATGCCGATGCCAAACTGCTTAACCAGCGTGATCGCCCACTCAGTCGCTGTTGGCGTGCTATTTAGCGAGATCATCTGAATGATCGTCATAGTTAAAAATATCGCCATTGGATCGTTTGAGCCAGATTCCAACTCAAGCAATGGTGCAATGCTATTTTTAAGTGAAATTTTCTTGGCTCTTAGTATGGCAAATACCGCTGCTGCGTCTGTTGAAGAGATAATGGAGCCTAGCAAAAAGGCTTCCGCCCAGGTAAAATCAAGCAGATATTTTGCTACTGGAGCGATAGCTAGCGCGGTTAAGAAAACACCAAGTGTAGCAAGCGCTAAACCTCTACCAAAGATAGGTTTAATCGCTGCAAAATCAGTATCTAGCCCACCAGCATAAAGTATAAAAATAAGTGCTAGCATGCCGACATTTTGAGCGATCATTTGATCATCAAAATTTACGCCCAGCAAGCCATCTGAGCCAGCTAGCATGCCAACGCCTAAAAATATTATTAAAGATGGAATTCCAAATTTATCAGAGATCTTACTTAAAAGAATGCTAGTTATAAGCAAAACTGCAAAAAATAGTAGTAAATTCTCCAAATAAACTCCACAAAATTATATTAAATTATACTTTCAAAAACTTCAAATTTATCTTGATTTACAAGCATCTCAAGCAAGACGCCGTAGTTGTCTTTTATCTCATCTTGAAGTTTTATAGCAAGCTCTTTTGCGTCTTTTCCATCTTTTGGATAGGTAACTACTAGATCGATCGGCTCAGCGTTTAAAAACTCTTGTATGCCAGTTAGTAGCTCGCTAGCGCCTCTTTCGTTTGTGCCGTGAAGCACGACTACGTAGTGTTCGTTTTCTCTTATGACAACGTCTGTTTGTCTTAGGATTTTTTCAAAAATTTCGCCATATTCTTTACTATTTGGCAAAGAAAAATATATCAAAGATAAATTTTTCGCATAGTCCTTTACGTTTTTGTATCGCTTTATGAAAGCTATCTCAAGATCGATTATTGATAAAATATCAACTGCCGAGAAGATTTTTGCCGCCATTTTTACACTCCTTTTTTTGCGGTTTTGATTTTACGCCGCTATTATATCTTGTAAATTTTCAAAAATAAAGACATTCATTCCGTTTTTGTATTCGTAGCCAAATTTTAGTCCGTGAGCCTCAAGGATGTTGCTAACTATATATAAACCTAGACCAAAGCTCTTTTGCGCATCCTCGCCTTTGATAAATGGCTGGATGTAAAAGTCAAGGTCATTTTTTAGCTTCTCGCCTTGGGTTATAAATTTCATATGATCCTTGCTAACCATGATATTTACGTGCTTATCGGTTGAATACTTTATGCCATTATCTATCATATTTTTTATAGCGACAGAAAATAGCTTAAAATCAACCATCACCCTAACCTCATCAAGCTCGCTAATGCCAACATGCTCCTTTTCAACCATCGCTATATCGATAGCCTCATCGATGAGATCTCTCATAAGGCAAGGCGTTTTATTGGTAAGTCCTATCTTTGAAGTGATCTGCTCGATCGCTGCAAGCTCGTTTATCAAATTTTCAAGTTTGTGAAAGACAGAGATGAGCCTCTCTTGATTTTTACTTTTTTCTATCATTTGAGCAGCGATCAGCCCTTTTGTGATAGGCGTTTTTAGCTCGTGCATGATATTTCTTAAGAAAAGATGCCTTGAGTCATTTAGTGTTTTGATCTGACAAACAGCCTCATAAAATGCCTCTGAAACTTCAGAAATTTCATCCTTGCCATTACCGACATTTTGCACGCCGTCAAGCTCGCCATTTGCAAATTTTACGATCTGACGCTTTAGCTTTCTAAGCGGCTTTATCTTATAGATAACAAAGATATAAGCAGCTAGCAAAATGACTGCAACTACGGCAAATACAGCCTTAATTACCTCGTATCTATAAGGCTGAAATTCTTTATCCATCAAAAGCTTTAGCTCGTCTAAATGCTCGATCTTTAGGTAGTGATGCTTATCATAAAGCAAGATCGCACTTGATCCTAGATCACTTGAAATTTCTTCTAAAACGGCTGCATTTTTTAAAATTTCTTCTTTTTCATTTTTAGCTGTGATCTCTGGCATGTCGATGTTTGAGAGCTGGCGGTCGTACTGAGCTTTATTTATGATGCCGCCCATATATAGTAAATTTGTCCTAGCGACGTTTGAGTATTTGTTGTTTAGCTCTCTTGTGTAGTTTTGTTTATCAAAGCCCATGAGCCACAAAAATGCTAGAAATATCGAAACGAGCGCGAGCCCAAAGATAAACGTTATCGTGATAAATATAGAAGATCTTGGCATCAAAGGACCAACTTATATCCGATGCCGCGGATCGCGTGGATGTATTTTGGCTCTTTTGGATTTTCATTTAGTTTTTGGCGAATTCTGCCGATGATGACGTCGATACTTTTGTTTGAGCTATCTTCATTTATGCTCTCGCAGTTGTAGATGAGCTCCTCTCTAGTGACCGCCCCACCCTCTTTTTGAAGCAGATATTTTAAGATGTCATACTCCGCTGCGGTTAAATTTAGCACGCTGCCTTTAAATAAAATTTCCCGCTCAAATTCTTTTAAAACCAAGTCTTTGTTTAAATTTCTTGCCTCATTAGCTGGAGCTATGCTCTGCCTTCTTAGATGGCTTTTTATGCGAGCAAGAAGCTCTTGTGGGTCATAAGGCTTTGGCAGATAATCATCCGCGCCGTTATCTAGGGCATTTACTTTGTCTGTTATATCGTGCCTTGCGCTTGAGATGATTATAGGGATGTTGTGTTTTTTTCTTATCTCTTTGCACACCTCTAGTCCGTCCATGCCAGGGAGCGTAAGATCAAGGATAACTAGGTCAAATTCACTTGTATTTAAAGTAGATAGTCCGATATATGGCTCCTCAGCCGTCGTTACTTTTATGTCGTAGTTTTCTAGGTATTCAGTCAAAATTTCAGCAAGCTCCATATCATCTTCTATCATTAAAATTCTAGTCATGATCTTTCCTGATGTAAATTTATTTTTAAGGATTATAGCAGATAAAGGTTTTAAAAATTTAAAAGAGTTAAGAGCTGAAATTTCAGCTCTTAAGTAGTTATTTTATAACAAGGCCTTGCATGATGCCACCGCGGTTTATCCACACTAGCGTCTTTTTGCCTTTTGCGTTTTTAACTGTGCTTGCAAATGTTTGAATATCTTTTATGCTCTCTTCGCCAACTTGAACGATCACGTCGCCTCTTTCAAAGCCAAAGTCTTCAGCTTTTGAGCCAGATTTTACGTCAGTTACAAGCACGCCTTGAGTGTCTGGACTGATCTTATATTTAAATCTTATCTCATCGCTTAGATTACTAACGCTAAGACCATCGATGATGACGCTTTTTGTCGCATCTTTTGCGTTGTGATCCATATTTACAAGCTTGATTTTTGTATTCATAATTTTATTTGATCGCTCGTAAGTTATATCAACGCTGCTATTTGGAGTTAGTGAGCCGATGAAATTTTTAAGATCATTTGCGTTTTTGATAGCTTTACCATTTGCTGAAATAACCAAGTCGCCTCTTTTTAGCCCTGCTTCATCTGCTGGCATGCCCTGCTCTACGCCGCTTATTAGCGCACCCTCTTTATTTGTGTAGAGCTCTTTTTGCTCATCAGTTAAATTTGCTATCGTTACGCCGATAAATCCACGTTCAATCTTGCCGTCAGTTATTAGCTTTTTAGCGATATCTTTTACCATATTTGATGGTATGGCAAAGCCTATGCCGTTGTTGCCACCACTTTTTGAAAGTATGGCTGAGTTTATACCGACTAAATAGCCCCTGCTATCAACCAAAGCACCACCTGAGTTGCCAGGGTTTATAGAGGCGTCTGTTTGGATGAAATTTTCATATTGATTAAGTCCGATATCATCTTTATTTAGCCCTGAGACGATGCCTTGAGTGATGCTCTCGCCTACGCCAAATGGATTGCCTATGGCAAAGACGACATCTGCGTCAAGCAGCTTTGATGAGTCAGCAAATGTGATAGCATTTAGCCCATTTGCCTCTATCTTTATAACGGCTAGATCAGTCTTTGGATCGCTGCCTATTAACTTTGCTTTATACTCCTTGCCGCCCTTTGCCAAGGTCACAACGATCTGGTCGCTATCTTCGATGACGTGGTTGTTTGTAACGATGTAGCCGTCATTTGAAATGATGACGCCAGAGCCAAGAGAGGTTGTCTTTTCTTTCTCTTTTGGTTTTGCAAAGTTAAATCCAAAAAATTCATTAAAAAACGGGTCATTAAACATCTGTTCGATGCCAGCGTTGCTTACTGTTTTTGTAGTTGAGATATTTACAACTGAAAGTTTTGCCTGAGCGATAGAGCCATAGTATGATAGGACACTATTTTTATCACTTAACGGCGAAACTCTAGTTACATCTTGGTTTGCTTCATTAAATTTAATATCAGCTCCCATTAGCAAAGAAGCCGCTGCTAATGAAATTAGCATAAATTTTTTCATTTTTTTCCTTTAAATTGAAAATGTCTTGAAATTATAAATAGAGCTTAAAAATAAAATCTTAACGCTTTTTTCTCCTTTGTAAATAAAAATAAACTTGACTTGCATAGACTAAAGTTTTGTGATATAATCCGTGTCAAAAAACATAAGGAGAATATATGAGCGAAAGCTTATATGAAACTTTAGGAGTTTCAAAAGGCGCATCAAGCGACGAGATAAAAAAAGCCTATAGAAAACTTGCTAGAAAGTACCACCCAGACATCAACAAAGACCCTGGAGCAGAGGATAAATTTAAAGAGATAAACGCTGCTTATGAAATTTTAAGTGACGAGAAAAAACGTGCCCAGTATGATCAATACGGCGATAATATGTTTGGCGGTCAAAATTTCCACGACTTTGCCAGAGGCTCGGCCGATATGGGCGATCTAAACGATATCGTGAAAAATATTTTCTCAGGTGGATTTGGTGGAGGTTTTGAAGGATTTGAAGGCTTTGGCGGAGGTGGATTTGGCTTTGGCGGAGCTGGGTTTGGCTTTGGCGGAGCTGATCTAGACGTAAATGCCAAAATTTCTATACCATTTGACGTAGCTGTAACTGGCGGCGAACATAAGATAAATTTTAATGGCGAAAGTATCAAGATAAAGATCCCAAGCGGCATAGAAGGTGGCGAAAAACTTCGCATAAAAGGCAAAGGCAAGAGTGCTGGCGGTCAAACTGGCGATCTTATACTTGCCATTAGCGTTGAGCCAAGCGACGAGTATGAAAGAGTCGGAGATGATCTTTATAAAGATGTAGAAATTCCACTAAAAACTATGCTCTTTGGCGGCAAGATAAATGTGCATACATATAAAAAAGATGTAACTATCAAAATCGCTGAGAACTCAAAAACAGGCACAAAGATCCGCTTGAAAGGATACGGTGTGCAAAACAGAAAGAGTGGAATTTATGGCGATCTTTACTTAAAAGCTAGGGTAAAACTTCCAAACATTAGTGAGCTTGACGAGGGCTTAGTAAAAGAGTTAAAAGAAAAATTACCGGAGTAAAAAATGCAAAATTACGAAGAACCACTTTTTTTAATAAGCGTTGTAGCAAAGGTTTTAAGCATACATCCACAAACTTTAAGACAATACGAAAGAGAGGGACTAGTTGAACCCTCAAGAACAGATGGCAAGATGAGGCTCTACTCGCAAAAAGACGTTGATCGTGTAAAAACCATACTAAATTTGACCCGCGAACTTGGCGTAAATTTAGCAGGTGTTGATGTGATACTTCAGCTAAAAGAGAAAATTGACGATTTAGAAGCAACTATTGATGATTTAAATAAAAAATTACACGAAGCTACCAGTCAAACAAGCACCAAAAGATCGCTAGTGAAGAGAAAAAGTAGCTTTGATCTTGTATTTTACGAAGGCAAAAAATAATATATGGAACAAATTTTAGAAGGCTTCTTGCTTGTCGCTGCGATCTCAGTCGCGTTAAATGTCATTTTTAAGAAATTTCAGATACCAACCATCATCGGCTACATCGTAACCGGCACGCTTATATCAGAATTTTTCAACCTAAAAAGCAACGATGAAATTTCTCATATAGCGGAATTTGGTATCGCATTTTTGATGTTTACGATCGGACTTGAGTTTAGCTTTAAGCACCTGATGAGCATGAAAAAAGAGGTCTTTCTAAATGGCGGTCTGCAAGTTTGTTTAAGCGGCTTTGTGATGGGCGTGATGCTTTACTACGCGCTTCATCTAAAGGACGAGACAGCACTTATCGCAGGTCTTGCCTTTGCTCTATCTTCAACTGCGATCGTGCTAAAAACGATAAATGACAACGGCGATGTGAGTAAAATTTATGGTAGAAAGGCACTTGGAATTTTGCTATTTCAAGATATCGCCGTCATCCCTATTTTGCTTATGATAGATATGTTTAGCTCGCAAGATGCCTCGATAAATGAGCTTTTGCTAAAGACATTTACGAGTGCGGTTATCCTTATCGTTGTGCTATTTTTGCTCGGCAAATACGTCATCAACTGGATATTTTACAAAGTAGTTCAGACAAACTCTCAAGAGGTCTTTATCGCAACGATCCTCTTTTTGGTCGTTGGCTCTAGCACGCTAGCTCACTTCTTTGGCTTTTCATACTCACTTGGTGCGTTCTTAGCTGGTATGATGATGGCAGAGACGCAGTATAAGCACCAGATCGAGGTCGATCTCATACCTTTTAGAGATCTGCTTCTTGGACTATTTTTTATAACCGTTGGCATGCAGATAAATTTTGTAGTCGTGCTTTCAAATATCTGGCTAGTTTTAGGGCTAGTCTTTAGCATAATGGTCGTAAAAGCCATCGTCGTTTTTGCCGTTTTAAATATCTACTTAAAACGCAGGGTCGCTGCTAAGACCGCACTTAGCGTCTGCCAGATCGGCGAATTTGCACTGGCTGTCTTTGGGCTGATGACTACTAGAAATTTACTAGATGTCCAAACAGCTCAAATTTTCATCGCAGCCTCTGTTATATCGATGTTTGCAACACCTTTTATACTTAAAAAGCTTGACGTTTTAGCTGATCTTGTAGAGCGTGAGGTGGTAGTTGAGTCAAACGAGACCTTAAAGCCACAAAAACTAAAAAATCACATCGTGGTCTTTGGCTATGATAGGCTTGGTCAAGAGGTGGTTTTAAGGCTAAAAGAGACAAAGCTTTTATACATCGTGCTTGATAACGACATCAGCCTAGTTGAGCTTGGCAGGAGCCGCGGGGAAAATGTATTTTTAGGTAACGTGCTTCAAAGTAACACTCTTGAAAACGCTTGCTTAGACGATGCAGCCGCTGTCATCATAACTGTAAATAACGAGCAAAGAGTTGAGCTAATCGCGCAAAAGATCAAAGACTACGGAGCAAATATCCAAACGATCATCAAAGCAAATGGCGAGGGCAACAAAGATATCTTTGGCGAGCTAGGTGCAAATTTCCACCTTATAAGCGAAGAGCGCGTCATGGCAAAAACCCTTGTTCACGAAGCCCTTCAGTGTAAGATCGACCACGACGTAAGAGCGTAGTAAATTTAGCTTCTTAAAACACGTTTTTTTGTTAAGTTCGTTTAAATAAATTGATAAAACTATTAGCAATATTGTTGATTATATAAGAAAAAAAGAAGCTAAAAATTTGTCTAGCCGCAGTATCATTTAGATATAAATGGCAAAGAATTAAAAATTGATGAGCTATTAAAAGATAAAAAATAGAATTTATTGCAAATTAGAAAAAGCATATTAGAAAATAATATGCTTTTAAAAATCAAATTTAAAGCCTAGCTGTGCCAGGCTTTTACTCATTTCTTAAAGTTTGAAGGACATTTACCTCTGTGGCTTTTTTGGCTGGATAGTAAGACGAGATAGCCACGATAAACACAGCGCCAACCACGATAAGCACAAGATCGATGGTTGAGAGTTCAAGCGGTAGTTTGCTTGAGCCATAGACATCAGCTGGTAGGTCTATGATGTTGAAATTTCCAAGTAAAAATAGCCCCAAAAAGCCAAGCACTAAGCCAAATATAATGCCACCTCCGCCGATAACTAGCCCTTGATAAAAGAAGCTTCTTTTTATCTCGCCTTTGCTAGCTCCAAGTGCTAAAAGCAAGGCGATCTCCTGCCTGCGGTTCATCACAGTCATTAGCAGTGAGCTTATGATATTTAGCGACGCCACAAGGATAATAAGCATCAAAACGATAAAAAGCGCTCTTTTTTCAAGTGCGAGCGCTGAGAAAAAGTTGCCATTTTGCTCCCACCAGCCAATGGCAACCGTGCCTGCTGGAAGGCCTTCACGCACCCTTTTTATATCATCAAATGGCTTACTTGAAAAGATGTGAATTCCATCATAAACACCCTTTGGATAGTCCAAAATTTTCCTTAATGCATCAACTGAAGTATATGAAAACGCCTTGTCGTAGGCGATGAGCCCAGATGTAAATGAGCCGCCTATGTCAAAGCGCTTCATCTTTGGTGTTAGCGAAAAACCGGCTGGATCGGCCTTTGTAAAGATAAGCGTTAGTTTTTCATCGTTTCTTAGCCTAAACTCACTCGTTATGCCGCTTCCCACAAGTATCTCAAAGCCCTCTAGCTCTTTGTCTTTTAAAGCTTCATTTACGACCGAGTTTATCTGCTTTTCATCTTTAAAATTTACGCCATAAATTAGCCCGCCTTCAAGCGCATTTGCCGAGCGGTAGATGACCTGCGTGCTGATATATGGACTAAATTTAAGGTCGCTAAATTTAGCCTTTAGCTCATCTACAAAGCCATCATCGATCGATCCTTTAAAGGCACTTTGAACGGTTATAGGATAGTTCATCGTAAAAAGTTTGCGCTCAAATTCTTTATCAAATCCGTTCATGATAGCCATGGCAACTATTAAAACCATAAGTCCGATGCTAACACCAAGAAAGGCGAGCAAGGCGCTTAGAGCGATAAATGGCTGAGTTTTATCAAATCTTAAATATTTAAAAAGTAGGTACTTTGGTAAGCTTGTCATCAAATAGCCTTTAAAAGATTAAGGCGCTTTGGCGCCTTAAAAGTAGAAATTTTAAGCAAATATGCCTTTTTTAGGGCCACTTTTGCCGTGGCAATCTTTATATTTTTTACCGCTTCCGCAAGGGCATGGAGCGTTTCTTGGTATCTTTTTTTCTGGCGTGAAATTTTCATCTTCGCCTTGGTTGTTGTAGTTTAGAGGCTCATTTTCAGCATTTTGACTAGCTTCTAGCATCATCCTAGCTTGCTCTTCTTGCTCCTCGCGGCTCTTAAATCTAACGATTTGAAGCGTCTTCACGCTCTCAGTTTTTAGCCTGCCAACTAGCTCCATAAAGAGGTTGTAGCTCTCTTTTTTATACTCAACTAGCGGATCTTTTTGATTATATCCTCTTAGACCTATACCAGTTTTTAGGATATCCATCTGATAGAGGTGCTCTCTCCACGCATTATCAAGCACTTGAAGGTATAAAATTTTCTCTATATCTTTTCTTTGCTCTTCATTTAGCACGCTCATCTTTTCGTTATATTTAACCTCTAAAATTTGCGCTATTTTTTCTACTAGTTCATTATACTCTAGCCCTTTTAGCTCACTCTCGTCGATCTCTTCGCCGCAGTCTGCAAGGATGATAGAGCATAAATTTTTAATGTCATAGTCATCTTTCAAGCCGCCATGGAAAATTTCAGCCGTATCAAGTAAATTTGTAGCGTATTCAACTCTATTTTGAGCTATCTTTTCGCTCATATCGTAGTTTTTATCAAGTAGTTCATCGCGGTATTTATAGATAGTCTTTCTTTGCTCATTTGCCACGTCGTCATACTCAAGCAAGTGCTTTCTAGCCTCAAAGTGCAAGCTCTCGACTTTCTTTTGAGCATTTTCAACAGCTCTTGTCACCATGCGGCTCTCGATGCTTTCGCCCTCGTCGATACCAAGCCTATCCATGATCGCTTTTATGCGGTCGCTACCAAAAATCCTTAAAAGATTATCCTCTAAGCTTAGATAAAATCTACTCATACCAGGATCGCCCTGACGTCCAGCACGGCCACGGAGCTGATTATCTATCCTTCTACTTTCGTGCCTTTCGGTGCCGATGATATATAGACCGCCGAGGTCTCTCACCTCGTCGTTTATCCTGATATCAACACCACGTCCAGCCATGTTTGTAGCGATAGTCACAGCGCCTTTTACACCAGCTTGCGCGATGATCTCAGCCTCTTTTTCGTGGTTTTTAGCATTTAGCACAGAGTGTGGGATGCCAGCTTTTTTAAGCATCTCGTGAAGCACCTCACTACGCTCGATACTTGCAGTTCCCACAAGCACTGGCTGACCCTTTTCGTGAGCTTTTTTAACTTCGTCGATGACCGCTTTAAATTTCTCGTTTTGAGTTTTGTAGATAAGGTCGTTTTGATCGATCCTCTTAACTGGCACATTTGTTGGGATCGAGATAACTTCAAGATTATAAATTTGAGAAAACTCAGTAGCCTCTGTCTGAGCTGTACCAGTCATACCTGCAAGCTTTTTATACATCCTAAAATAGTTTTGATATGTTGTATCGGCAAGAGTTTGACTCTCTTCTTGGATTTTCACGCCCTCTTTTGCCTCAAGTGCTTGGTGAAGTCCCTCGCTAAAGCGTCTGCCCTCACTTAGCCGTCCTGTAAATTCATCAACGATGACGACTTCGCCATCTTTTACGACGTAATGAACGTCTTTTTCAAAGAGATTGTGTGCCTTTAGAGCTTGATCTAGGTGGTGGCTTAGCACGGCATTTTCAAGGTTGTATAAATTTTCAACCCCAAATAGCTTTTCAGCCTTGCTTATGCCAGCCTCTGTGATCATTATCGTTCTATTTTTTTCATCTACTATAAAGTCCCCCGTTGGCTTTGAGCCTGGCACGTTTGGATCAGCTGGAGTGCCTCTGGTAAGCTGTTTTGCGACTTGATCGGCTCTTATGTAACCATCAAGCGTGCGGTTTGTTGGACCAGAGATTATAAGCGGTGTTCTAGCCTCATCTATCAAGATACTATCGACCTCATCAACGATAACGAAGTTATGGCCTCTTTGCACCTTTTGACCAGCTTCAAATTTCATATTATCACGCAGATAGTCAAAGCCAAATTCTGAGTTTGTGCCGTATGTTATATCGGCGTTATATGCAGCTTGTCTTACTTCATCGTCATATCCGCCACTTAGTATCACATCGACGCTTAAGCCCAAAAAGTTATAAAGCTCGCCCATTTGCGTCGCATCACGCTTTGCAAGGTAGTCATTTACTGTTACTACATGCACGCCCTTGCCACTCATCGCGTTTAAGATAACTGGCAAAGTCGCAACCAAGGTCTTACCCTCGCCTGTCTTCATCTCGGCGATCCTACCCTCGTTTAGCACCATGCCACCTATTAGCTGCACGTCAAAATGGCGCATCTTAAGCACTCTTTTGCTGGCCTCTCTAACTAACGCAAAGACATCATTTAAAATTTGATCTAAAGCGACTTTCTCTTCGACGACTTGGGCTTTTAGCTCGTTAAATTTGATCTTAAGCTCATCGTCGCTCATCTTCTCATAAGTAGGCTCTAGCGCGTTTATCTGCGCCACACGTTTTATGTATTTTTTGACTTCTCTATCGTTTTTCGTGCCAAAAATCTTTCTAAATACCGATGAAATCATTACTTTACCTTCCTAAATTTTTAAACTTTGGATCTTAGCATAGTTTAACTATTTATTTAATTAAACTGGGCTAGAATACGCCAAAAAAGGATAAAAAATGAGAAAATTTTTAGTTGCATCTCTTGTCGCAGTTTGCTCATTTGGCGCTGGCTTAAATTTTAAAAGCCTGCAAAGTGACTTTACTCAAACTGTCTTTAGCGAAGGCAAGAGTGTAAATTATAAGGGTAGATTTTACGCTAAAAGCGACAACACCGCACTTTGGATATATGAAAGTCCAACGCCAAAGAGAATTTACTTTGACAAAGACAAGGTGGTCGTGATCGAAGATGAGCTTGAGCAAGCCATCATCTCAAGGCTAGATGACACGCCAAATTTGACGCAGGTCTTAGCTCACGCAGAGCAAATTCAGCCGACACTTTATAAGGCGATATATGACGGAGTTGAGTACTTTATAACGATCAAAAACACGCTTCCAACGACGATTGATTATAAAGACAAGCTCTCAAATAAGATAAAAATCACTCTAAGCAACCCTGTAAAAGACGCACTCATCCCAAAAGAGACGCTAACTCCAGTCATCCCACAAGGTTACGACATCGTAAATCAATAAATTTGGCTAGCTTTTAGCCAAATTTACTCACTTCTCTCCGAAGTCTTTTCCAAATTCTTGCACATTATTTAGATCGATCGGCTTTTGCACCACGTCATTTGGATCAGGTGCGACGATGATCTCATTGCCTTTTTTCTTTTTTTCTGGCTTTGTCATCACATCTTCATTTACGCTTGGATCAGAGCATAAATTTTGGCTTTTTATCGCTTTTATGATCTCGCTTAGCTCTAGATTATTTATAACTTTGATGTTTAAAATAAGCACGTCATCGATATCAAGCGAGTGCTTTTTGGCTGCGTATTTCATAAAGAGCTCTTTAAATTTCTCTTTTCCCATTGAGGTTAGAATGTCCTCCACGTAAAAGCTGCCAACCACGACGTTTAGCGCATCAAGCACGTAGGCTTCATTCTCCTCCACATCACGTCCGACAACTTCAAGATTCATGCTTATCTTTTTTGTTAAATTTTGTCCAGCTTTTGAGTAGATATCTGTTTGAAAGTCACTCACTTTTAGCACGTCTGCAAATGCAAAAACGCCAAAAACAAGGCTTAAAAATAGCTTTTTCATAAACTCTCCTTAATATGCAAAAATACGTTTTCTTGGTAAAATTTCTTAACTTCGTCGTCAATTTTAACCACTTTTCTTAAATGCTGCCTAAAATCACTTTTCTTATCATAAAAAAGTTTTAAATTTTTAGGATTTACCGCGCGAGAAAGTGCGACGTAGAGCTGTCCTTTGGCAAAGATGTGGTTGATGTTGCAAATGAGCGAATTTATACTCATGCCTTGAGACTTGTGGATAGTTAGCGCATAGGCAAGCTTAAATGGAAACTGATAAAGCGAAGCCTGCACGTTCTCCTCGATCTCGTCTTCGTTTAAATTTAGCGCGCAAAAGTTATAAGCACACTTTTCTATCTCGCATATCTCACCACTATCTTTTTGCACGATCACGCTTGATATGGCGCCATTTTCTTTTAAAATTTGCATGATCTTGCCTTGCTCGCCGTTATAGTACTCGCCCCATTTATTTGAAGTAAAGATGATTTTTGCGCCTATCTTCATCTCCAAATTTCGTGAGATATTTAGCGTATTTGCCCACTTTTCAAACTCTTTTTTGTCTAAATTTTCATCCATAACAAGCACGTCCGAGTTTGAAATTTCAAGTGGTGCGTTAAGCGCAAGAAGTCTTTTTTGATTTAGCATCTCAGCCTCAGCGTTTCTGCCAAAAAGCACGCTAGTCTCACTATCTGGCTCGATAGCATCCACTCGCAAGCTCTCGATATAAGCCATCATCTCATCATCTAGCTCACCAACTCTAAGACGAGAGAGAATTTCATAAAATTTAAGATCATTTGTGCGTTTTGAGACGAGCAGCTCAACATTTGTAAATTTCATATCCTCCCACGCACTGGAGTTAAAGGCGTATAAAAAGTTAAAAAGTTTGCTCTCATTTTGCTCTTTTTGCACGGGTGGCAACTGATAAAAGTCGCCCACTATAAGCACTCTGCCTTTAAATTTAGAAGTAAGCAAGCGGTATCTTATCATCTCCATGACATTTGAGCTAACCATCGAAATTTCATCAATTACAAGCAGATCGCAAGCATCTAGCATATTTCGTAGTTTGCTTAGCTTATCTTTTTGGCGGTAGTCAAGCCGTCTTAGCTCCTCGTAGTCCTTGCAGTAGCCAAATTTAAAAAAACTATGCAAGCTCACGCCCCCAAGGCTAACAGCGCTTATGCCAGTTGAGCCAAGGATGACGACATTTTTAAAATTTTCTTTGTAGTGTCTGATGATGGAGGCGGTTAGATAGCTCTTGCCAACACCGCCACCGCCGGTTAAAAAGACGTTTGAGCGAGATAAAATTTCTAAAATTTGATCTTTCATCTACTCAAACATCTCTGGGCGATACTCAAAATGCATCGTATCAAAGTGCTTCCAGCGTCCGCCCCAGATAAATTTATGCTTTTCAAATACTCGCACGATCTTTTCAGGGATCAAGTTCTCATAGCCCTTGCTCCACTGCCAGTAGTGGCTCTTTTTTACATTTATATCGATCGCGATGCCGTAGCTGTGCGCGCTTAGGCGGTTTGTGCCAGCGATGATGCGCCACTTAAATGTCCCGCCTGGATCTTTTAGATATTCAAGTAAATTTGGATCGCTCTTTACCATCTCGTTTAGCTCGTTGCTCACATCCTGCAAGGCAGCTGCGGCGCCATTTTTAGAGTTAAATTTTAAAGGCAAATTTAAAAAATCCTTTAGCCAGATGATATCAACCAAATTTGCTTTTACCGCGCTCTCGCTTGAGCCATAAATTTTGCCTAGAAGCTCGTAGTTTCTGCACCTGCCAGCATCACTTAGGGCCGCGCTAAGCGGCGAAAACGCAGCGTAATCAAGCGCGTTCATATCTTCTATGTCAGCGCCAGTGCTGCACTCTTCATCTTTTTGTTTAAAATCATCATAGACTAAACTCGTGCCATCACTAAATTTAACCAAATTTTCTTCGATCTTCACGCCATAAGCTCTTTGCAATGCCGACATCTTTCTAGCCTTATCTAGCATCCCTTGCTCAGGCCTCATCACATTTATAGAATCAACCTTAGAGATTAGCAAATTTGCACTTTGTATGTCGCTTCTGTTTTGTCCGATATTTAGCGTAGTTATCGCAGTCGCTCCGATTAGCGCTCTGCCATTATTTGCAGTCTTTAGCCCCCAAGCATCATGCACGACGTAGATATCATCGCCCTTGTATCCAGCATAGAGCATGATGTGACCTGGTAGATGCACGAGCGTGAGATATGGCACGCCTTTTTCTTTTATCTCTTTGCTCTTTGCAGCGTTGCTAAGGCCTTTTAGATTGATCTTTTCTCCCATATTTGCCTGCGCCCTTGAATTTCTTGGCAACCACACGCCAAAGCTTGCTAGCAAGTCTTTTGTAAAAAGCGAGCAGTCTCTTAGCTTATCCACCCCGCCCCAGCCATAAGGCTGAGTAAGAAGTGAGCTAAGAAGTGTTTTTAAATTTGAGTCGTTAAATTTAAGTGGAAAAAGGGCGCTAAAAGACTTTGGGAGGACAAACTCCCTAAGCATATTTCTTACATAAATTTTGCCGTAGTAGTTTTTGTCATCTTGCGCCAAAACTGGCAGTATCGCGCCGACACGTGAGTAAAACAAGAAGTTTCCGCCCTTGTCATAAACTGGCATCTTGTCGGTTTTTATCGTTACAAAGCTTGATTTTTGATAGGCAAACGCCTCTTCATCGCTTATAAATTTAATATCTTCAACCTTCACCCAGCCCCAAACCGCATCATCACTCACAAACGCCCACGCCCTATCTTTTGAGAGGTGAGATACAAAGAGCGGATGAGCGATGCTTAGGGTTGATTCTTGCAGATAGTCAAACGGATAGCCCTCACCTGGAGTTTGCGGATTTAAAAATATAGGCTCGTCGGTTGGGAAATTTCTTACAGCTGTGTTTGCTGAAGTTAGAGCGTAAGCTGAAATTTGCAAAAAGCCAGCGAAATTTGCATTGTCCTTTTGTGCATCAAACCAGCTTTGAGGTATCTGCCTAAAATTTGAGCCAAAATACTTTCTTTTCTCGCTTGGTTTATATACATTAAACGCCCAAAAAGCGTCATTTGGGTTAAATTTCACGCCTCTTAAAGTAAAAACTTTAAACCTTCTTTTTAAAATTTCATCTTGAGCAAAACTCGCACTTTGCATATTTTGAGGTAGCGACGAGGCGTCTTGTTTTACTTCAAATTCAAGCAAGCTGATGCGCTCATTTGGCTTATAGACATTTTCGTCTGGCAGGGCATTTTGCTGCTTGTTTGGCTCTGGCTTTGTTGTCTGCGAACAACCCAAAAACAAAGCAACACTAAGTGCTAAAAATATACCTTTTTTCAAATTTCTTCCTTATCCTTAAATATAGCTTCGACGATCAAAACAAAGATATAAAACATCTTTTCATCGTTGTTTTTGCAAATTTGCTTCATCGTCTCGTTTTGATCCTTGACCTTTATATCGTTTGATCTTAAAATTTCTGCAATGTCTGAGCCAAATTTCTTTGAAAGCTCGCTCACTTTGACATCATTTAGTGCGTTTAAAAACCTTGTTGTGTTGCAGTCCATCTGAACTGGCTTATGCTTTAAGATATTTTTAAACTCAAGGCTTAGCTTTTTTAGTTTTTTCTTCTTGACGTAGCTGTGGATTATGGTGAGGACAACCAAACTAAAGCCAAAGAAAATGTGCAAATTTAGCGAATTTTCGCTCATCTCTCCCTTTAAAAAGAGCACGCCGCTTGCAAAAAGTCCCACCACGCAGGCAAAAAGTAGCAGCAAGATGATGTATTTAAAGACGACCTCGAGCAAGATGTTCTCTTTTAGCCTCTCAAACATCAAGCCGCCCTATCTCATCTTCGCTAAAGACTAAAATACCATTTTCTTTTAGTAGTTTTGCCGCTACGCCGTCGCCAAAGATTAGCTTTTTACTAAAGCTTCCATCATAAATTTGCCCACTCCCGCAGCTTGGACTTCTAGCTTTTAAAATAGCCTTTTTGCAGCCATTTAGCTTAGCTATCTTTAGGCAAATTTCAGCCCCAAATTTAAAATTTTCACTCACATCTTTAGCGGTTTTTGTGACAACTATGCCATCTTTCATCTCAGCTGGCTCTCTTGGCGTGCTAAGTCCGCCAAAGACCTCTGGACAGACAAAAAGCAGATGATATCTCTTTGAAATTTCATCTAAAACGTCTCTATCCAAAAGGTTGTTTTCGCCGTTAAATTTGCAGTTTATGCCAGCCAGACAAGCGCTTATTAGGACCTTTTCTCTCAAAGCCTGGCTTCTTTTAAAAGCTCGCTAGCATAAATTTCACGAAGTTTGCTTGAGATTTCGCCAACTTTTGCGCCATTTATCGCCTTGCCGTCAGCATAGATGACTGGTAAAAGTATGAGCGTAGCAGCCGAGATAAAGACTTCATCAGCCGCGTAAACCTCGTCCATGCTAAATTTACGCTCCTCTATCTTTAGGCCGATATCTTTAGCGATCCTTAAAAGTCTCATACGGCGGATCCCTGGTAAAATTTCATTTGAAAGTGGCTTGGTGATGAGGGTTTTATCCTTGATGATAAAAGCGCTCGAGCTACAGCCCTCTGTGACAAAGCCGTTTTCGACCATAAAGCCCTCGTCTGCGCCCTTTTTGTGAGCCTCATTTTTAGCGTAGCACTGAGCTAGAAGCGAGATCGATTTGATATCGCGCCTTTTCCACCTGATGTCCTCGACACTTACCACTTTTATGCCAGTTTTTGCAGCTGGGTTGTTTAAAATTTCACTCTCGTAGCAAAAGATAAAGACGCTTGGGGTTAAATTTTCCATAAAATAGAAATTTCTAAACGCCACGCCTCTTGTTACTTGCATGTAAATTCCGCCCTCTTTTAAGGCGTTTTTGGCGATCATCTCATTTAAGATCGCTTCAAATTTATCTTTTTCATAAGGCAGGCTTATATCTATCTCGTTTAAGCTTCTCTCAAACCTCGCCCAAAAGCCCTCTTTATCAACCATTTTTGAGTTTATCACAGGCACCACTTCATAAATCCCATCGCCAAATATAAATCCTCTATCAAATGCACTAACTTTTGCCTCATCTTTTGGCAAAAACTCACCATTTAAAAAGACTGTTTCTAAAGCTTTATCTGCCATTTTTAGCTCCTTAAGTTTGTGCAAATTGTATCTAATTTTGTTTGAATTTATAGATTTTTAGATACAATGAGCTGAAATTTTTAAGGTAAAAAGTCTATAAAAAATGAAAGAAAATCTAAGAAACACTATCATTAAAAATATTTTTTTCGTCTCAAAACAGCCAGTTTTATTTAGAGATCTACTTGAAGCAAATGCCCTTTTTAACGAAGGTATGCTAGTTGATGGCGCAAAGCTAAATTTTAGATTTAACCACGTGAAGCTCTATCAAATTTACGCACTTATCTGCTTTGTCGTCTTGTTTCCGCTTCTCATCATCACGCATCACTTTTTAGCAAAGGCCGACGCGCACATCTCGATAATAGCAACTACCATCGTCACTTCAGTTGTATTTATCGGATTTGATATGTTTAAGGTTTGGGCAAGAAGAGAGATAAGCTTGGATCTTATAAAAAAGGCTTGGAGCGTGCATTTTCCATATTTTGGATATGAAAAGTATTCAAGCAAGGTTGAAGAAATTTACAACACCGCTCTTAAAAATGACGTTTCAAAAAAAGATTTAGAACAATATATATATGAAAAGCTAATCTCTCAAAAAGAGAGCGCTGAGTAAATTTCATTTTGTTTTAAAGCAACTCGCAAAATTAGCTTTTTAACGTTTTCTTCTTTGCAAAGCAGCTTCACACCAACCTCTTCTATGAAGTAGTATGGTAGCTTTTTCAGCTTCTTTTCAAGCATCAAAAACCTATCTGAGATGATTTTTATATCATTTTGCAAGGCGTTTTTCTCTTTTAACTCGTCTAAATTTAGATAATTTCTAAGCTTAACCAGATCGCTATTTATATCATCAAGCTTGCTAGCTATAAATTTTGCATTTTTCATATTATCATCGTCTAAATTTTTACTAACTTTTATAGCGTAGTTTAGCTCATTTATCGAGTCTAAAACCCTTTTTTCATCCGTGCTAAAAGCATCTTTGTTTGACTCATTTAAAGAAATTTGCACTAAATTTCTAAAACCCATCAAGGCACTGCTTAAGCTATTTTTTATCGCTGTATAGTCATTTTTCCTAGTTAGCAGATAGGTAGCAAAAACTATCAAAAAGCCAGCTGCCACGTCAAGCAGTCTATCGACCATAAGGGCTAAAAAGTCTCTTTTTATAAGCGAAAAAATGGCTGTAAATTCAAACATAAAAGCTGTTGCAAAGACGATTTGTTTGTAAGATTTTAGATAATAAACCAAAAACATACCGATAAAGACAACCACGTAAAATGCGTATGACTCACCCATAAATTTCACAAAAACAAGCGCGATAAAAAAGCCGATAACTCCGCCAAGAAGGCTATCTCTGCCTGCATTTTTTAAAGCATCTTCGTCGCTTTTGTTTAGGCTCATCACGGCAATTGCGATCCAAATTCCATGATTTATATGCATCGCCTGCGCTATAAAAATGGCTATCGACATGCAAATGGCAAGCCTTAAAGACTCTTTTAATATTTCATTTTTTAAATTTAGCTTTTTAAACGCCTCTTTTAGCGTGATCTTTTTTGTGTTATTAAACGAGAGTTTGTCCTCGCCGCCCTCTTTTATAAGCAAAAATTTATCATAAAGCACGCCAAGCGAGCTTGCGAAAATTTTAAAATTTGAGTTTTTAGCTAAATTTAGCGCATCAAATTTTAGCTTTGGAGTTTGATTTTTGAAAATTTTTTTAAGCTCAAAAAGGTTGTAAGCGATCTCATTTTTTACCTCATTTAAAAGCGCTTTGTCCTCGATCCTTTCAAATGAAGCACCCAATGTTCGAAGCAAAAGAGCGATCTCTTCAACTTTATAAAAATAAAATAGCGCTTTGGCTTGATTTCTAACTAGCTTGACATCTTTTATCTTTAGGCTTTTGTTTGCAAAAATTTCTTTTGATTTATCAATCGAGCTCATCAAATCTGCAATACTTGCGTAAAAATGGCTCGTGCCAAGCGCCTTGCTCGATAAGATGGCGTTATCTAGTAAAAAGCTGATACTCTTTTTAGTAAATTTGCCGTATTTGCCAAAGTTTTCAAATTTTATGATGATGCTTAGCACGCCAGCAAGCACCAGACCGCCAATGCTATCAATCACATTTAGCCCAACTGCGGCCTTTGTCACAAAAGCAACTAGCCCTGTTGCATTTACAGCAAGTAAAATTTTGTTTAAATTTGAGCTATAAATTTGGCTAATGCCTACCACAAATATCCAGACAAATACGATAAGCGAGAGCCAAACGCCAAGGCTAATAAATGGATCAACAAAGGGCATAAAAGCGCAAGAAAGCGCGATGTAAAGTAGCAAAAATGCAAATTTACTCCTATCTTTGCACTCAAGCCCGCCAAGAAAGAAGATACCCATCGTGATATTTACAGCCATGATAGCGCCGCTTAGATGAAAGAAGTAAAAGCACAAAAAGCAGTTAAAAGCTATGGTTGTGGCAGCTTTTAGCGAGTAGATGAGCTGGAAATTTGCAGGGTCGTAGTAGCGGATAAAGCTTTTAAATTTCTTAATTATTTCCATTGACGCTCTTGCATATTGTTTAAAATTTGATTTTTATAACGCAAATTTTCAAGCTTTATGCTAAGAGCTCTGTTTTCTTCAAGGAGCATATCTCGTTTGCCGCTGATATCGGCGATATCTCTACTTATATAATAAATTTGATTTGCTATATAAATTTTTGGCAAAAATAGAGCTAGCGCTATAAAAACCGCCAGATAGACCATCACTAGCGTCTTAAAGCTTAAATTTACCTCACGTTTTTGCTCCTCGTCGTGAAGTGTTAGCAGCTCTTCTTTTTCTTGCATCTTTATCCTTTTATCTTAAAAACACGCAGTTTTGCGCTCTTGCTTCGTGAATTTTGCGCTAGCTCACTTTGGCTTGCTGTTAGTGGTTTTTTAGTTAAAATTTCACCCAGCTCGTGGTTGTTTCCGCACTCACATCGGTAGATGCCAGGCGGGCAGATACAGCTGTTTGCCCACTTTTTGAAGCGCTCTTTTACGATCCTATCTTCAAGCGAGTGAAATGTAATAATCGCCACCAGGCAATCTTTAAAACCGCCTTTTTCTATGCTATCAAGCAAATTTGTTAGCTCATCTAGCTCGCCATTTACCTCTATCCTGATCGCCTGAAAAGCAAGGATCGCAGGGCTAACACCGCGCCCTTTTATCTGGGCTGTGCCTATTATGTTTGCAAGCTCTTTTGCGCTTGTTATCTTGCCTAAATTTCTAGCATTTATTATCTTATTTGCGATCCCAGAGGCATTTTTTAGCTCGCCGTAATCCCTAAAAATCCTAACTAACTCATCAAACGAGTAGCCATTTACCACGTCATAGGCGCTAAATCCTCGCTCTTTATCCATGCGCATATCAAGCGCGCTTGAGCCAAGACTAAAGCCCCTATCATCTTTATCTATCTGCAAAGAGCTAACGCCAATGTCGGCTAAAATCCCTCTAACATTTGAAATTTCATCGCTACTAAGCTTACTAATAAGCTCAGAGAAATTGCTCTTGTAAATTTTTACTCTACTGCCAAATGGCTCAAGTTTTTTGAGCGAGAAATTTATAGCTTCGATATCTTTGTCGCAAGCGATCAAATTTAGATTTTCATTTTGAGATAAAATGGTACTAGAATGTCCAGCATATCCAAGCGTGCAATCTATAAAATTTCCACGCAGGTCTTTAAAAAATGATAAAACTTCGTCAAGTAAAACGCTAATATGCGGACTTTGCAACACTGCCTCTTTAGTGAAATTAGTGTGAAAATTTATCGAAATTTTACTTAAAAAGCTATCATTACATAAAATTTTACACAAATTTTAAGATAGCTTAAATATAATCACCCAAACATAGGAGAAAAAATGGACTTATTGCACTCAACAAATGAGATAAAAAAGATATCTCTTTCGATGTTTAGAAAGAATTTTTTTGGTGTTTTTCATGGTTCTATCTCGGCAAGAGTAGAAAAAAATCAATTTATCATCAACAAGCAAAGTGCCATTTTTGACGACTTGCAAGATAGTGATCTAACACTTCTTTCATCAAAAAAAGACTACCGATGGAATGATGCAAGTTTAGATGCTGATATACACTTAAACATTTACAAAAACATAAATGAAGCAAAATTTGTCTGCTACGCCATGCCTCCATACGTGACAGCTTATGCAATGAAACATGAAAAGATCGCACCAAAAGACTATTTTGGATGCATGAGATTTAATGAAATTTTAGTCTATGATCCAAAACAGTTTGACGACTGGTATGAGCGTGCTGAGACAGAAATTTATAGAGCGATGATAGAGAAAAATACTAACGTCGTTGTGATCAAAGGATACGGCGTTTACGCGTATAGCAGGAGCCCTCAGCTACTTGCAAAAGATATAGCCTTGTTAGAAAATAGCTGCAAACTGCTTCATTTTACTGGTGATTACAGCGATTTTAGCATTTAAATTTTTGCTAACAAAGATAAAAAATGTTAGTAAAAATTTAGCAAGAAACGTTTTTATAAAGCCCCATTTTAAGCTTATTTAAGCCAAATTTCTATAAAATATCGCACAAGCTTTGTTAGTATTTTAAAGGAAGAACTTAATGTTATCTTGGATGCAAAAACATAAAAAATACCTAGTCGTGACAATTTGGGTAAGCACGATAGCTTTTGTCGGTGCTGGTTTTGTCGGCTGGGGCGCATACGATCTAAACAGCAACAGAGCTACTTCAGTAGCCAAAGTAGGACATAGAAATATAAGCGTTCAAGAGCTGCAACAAAAATATGATAGGTTATATCAGTACTACAACAATGTATTTGAAGGCAAATTAACTCAAGAGAAAGCTGAAGAGTTAGGCTTAGAAAATGCTGCACTTCAAGCTGCTATTCAAGAAAATTTACTATTAAATTTTGCAGATGACATAGGTCTAAGTGTTAATAAAGATGATGTTTTAAAATATATAATCGTCGATCCAACATTTCAAAAAGACGGCGTTTTTGACAAAAATTTATACTACGATGTGCTAAGAAGAGCCAGGATAAACCCAACTGATTTTGAAGACAATCTAAAACTAACTATCTTACTAGATAAACTTAGAACTATTTTAAATTTGCCTGCTAGCAAAGAAGATATCGCCATGATGGAAGCTAGCTTTTTCATGCAAGATAAATTAGCTGTGCAAGTAGTAAATGCTGATCAAAACGATATCAAAGTAGATGAGAAAGAGCTAAAAGATCTTTGGGAGATAAATAAAAATAACTATATGACAAAGACACTTTATGGTATAGATACATACTTTGTCGAGTCAGAAAAAAGCGACGCAAACGAAAGCGTTTTAAAATCTTACTATAACGAGAACCAAGATAAATATAAGGGTTCTGATGACAAGATAAAACCTTTTAGCGAGGTAAAAGCTGAGGTTAATAAAGACTATAACATAGAGCAAAGCAAAACTAATGCTTTAGAAAAGTATGTCGCTGTTAAAAAAGCTGAGCTTGCAACTAATGGTTTTATAAGTGTAAATGAAGACAATGCTACTTTTTCACTTGATGAGATAAAGGGTGCAAAAGTTGGTGAAGTGATAAAACCATTTATCTATAAAGATGGCTATTTGATAGCTAGAGTAAAAAGTATAACTCCTCCACAACCTATGAGCTTTGAACAAGCAAGAGCTAATGTGCTTGAAATTTATAAAAGTAAAAAAGAAAAAGAAATTTTAACAGCAAAAGCAAAAGAGACTCTACAAAACTTCAAAGGCACAGATGTTGGCTTTGTTAGCAGAGAGGTAAATGGCTCTATTGCGGGCTTAAATGAGAGCGATACAAGAGCTTTTGTATCTCAACTTTTTGACACTAACAACACAAAAGGTTATGTTATATTAGATGACAAAGCCGTAGTGTACGATATTTTGGAACAAAGATTGCTTACTAACAATATAAATAACAACTATAAGCAAATAACACAACAAAATGTTGCGATACTTAAAAACAACGAGTTGATAAAAGATTTAACAAACAAACTTCTAAAATATTATGAAGTTAAAGAATATGTCAAAAGGTAAAAATTTTGAGTACTAGAATTTTAGGCATAGATGTCGGATCATTTCAAATTTGCGCTGTTATAGCAGAGCAAAATGATGATGGCATAAAGATAATAGGAATAGGTACAGAAAAAGCACAAGGTATAAAAAAAGGTGCTATAAACAACATTGAACTAGCTGCAAAATCTATAAAAAATGCACTCATAGAAGCGCAAAAAGTTGCGGGTACACACTACGAAAGAGTAGTAGTTTCGATATCTGGAAAATATACTAAAAGCGTAAATAGCAGTGGTGTAGTAAATATACCAAATCATGAAATAGGCATAAAAGAGATAGAGCGTGCTATGCAGATGGCAGATCACAATGCCGAGACTTCCCCAGAATATGAAAAACTTCATGTCTTACCTTACAACTTTAAAGTGGATGGACAAGAATTTATAGAAGATCCTATTGGCATGAATGGTACTAGACTTGAAGTGCAAACTCATATCATAAGTATCCAAAAATCACAACTAAGCAACCTAAGAAAAGCTGTAAATTTAGCAGGCGTACAAGTCGATAACGTCGTTCTTTCTGGTTACGCATCAGCCATAGCAACACTAACAAAAGATGAAAAAGAACTAGGTGTTGCACTTATAGATATGGGCGGCGAGACATGTAATATGGTAGTGCACGCTGGAAATTCACTAAGATACAACTCATATCTACACGTTGGCTCTGCAAATATAACCATAGATCTTTCAATGGCGCTTCATACTCCTTTGCCAAAAGCTGAAGAGATAAAACTAGAATATGGCAAGCTAGTAAATAAATCAGTTGATCTTATCGAGCTTCCAAGACTTGGTGATGAGCAAAAAACTCACGAAGTTTCACTTGATGTTATATCAAATGTCATCTCAGCTAGAGCAGAAGAGACTGTGATGGTGCTTGCAAATATGCTTGAAGATAGTGGATATAAAGATCTTGTTGGAGCTGGCATAGTACTAACTGGTGGCATGACAAAACTTGATGGGTTAAAAGACCTAGCTTCTGCGATATTTGACAACATGCCAGTTAGGATCGCAAGACCAAAAGAGATGGATGGTTTATATGAGATTTTAAGAGATCCAGCAAATTCTTGTGCCATAGGACTTTGCATGTATGGCGCTGGTGAATTTACACCTTATGAGATAGACTCAGAAAAAAAGATGAGATATAAAGGTGAGTTAAGATCAAAGCCAAAAGCAAATTTCAATATTTTTGAAGAAGAGAAAAAAGAGAAATTTGAGGTAAAAAAACAGGATAAAGATGATTTTGAAGAAGGCATTGAGCTTGTAAATATGGATATAAATTTAGAGCAAACAAACAACAAAAATGAGCTTGCAAATATTGCTGATATAAGTAAGCAAGAAAAAAAACCAAGTGCTTTAAAGAAATTTTGGCACAGCATGACGCAACTATTTTGAGGAGAATTTTTACAATGAGCAACAGTTTCACAATCGAAGAGAACAAGAGCCTATATAGCGCAAAGATAAAGGTAGTAGGCGTAGGTGGTGGTGGTGGTAATATGATAAACCACATCATAAGAGAGAATCCAAATTTAGACATCGATCTAATGATAGCAAATACGGATGCTAAGGCACTTGACAATTCTCCTGCACACACAAAGATACAGCTTGGTGAGAAAAAGACAAAAGGTCTTGGCGCTGGTATGAGACCAGAGGTCGGCAAAGAAGCCGCACAAGAGAGCTACGAAGAGATAAAAAGCGCTCTTGAGACTTCTGACGTTGTGTTTATCGCTTCAGGCCTTGGTGGTGGTACAGGTACAGGCGCTGCTCCGGTTGTTGCACAAGCTGCAAAAGAGATAGGTGCGCTAACAGTTGCTGTTGTGACTATGCCTTTTTCATTTGAGGGTAAAAAGCGCAGCAAGCTAGCTGATATTGGTCTAAGCGAGCTTAGAAAAGAGAGCGACTCTATCGTTATCATACCAAACGACAGACTTTTAACTTTAATAGATAAAAAATCAGGCATCAAAGAGAGCTTTAAAATGGTTGATGAAGTGCTTGCAAGAGCGGTAAATGGTATGTGCTCTATCGTGCTTGACTCTGGTGTCAGCGATATCAACCTTGACTTTGCTGACGTAAAAACAGTTATGAGCCACAGAGGTCACGCTTTAATGGGCGTTGGCGAGGCTTATGGCGAGGGTGCAGCTCAAGAAGCTATCAAAAATGCTATCCAATCACCATTACTTGATAATATGAATATAAACGGAGCGCTTGGTGTTTTAGTTCATTTCAAAATGCATCCAAACTGCTCACTTGATGATCTTCATAGCGCGATGTCAATGATTGAAGAGGCATCTGATGATGATGCTGATGTGATCTTTGGTACAACAACCGATGAAAACATAGAAGACAATAAAGTCGAAGTTACCATCATCGCAACAGGTTTTAAAGGTGCTGAAAAAGAAAGCGAAGAAAAAAAAATAGCCCAAGAGCCTGAAAACGATCTTTTAAATAAAAATATCGTTTTAAAAAGAAGAGTAAGTGGTGGATATAACAGCGATGAGTATATCTCTCAGCTAGATATCCCATCATATCTTCGCCATCAAATGGACTAAGTCCCAACTAAAAATTCTCCTATTAAATTGCAAGTTTATCTTGCAATTTACCTTTTTATATATTCAAATTTTAACCATTACCTAGCAAATTCCTAAAATTATATTCTATAACTCGCATTTTTTAGTTTTTACTTGCATAAATTTATTTGTAAATTTATTAGCAGCCCCAAGCAAATTTAACTACGATTTCTTATGATATTTTTCAAATTTAAAGTAGAAGTTCAAGAAGAAAAGCTAGAAATTTGCTAGCTAAGCTAAATTTCTAGCCAAATTTATTAGTGCACTCCAAGTTGTGCTTTTACAAAGTCACTTGCCATTTGGATATTCCACTCTGGCTCCCAAACTAGGTCGATCTCGCACTCTTTTACGCCCTCCACACCAAGCACAGCTGTTTCAACCCAGCCAAGTATCATCTCATGAAGCGGACAAGACTTAGTTGAAAGCGTCATCGTCACCTTTGCTTTGCCGTTTTCATCGCAGCTTGCATCATATATTAGCCCAAGCGAAACGATGTCAAAGCCAACCTCGGGATCGACGATGTTTGATAGAGCATCATAAATTTTTTCTTTCATTTTTTATCCTTTAAAACCAGTAAATTTAAAAACATTTATCATATTTACAGCAAGCAAAATGATGCTTAAAGCCATAAAAATCATACTTGCATAGACCAAATTTCTCATCTCAAAGCTAACCGCCAAAGGGTAGCACACAAGCGAAATGGCATTAAATGCTATGGCGTAATAAGCCGCTTTTTTTAATATCATTGCATCGAGCAGCGGTACTTTTGCCTTGCCAACAAAGAGTGCCACGTAGTGATACCAGATGAGAAACGGCGCGATCTTATAAAGATGAGCCATGATAAAGGCAAACAAAAAGCCATATATCATAAAAAATGCAGCCAAATTTAGCTTTTCAAAAATTATAAATATAGCAGCCACAAACAAGGCAAGCAGCGAAAGGGCGATATTTACATTCCAGTAGTCATACGCCTTTCTCACGCGCTTTTTCAGGATGTAAAACGCCTGAGCTACAAAAAGCAAAGCCGCCATAGCCACTGCAAAAATGGCTAAATTTTCATCGATTGCCAGCAAAACTCCGGCCAAAATATAAGAAGCAAGAGAAGCTTTGCTAAGCGTAAATTTAAGATCATGAGCCAGCGCAAACATCGGCAAAAGCACGCTTGCAGCCCCAAGTATCACGAAAAATACAAAACCCAGCACAAAATATACGTGAAATTTTAGCGTCATAGTAAAATCAAGCATAAGCGTGCCACCAAGTATCATCACTAGGCAAAATCCAAGCGTTATGCCAACTAGCAAAAATATAGCCGAGACAAAGAGCGCAAAGGCTGCAAAGCTTCTTTTTTCATTACCCATAAAGCTTAGTGCATAGGTCGAGCCAAAAAAGAGAAGTGCGCCAAAGAGAAAAACTGCACTGATTTGTAAAATTTTAGCCTCGCCAAATATCATCGCATAGCTCATGGCAAGCAGCGATATACAAAAGATGGCTAAATTTAAAATAGCCCCTTTGACCGTGAAAAACGGCTTTTCTAAGATGACTGAGGTTAGCTGATAGAGCGCTCCGATGATGATGCTCATCACAAAGCCCACGAAAAATATATGCAAAAAGCCAGCCGTATTTAGCGAGCTAATCGCCTCAAAATCAGCATAAAAAAAGGCCGGGATGCTAAGCGCTAAGAAAAAAATGCCAGCGATAAAGTAGCCGCCAACTAGCTTAAATGGCGGCGCATAGGTGTTTAAAAGCATCTTAGTGGCAAAGGCTGGTGTCTATGTTTTCTATGCTCGCACCCTCTTTTAGGCCAAAAGTCATCTTCACAGCCCCGCCCTCAAGGTCCTCTCGCTCCACGTCAAAGCTTTTTTCTATCTTCGGGATGAGCCCAGCTGGAAATTTGTGATTTACCATCACGATCTTTGTGTTTTTATCAGCAAATTTTATAGCCAAAAGCGCGTTTATCATAGGCTCTGGCGGCACGCAAGGACGTGAGTCAAAGCCTACAAAGCTTACACCATTTTCACTAAATTTATAAAAAGGCACCGTCGCACCCTCTACATTAAACTGCTCTGCATTTTTGAAAAATTCACTCATTTTTTCTCCTTTTGATTTTGGAGAATTATACTCTGATTAAACTTTTCAAACCATTGATTTGCTTCAACAAAAGCTACTTGACGTAGGGGATAAACTCCTCGTATCCAAGCCTAGCCATATCTTCAAGCGGTATAAATTTAAGACTAGCTCCGTTTATGCAGTATCTTAGCCCACCCTTGTCGCTTGGCCCATCTTCAAAGACATGCCCAAGGTGCGCATCGCTGTTTTGCGACCTAACTTCAACCCTTTTCATCATAAATGAGTTGTCTTCTTTATATGAAAGCGCCGTTGTAGTGATAGGCTTTGTGAAGCTTGGCCAGCCACACCCTGCGTCAAATTTATCAGCGCTTGAAAAGAGCGGCTTGCCACTTGTGATATCGACATAGATGCCCTTTTTGTCAAATTTATCATACTCACTGCTAAATGGCCTCTCAGTCGCCGCTTCCTGCGTCACGGCATACTGCTCGCTACTTAAATTTCTCTTTAGCTCCTCTTTGCTAAGCGGCTTAAATTTAGCCTCATCGTAAAGTGGCTTGCTCGCCAAATTTAGATCGATGTGACAGTATCCAAAAGGGTTTTTATCAAGATAGTCTTGATGATACTCCTCGGCAATGACGAAATTCTTAAGTGGCGCAACCTCGACCACGATCTTATCTTTAAATTTCTTTTGCTCTATCTTCATAAAGCTCTCAATGACAGCCAGATCATCCTTGCTAACATAGTAAATCCCGCTTCTATACTGCCTGCCGACGTCATTGCCCTGTTTATTTAGCGAGGTCGGATCGATCACTCTAAAAAAATGAGCCAAAATTTCAGCCAAAGCAACTCTGTTTTCATCAAATTTCACATAAAGTGTCTCGGCGTGATCGCTCTCGTGCAGCTCACGGTAGCTCGTGCTCTCACTCTTGCCATTTGCGTAGCCCACCTTCGTATCCACCACGCCAAATATCTTTTTAAAATATCCCTGCATGCCCCAAAAGCAGCCACCTGCTAAATAAATTTCTTTCAAATTTTGCCCTGCCATCGTCTGCTCCTTTAAAAACTCATCTTTTGCCGTCAAATTTACACCCAAAAATACCGCCAAAACCAAGAGAAAATTTAATATCTTTTTCATGAGAGCTCCTTTTTTGAAGGATTATATAAAATTTAAAGTTATAAAGTGTGAAGTAAGGGGCAAACGCCCCTAAATTTTAGTGTAAGAAGTGTCTAACGCCAGTGAAATATAGCGACATGCCGTGCTCATCGGCAGCCTCTATCACCTCATCATCTCTGATGCTACCCCCTGGCTCGATGACGCATTTTACGCCCACTTTGCTAGCAATGTCGATACTGTCTCTAAATGGGAAGAACGCTTCGCTTGCTAGCACGCAGCCATTTAGGTCGATCTTTAGCTCTTTTGCCTTTGCCACGGCCGCACGTGCAGCATCCACACGGCTAGTCATACCCATGCCAATAGCCACCATCGCGCCATCTTTTACATAAACTACGCAGTTGCTCTTCGTTAGCGCAGCCACTTTCCACGCTATCTGAGCGTCTTTTAGCTCGCTGCCAGTTGCAAATTTCTTGCTCATTTGCTTCATATTTTCAAGCTCTTCGTCTTTTACGAAGTCTCTTTCTTGAAATACAAATCCACCATCGATGTGCTTAAAGTCAAATTTATCATTTGCACGCACTAAAAATTTATTATCCTGAGTGAAAATTTTGATGCGTTTTTTGCTCTCAAACACTTTAAGCGCGGCATCATCGACATTTGCAGCGATGATTACTTCAACGTAAATTTCATTTATCTTTTTAGCTAGTTCCTCATCAAGCGTGCCATTTATCGCGACTACGCCGCCGTATGCTGAGATCGGATCGCACTTAAGCGCTGCTACGTAGCTCTCAAGCAATGTATCTTTTAGCGCAAAGCCGCAAGGGTTAGCGTGCTTGATGATAGCCACTGCCGGAGCGTCATCAAAGCTAGTTGCAAGCATTAAAGCGCCATTTATATCGGTCATGTTATTGAAACTTGCCTCGCCTTTTAGGGCTCTAAAGTTGTTTGAAAAGAAATAATCAAACTCATAAAGCGCGCCTTTTTGGTGTGGATTTTCGCCGTATCTAGTGTCAAAAACCTTGCTTCCCACGATAAATCTAGCATCGCCAAAACCGCCATTAAATCTATCATTCATATAGTTTGCGATCATGCTGTCATAGGCTGCTGTATGCTCGAACGCCTTTATCATCAGCGATCTTCTAAAGTCGTAATCATCGCTTTTTTCTCTTAGGCGCTTTAAAATTTCGTCGTAGTCAAGCACATTTGTGACTATAAGCACGTCTTTAAAGTTTTTAGCAGCGCTTCTTACCATGGCTGGGCCGCCGATGTCGATATTTTCGATGATCTCGGCAAAGTCATCAGTCCTTATGGTAGTCTCTTTAAATGGATATAAATTTACGCAAACTAGGTCGATGCCCTCGATGCCATACTCCTTTGCCTGAGCCACGTGTGTAGCGTCGTCACGTTTGTGCAAGATGCCGCCATGTATCTTTGGATGAAGGGTCTTTACCCTGCCCTCAAACATCTCAGGTGACGCCGTAAATTCGCTAACCTCAGTAGCTTTGACGCCCTCAGTCTTTAAAAGTTTGTAGGTGCCACCAGTTGAAAGTATCTGCCAGCCAAGCTCTTCTAGCCCCTTTGCAAACTCTACAATGCCCTCTTTATCGCTAACGCTAAGCAACGCTCTCATTTTTTCTCCTTTAGATTGATTAAATTTATTTTATTTCTCCGCCAAACACATCGCTTTTTCAAGCACAAGTAGCCCCATGGCTGTGTCTTTTTTAATATTTTCTTCTGTTAAATTTTCTAGTTTTTCTAAACTTTTACCACTAGCATTTACTGCAAAATGGCTATTTTTAACCAAATTTTGAAGCTTGCCACCTGCGATATCCACACTAAAGGCATAGTTTGAAATTTGTTTGCCACTAAAATAGCTTGAACTTAGCACGCTTAAATTTACAGCCTCTTTTTTACTAAATGCCTCGCAGATCGGGCTTTTAGCGCTAAATTTCACTACCTTTATGCCGCCTTCATCTGAAAATATATACTCTTTAAACTCATTTAAATTTTTAGCTCTAACTGCCTTAAAATCAGCCTCTACGTCATCGCTGCCAGCTAGAATGATGCTAGCAGCGCTTGTCTTATTGTATTCGCCGATCTTTTTGCCATTTTCATAAAGTGCGCTATCTTTTAGCTCAAATTTGATCTCATTTCCATTAAGATCGCTCACGTTTAGCTCTCTGCAAAAGCCAGCCACCGCTAGCAGCAAAATCACAAATTTCTTCATCTAAACTCCAAATTTCTCTTTTAATCTCCCATAAGCCTCATTTATCTCCTGAAGCTTCTTAGTAGAGCGCTCTATCACCTCTTTGCTTTCGCCTCTGCCCATCAAAATGTCAGGGTGATACTGCCTCACAAGCTCTTTGTAGCGAGCTTTTATCTCTTCAAGACTTGCATTTTTACTAAGTCCTAAAACCTCAAATGCATCATTTTCTTGGCTTCTTTCATCGCGGTCTGCACCAAATCTCGAGCCATAGAAGCTATCAAATTTAAAGATTATCTCATCAAGCGTCTCTTTGTCGATGCCAAATCCATAAGCGATATTTCTTATAACATCTTGCTCGCTCTTGTTAAACTCACCGTCTATATAGGCTAAATTTAGAAAAAAAGTGAGCCTAGCCACGCAGGTATCGTAGTTTAGATTAAACGCGCGCTTGTAGTTTCTGGCGGTTTCATAGGCGTTATCTACATTTTCTTTTTGGCTGTTATAGACCTCTTTTAGATACTCGCGCACACCACTAACTTTCTGGCTTAGATCATCTAGCACTTGAGTGATCAGCCTAGCCTCTAGCTCGCTAACTCTGCCGTCACTTTTAGCGACTTTTGCAAGCAGTGAGACTAGAAATTTAGCCTCATCTACATTTGCTTGTTTCTTGCGGTTGCTACCTATTTGGACATTCATAAATAAAAATATCGCACCGCCTAATATCAGTAAAAACAGGACTCCAGACATATTACCACAAGTGATAGATTGTATTTTTTATCTTGCCATTTACTAGCTCATTTTTGCGCCATGAGCTCTCGTCATTCATCACGTTCCAGCGGCGCTCCTCAGGGCGATAAAACCAGTCTTTATCGATCTGATAGTAAATTTGCTTGCCGTTTGTCTCGATGATGTTTGCGATGTTGTTATCATGATAGCTGTTCTCATCGTAGTCAGTAAAGGCACGCTGCCCCATCTCCGAGTAAAGTAGCGTTAGCTCCTGAAGCATCTCGTTTAGATCATCGTCCATCTTTTTGACATGCAGACCGATCTCCTGCGCCTCACGAAAGAGTATCGGATACTCATGTGCTGGGTAGTCTGCGTTTAGACGCTCTGAAATTTCAACGATCTTTTTATCATCATCTATGTGATATCTAAGTAGCTCAGAGCAAATTTTAAGTGAGAGCGAGCTAGCACGATCAACCGCACCAAAAACTAGCGGATGGATATACTCATATAGCGAGTTATAGGGGTTTGTGTCGTTTGGTCTGTCTTTGTCCTGCTCTTTCCAAAGCTTGACTACACGGTTAAGCTCGTCCATAGAGACACTAACAAGCTCGTTGCCCTTGTTTGTAGGACTTAGCTCGTGCTTGAGCGATGTATCAACTGGAGTTAGATAGGCAAGCGGACCCATCACGATCTCGTTTGCGCCAAGCGCCATCATCGTAGCCGCTGAGGCGCAGTTTGATGGGATCAGTGCTATTAAATTTTTGCAGTAGTTTCTAAGGGTGCTAATGATCCTAAGTGCGGCTATACCGCTTCCACCATCACTTTTTATGAAAAGATAGGCAGTGTCTATCTTTTTACCCTTTAAAATTTCATACATAGCGCTTGCATCGTTACCGCAAACATTACCAGCGTTTGAGTTGTAGTAGGTTATCAAAGGGGCATTTAGCCTTTTTTCTATCGTACTTATCAAATTTTGAGTATCGCTAAAGAGCACTGGTGGTTTTGCCACGCCCTTTTTCTCGTTTTGCTCTACTTCCTTTTCTCCGCTTACTTTTTCCTTTTTAGAAAACATCTCTTAGTCCTCCTTTTTTACGATTTTCGCAAACTCATTTAGATAAATTTCTCTTACGTCCTCTAAGCTCTCATCTATCTCATTTAGCTTAAATCTCTTGCCTCCACTAACGCCGATCTTTTCAAATTTCACTCCAAATTTAGCCGCAAGCGCTTCAAATTTAGCCTCATCTTTCACACCCACGACCGCCCTTGAAAAGCTCTCGTCAAAGATGAAATTTGGCTCTTTAAATTTCACTTCACATTTTACGCCGATGTTTGAGATGCTAGCCATTTTTGCCAGCGTGATAGCAAGACCACCTACGCCTACGCTATTTGCAAACTCTAAAATTTGCTCTTTATTTGCCTCTATTACTAGGTCCCAAAGGGCTCGCTCAGCTTTATAATCAACCTCTTTTAGCTTACCGCCAACCACGTTAAATAGCGCCTTTGCGTAAAGCGAAGCTGCAAATTCTCCGCTTGTCTCGCCAAGTAGATATATCGCCCTGCCCTCGCTTAAAAATGTGCTTTTTAGGTTTAAATTTGCATCTTCATTTACGCCAACCGTGACGATAGCTGGCGTTGGATAGACGCTAACGCCGTCAGTGTCGTTATAAAGGCTCACGTTGCCACTAACAACTGGTGTATTTAGCTCACGGCAAGCCTCTTTTATGCCTTCGCAGCCCTCTTTAAACTGCCACATTACTTCTGGATTTTGCGGGTTGCCGTAGTTTAGGCAGTCGGTGATCGCAAGTGGCACAGCGCCGCTCATCGCTACCTTTCTACCAGCTGCAGCGACAGCTCTTGCAGCGCCTATTTTTGGATCAACGAAATTTGCTCTAGGATCGCACTGCGCAGCCATAGAGACGGCCTTTTGAGTGCCTTTTACTCTGATACTTGCAGCGCCTAAGTGGCCTGGCTGTTTTATCGTATTTGTCTGGATATTTGCATCGTATTGGTCGTAGATGAAGCTTTTATTTAGCACCTCTGGCTCTTTTAAAAGCTTAAAAAATGCAGTTTTGTTATCGACATTATTTGGAATTTGTAAATTTACTATCTCATCAAGGTATTTTGGACGTGCGACTGGACGATCAAGCACCGGAGCTGCCTCGCTAAGCGGGCCGATAGGGATTTCGCCTGCAAGTTCGTCATGCCAGTAAAGCTGCATCACGCCGCTACTTGTGACCTCGCCGATGATCTCAGCGTCAAGGTCCCACTTTCTAAAAATTTCAAGCACCTTTTGCTCAAAACCTTTTTTGGCGCATATTAGCATACGCTCTTGAGACTCGCTTAGCATTAGCTCATAAGGCGTCATGCCAACTTCGCGCATCGGTACGCGCTCTAGATACATCTTCATGCCACTGCCACTTCTGCCAGCCATCTCAAAGCTAGAGCTTGTAAGTCCTGCTGCGCCCATATCTTGGATGCCGATGATATAGTCTTTTTTAAAGAGCTCCAAGCACGCCTCCATGAGCAGTTTCTCGGCAAATGGGTCACCTACTTGCACCGTTGGGCGAAGTGATTTATTTTCATCGTTAAAGCTATCGCTCGCCATCACAGCGCCGCCAAGTCCGTCTCTACCGGTCTTTGAGCCCACGTAAATGACTGGGTTGCCCACGCCTTCAGCCTTGCCGTAGAAAATTTCATCACTTTTGCAAAGGCCAAGCGCGAAGGCGTTTATTAGGATGTTGCCATTAAAGCTAGGATCAAATGTAGTCTCGCCGCCAATCGTTGGGATGCCCATGCAGTTGCCGTAGTGTCCGATACCTGCGACACTTCCTTTTAGCAGATATCTATGCTTTTTAGCTAGCTCGCCCTCGCCTCTTATCTCGCCAAAACGAAGCGAGTTCATGTTCGCAACAACTCTTGCGCCCATCGTAAAGACATCTCTTAAAATTCCACCAACGCCAGTTGCAGCGCCCTGAAACGGCTCGATAAAGCTTGGGTGGTTGTGACTCTCCATCTTAAACACAGCTGCAACACCGTCGCCAACGTCGATGACGCCAGCATTTTCACCAGGTCCTTGGATGACCCAAGGCGCCTTTGTCGGAAAGCCGTTTAGGTATTTTTTGCTTGATTTGTAGCTGCAGTGCTCGCTCCACATAGCTGAAAATATGCCAAGCTCTAGTAAATTTGGCTCACGGCCTAAAATTTTTAAGATCTCCTCATACTCTTCGTCGCTGATTTTATGTGCTTGTATGGTAGCTTTATCCATTGATGTAACCTTTTAAGAATTTTAAGCTATTTTACAACCTTGCTTATAAAAAGTTACTAAAAAGCCTTTTGAAATTTACTAAAACAAAGCACATTTGAGAGAATTTTGCCTTGATTTACAAGGTCACTTTCGATAAATGTTTTATAAAAATTTTGCGTTAGCGTCTCAGCCTTAATCTTCTCTTCATCTTCGCTTGAAAGGTTGAAATAGTAGCTCGTCTCTCTTAGAAAAAAGCCTTGATCATTAGATATATCTGAGTTTAAGATCACCGCAAAAAAGCCATTTTTCAAAGGGCGGTTTGTCACACTTTTTACTTTTATTACCTCTTTGCCACTCGCAAAAGCTTCGCAAACTGACATGCTTTTTGTGCTATAAACTACGCTTTTGATAGCGCCATTTGAAATTTCATAAAATTTGATATTTTTTGCATTTACGAGCTCCTCTAAGTCACTAGCATTTGACAAGATGAGCTCATGGTTTGTGCTTAAATTTTTAACAAGCACCATTTTGTCTGCTTCGCTGCCTTGCATGAGATCGCCAAGAGCGCTAAATTCTGCATTTACTCCGGCTGCTTTTATCTCAGCCTTGCCAACAATGTTTGCAAATTTATTAAAGTCATTTAGACTATTTTGAAGCTTATCAATTTTCATCTCCTGCAAGGTTTCGTTATTTTCAAGATAGAGTAAATTTGACTTTTCGCTTGGATTTAGAATTTGCTTGCTAGCACACCCTACAAATAAGATAACAACAGCTAAAAATAGAAATTTTCTCCTCATTTTTCCCCACACAAGATATAAATTTAGATTCTCTCTAGCACAAATGGCTAAAGAACGGTAGAAATCTTTTACGCTTTGAAAACTTTTTCAAGATGTGCTTCATACTCTTTTAGGTATCTTGGCACATCTGGCATCTTGATAACATCGCAGCAGATAAAGTGCGGAAGCGACTTTAAGCCGATGAATTCATTTGCCTTTCTAAAATGAAAATAAACTCCATCAACGCCACGCGCCTCAAAAAACTCATTTGGATCGCTAAATGCCTCGGCTGGGGCATTCCAAGTAAGACTTAGCATAAAATTTTTGCCATTTAGCAAGCCGCCTTTGCCGTAGTTTTTAGTTGGATCGACCCTGTGTCTGCCATCACTCGTATAAAGCTTGCCATGACCTGCGGTAAAGACCTCGTCGATATATTTTTTCACTATCCAAGGCTCGCCCATCCACCAAGCTGGCATCTGCCAAACTACCGCGTCCATCCAAAGAAATTTCTCAACTTCGGCCTCGATATCATAGCCTTGATCTATCATGGTTTGCTTTACCTCGTGACCCATTTTTGCTAGTTTTTCGTATGCAAGATCGTGAAGTGTTTGATTGAGCCTACCATCTGAATGGCCAAATTTTTTGCCGCCATTTATAAGTAAAATTTTCATTTTTTCTCCTTTAAAAAGCGCAGATTTTAGCCAAAAAAAGTATCATTTTCCTAAACAAAAATGGCTAAACATCTCATCTAAAATTTCACTTCTCTCAAATGGTTTTGTGATACTTGCGAGCGCCTTTATCGCGGTATTTAGCTCGTAAGCGAAAATTTCTAGCTCCTCTTCATTTAGCCTAAAAAACGCTCTTTTTAAAGCCTCGCTCGCCTCTTTACAGCTTAAAATTTGGCGGTTTGAGCTTAGCATGATCTCGTCAGTATCTTGCGTCTTGAGATAGTTTTCAAGCTCTTTTAAAACTACGCTCGTATCAGTTTTTGCAGAAATTTTTATGGCATCGTCTAAATTTATGTCAAATTTAAACTCAAGATCGCTTTTATTTAGGATAAAAAAGGCTTTTTTATTTGAGTTAGAAACGAGCTTTATTATCTCTTTATCTTGCTCGTCGCCTAAAGATGAGCCGTCAAAGACAGCTAGGATGATGTCGGCCTCGTTTATGGCTGAGATTGAGTAATTTATGCCGATTTGCTCGATCTTTCCAGCATCTTTTCTAATGCCAGCGGTGTCTATTATGCGAACTAGATGCGAGCCGATCTTGAAATTTTCTTCTATCCTATCTCTAGTTGTGCCCGCTTCGTCGCTAACGATCGCTCTTTCATATGCCAAAAATGAGTTTAAGATAGAGCTTTTACCAACATTTGGCTTGCCGACGATAGCGATCTTAAAGCCATCTATTAGCCCCCTTCTTTGCTCACTAAGAGTGGCTATGCGCTCTAGCTTCTCGCTATTTTTTAAAAGCATCTGCTTAGTCTGCTCTAGCAAATTTGCTGGCAGATCATCATCAGCATAGTCAATCATCGTCTCAACAAAGGCAAGAGTTTTGACTACTTCGCCCCTGATCTCACCTACAAATTTACTAAGATCGCCTTGCATCTGGCGGGTCAAAATTTTAGCAGCGATCTCGCTTTTTGAAGTGATAAGCCCTTGCATCGCCTCGGCCTTTGCTAGATCCATCTTGCCATTTAAAAATGCTCGCTTGCTAAACTCGCCTGGCATAGCAAGCCTTGCGCCAGCTCTTATTAGCTCATTTAAAATTCTCTCACTCACCATCACGCCGCCATGAGTTTGAAACTCGACGATATCCTCGCCAGTAAAGCTTGCTGGGGCTTTAAAATATATAACTATGCCCTCGTCTAAAATTTCATCATCAAGGGAGTAAATTTTGGCTAGTTTTGCGTATCTTGGCTCTAAATTTGAAAGTTTAAGTAGTTTTAAAGAGGTGGTCAGGGCGTCCTTACCGCTAAGCCTTACGATAGAAACTGAGCCGATGCCATAAGCTGTGGCAAGGGCTGCGATAGTTTCACTCATTTTTTAAAAAAGTCATTTACGACGACAAATTTGCCGTCATTGCCACTTTTTATGCCGACATATTTATCTGGGAATTTCTCTCTAAGCTTCTCAAGCGCGATCTTGACCAAAACTCCATCAAGTGGCTTAGTTTGGGCTCTACCACTATTTTGCACACGCTCGATCACACCATTTAAATATTGATCCATCATCGCTTCTTGATTTTGCAAAAATTGCGCGATCTCAAGGCGGATAGCGAGGTTGTATTTTGAATTTAGCCAGTTATAGAGCATATAAGAGATCGCTTTATATCTATAACCCTCTTTGCCGATAAGTAGCGCCGCGTCAGCACCGTCTAGTTCGATAAGCACAGTCTCATCGTTAAATTTACTAACTTCTACTTTGTCTATCTCAAAGCAGCTTGCTTTAAAAAGACGCGTCATGCCCTCTTTTATCTCAGGCAAAATTTTATCAAAGTCGATTACAACTTTCTCTTTTTTCTCTTTTGGTAAAGCTTGAGGTGCGCTCTCTTTATCAGTTTGGTTGAAATTTTCGATGATTGAAGTATCTAGGATATTTTTAGGAGCACTTTTACTAGCTTGTGGCTCTTTTGCCACTTTAGTCTCTTTTTGCTCTTTTTGCTCATCAAGTCTTTTTATGACATATCCTGGTTCTTCAGCCTCTTTTTCGCCCTTTTCAGCAAAGGCATCTTTAGCAAGAGCTGAGTTTTTCTCGCTTAAATTTGGCTTTTCGTTTTTATGCTCTTTTTGCTCAGACTTAGTCTCATTTTTCTCATCTTTGTGCTTTTTAGAATTTCTCTTTCTATCAGACTGATCGTGTTTTTTGCCCTGCTTTTTCTCTTCTTTTACAGGTTCGTTTTCATCACTTTTTTTAGCAAAATTTCTATCATTTTTTGGTTTTTGCTGTGGTTTTGGCTGATTTTCTAAATTTGCCTCAATGATCGCTGTCTTTTTAAAAAATCCAAAAATTCCACCACTTGGATGCTGCAAGACCTTTATATCAAGCTCTGTGACTGAGCAGTTAAGCTGCTCGGCTGCCTTTTGAAATGCCTCTTGGAGGGTATTTGCTTCTATCTTCATTGAGCTTTTACCTCCGCAGCTTTTTTATGTTTTTCAAAAAGTTTATTTACAAAGACTTGTTGAACGACTGAACAAACGTTATTTACGAACCAGTAAAGCGTAAGACCTGCTGGGAATGTCACAAAGAAAAATGTGAAGATCAAAGGTAAGAATTTCATAACCTTTTCTTGCATAGGATCAGCAAATGTCGTTGGTGTAAGTTTTTGTTGTAAAAACATCGTTAGACCCATCAAGATAGGTAGCACAAAGTATGGATCCATCACTGAAAGATCGTGTATCCAAAGTATCCAAGGAGCACCTTTTAGCTCGATCGCATTTAGTAAAACGCGGTAGATCGCAAAAAATACCGGAATTTGAAGCAAGATCGGCAAGCAGCCACCCATCGGGTTTGCACCATGTTTTTTGTATAGCTCCATCATATGGACTTGCATCTTTTGCTTATCATCTTTATATTTTGTTTGGATCTCTTTTACTTTTGGAGCAAGCTCTTTTAGCTTATTCATCGATAGCATGCCCTTATATGTAAGCGGAAACAAAACTATCCTTATAACAAGCGTTAGCACAACTATCGCCCAACCCCAGTTGCCGATGTAGTTATGCAAGAAATTTAAGAATGCAAACATCGGCTTTGCTATAAACGTAAACCAACCATACTCGATAACGTCGTTTAGTCTCTCATCCATCGAGCTTAAAATTTTATGCTCTTTTGGTCCGATGTAAGCGCCTAGTTTTAGACTATCGTTTGCCTTTACAAAGACGATAGGATTGTTATTTGCATCTTTATCCACAACAGCTTCAAATGGCTTGTTAAATGAGTAAAATAGCGCTGTGTAGTATCTATCAGATGCAGCTGCTATAGTTGTGTTTGCATAGTTTTTAACCTCTTTTGCATCGCCATCTTCTATGATATTTAGGCTATCGTCTGTATTTCTAAGCATGACACCATGAACTGTGTAGCTATCTATCGCGATATTTGGTCTAAAGCCAGGAGTGATGAAATAATCAACACTTTTACTTAAATTTACTTCAACCTCGTAACGACCATTTGGGTAAAATTTGATATTTTTTGTGACTGTAACACCATCTAAATTTTGAGTGAGTTTTATAGTTTTAGGCTCGCTACTAGCATCTACCTCGCTAGCGTCACTGCTATATGCAACCTTAAAAGCATCAGTATTTAAAGTGCTATCGTTAAATCTAAGCTCAAGCGGCAGTGGATTTTGTGAAACAAGCTCGATTTTGTTGCCATCTTCTGTTTTATACTTATCTTCGGTGAGATAAAACTTTGCAATCCTACCTAGCTTATCTATCTTTGCTTCGTAGCTTTGACCTTTGATGGTAGCGATTATTTCGTTTGAAGCTAAATTTTCATTTGATTTTGGAGTATCGTTAGTAGAGGCTGGAGCTTTGCTTTGATCCATTGTTTGAGAGATCGTTGTTTGGTTTTGCTCTAGTGGAGCTCTTTTTGGCATAAAAAAGTCATATACTATGAAAAATACGATTGACAAAAGTGCTGCAAGAAGCAACCTTTTTTGCATAGACATCTGTTCCATTTAATTTTTTTCCTTTAATTTATCTAATACTTTTACGACATAAAATTTACTATTTTGGCAAGGGATAAACCAGAAATTTACATTTTTGGTATCGCTTTTTTGAAATATAAAACATGAGTTAAATTTTTTGCGGATGATTGGGTAGTTGATACCGCCTTTGAAAAGTTGATTGCATCTTAAAATTCGCATGAATGTTGCAAAAAAAGCAGAGAAAAAGCTGTTTGTTTGAAATTCCCAAATGGCGTATTGTGAGCAAGTCGGATAGTAGCGACAGCTTTTTGGCAGAAGTATGGAAATATATTTTTGATAAAAAGCGATAAATCTAATCGCAAATTTTTTCATTTTAGACATCCCATTTTTTTTATAGACCAGCTCAAATTTTTACAAATTTTGTCAAATGAAATTTCTACAATTCCATTTTTTGCGACCATAATGTAAGTGCCATCTTTTAGCTCATTAGAAATAGAAAAAAAAGCAGCTCTTAAAAGCCTCTTTGCTCTATTTCTAACTACTGCTTTTCCCACTTTTTTGCTAGCAACAACTGCTAATTTTTTTTCAATTGTAGGCTTATAAAAAACTACGCAAGCGTCGCAGTGCCATTTGCTGGCCTCTTTATAAACCTGAGAAAATTCTCTCGAGTCACTTAGTGACTCAAAACCAGCTAAGCAGCCAATCTTTTTCTACCTTTAGCACGTCTAGCGTTGATAACCTTACGGCCATTTTTAGTTTTCATTCTTAAACGAAAGCCGTGAGTGCGTTTTTTAGGGGTTTTATGAGGTTGATAAGTCCTTTTCATTTCTATCCTTAAAGTTAATATAAAAAGTGGGATTTTATCAAAGCAATACTTAAATTCCTTTGAATAAATCAGCCCGAAAAAACTATAATTTAAACTTTAAGTAAATCAAGTTATAATCCAAAAATGAAATTTCATAAAAATAAAGATCTCTTAGAAAAATTACTTTTTTTAAAAGCGATCGGTTACAATTTTATAGATGAAAATTTTCTTAATTTAAGCAAATATCAAGATTATAACAGCATAGACGAGCTAAATAGTGAGATAAAAAAGTGCTCTCTTTGCTTTTTAAGAAATAGCTCAAAGTGCGTTTTTACTGGCTTTGGCGATAAAAACAGCAAGATAATGTTCGTATCGCTTTGCAAAAAAGATGATTATTTTGAAGGCGCAAGTGGCAAAATTTTAGAAAATGCTATAAACAATGGCTTAAATTTAGAAAAAGATAGTCTCTATATAAGCTTGCTTTTGCGCTGTGAAATTTCAAATAGTGACGCGAAAAATCCAGCGTTAAAGAGCTCGTTTGAGCTTTGTAGGCCATATCTTTTAGAAGAGATAAGGCTTATTAAACCAAAAATTATCATCACTTTAGGAGAGGAAGCTTTCATGCATCTTTATCCAAATTTGCTCTCAAAGGGCGGATTTTCAAGCATAAGAGGGAGCATTTTAAAAGATGATGATAGGTTTATAATGCCAACTTTTTCACCAGAGTGGATCAGTAAAAATCCAAGTTTTGAAGAAAATTTTATAGATGATTTGAAAAAAATCAAGGGAGTGATATGAAAAGAATTTTTCTTTTTTTAGTTATATTTGTAAGTCTTTTTGCAGCGCAAAATGAAGTCTTAAGCGAGATGCAAGACGAGATCACTGAGGCAAAATTTGAAAGCAACATCATTAAAAATCAAAGCCTCTCAAGCATACCACCAGCAAAGATCACTTACATAAATTTAGAGCCAGAATTTTGTGATAGCTCTTGCTTAAATGAGCTTATTAAGAGCGATATGTTAGCTAGCTTTATGGCTAGATTTGAGCCAGCAAAGATAGATGATAAGGCACTTTTAGACCTTTACGCTTCGCTTGGCGGAGAGATGGTTTTAAAACTAGCTGCAAGCGATAAGATAGCAGTCATCATCCCTCAAAAGGTTATAAAATCATACGCAAATGTCGTATCAAACGCGATTCTAAGCTATATCTTAAAGCAAGATGCAAATGTAGAAGTGAAATTTATAAATAGTAGCGACGAGAGTTTGCCTAGCCTTCAAAACGCGCTTCAAAACGCTAGAAACGAGGGTTTTATCTACTTCATAGCGGCCCTTACTCAAAATGGCGCAAACATGGTAAATTCTCTCATCTTGCCAAACGAACTCATCTACATCCCAAGTGTTCATAGCTCTTTCGTGACAGCTCCAAAGCCAAATTTGATCTTTGGCGGAGTTGATTACAAAGCGCAAATTTCAGCCCTACTAGCTTTTGCCAACGAAAAGATAGTCGCCTTTGACGATGGCAGCGCGCTAGCACAAAAGCTAAATGAGTATGTACGCATGCAAAGCAATGACTACTACGAGAGCTCGATCACTGGCAAAGATATAAATTTAAACGATACTTTGAGCAAAAAGTCTAAATTTGATAATGCAAGCGTCTTTTTAAACATCCCCATAGTTAAAGCTTCTCTTGTGGCAACGCAGATGAGAGGCTTTGAGATAAAGCCTTACGCGCTTTTAAGCACGCAGATAAATTTCTTGCCAAATATCTTTAGTGCCATCACGCAAAGAGATAGACAAAACCTCTTTGTGGCAAATTCGCTAAACTCGCTTGATGAGAGTTTTTTAGGTCTTGGAGATCTTTTTGGAGTTGATTTTAGATACTCACAGATCGGCTACTCAAGTGCCTTGGGAGTGGAGTATATCTATACAAATTTCATAAACAAAAGTGCCAGTAAAATTTTTGCTCAGAGGGTTGAGGGCTCGCAAGTTTTATATGATGTAAAAATTTATGATACAAAAAGCGATCACTTTAATGAGGTAAATTCGCAGGAGCAAAACAGCACAAGCGGAATTTAGCAGTTTTGCTTGCTAAAATTTAACCCCATTTATAAAAGCTTTCATGCTCTCATCTATCTTTGCTAGCCTGCCCTCTTTCATAAAAGCTAGCGTGATAGTCGCTTTAAAGAGCACTTTTTCGGCATCTTTTTCTTCAAATTTATAAATTTCTTGCTCTAAAACAAGGCTTGCCTTTTTAAGCTCTATAAGCTTTGTTCTCACAAAAACCTCATCGCCAAGCACGGCTGAAGCGAGAAATTTAGCCTCAAGAGCTGAAACTACAAAGTATCCGCCCTCTTTTGTGAAATTTAGCCCAGCCTCAAAAAATGCCTCACTTCTGGCTCGCTCGCAAAATTTAATATAGTTTGTATGATAGACGATGCCGCCCGCGTCAGTATCTTCGTAATAAATTCTTATCTTCACAGCAAAGCTCCTTTAAATTTTCATTTGCTCTTACTAGGCTTGCCTTTAGCGCCTCTAGTTATCGTAAGCGACTGATCATAAAACAAGATAAGCACCACCGAAACACCCACACCAAGCGCTAGTGAAACCGTCGTAGTCGTGATGGCATTATCAAAAAATATGATCAAATACTCATTTTTCTTAGCGATGCTTGTCTCATTTAAAAATGAAAAAAGTGCCAAAATGCCTTTATACGCAAAAACTCCTGGCACCATCGGCAAAAGCGCTGGAAATGCGATGATCTCAGCTGGCACCTTTAGCCGTTTGGCAAAGAGCATGCCTAAAATTCCGCTCATAAAAGAGACGATGAGCGTTGCGACACTGATGTTAAAAAATCCCATCTGCATGATCCAAAAGCGGCTAGCATGCGCAAATGCAGCGAGCAAAGCGCAAAAGATGAGAGTTCTTTTTGGAGGCGAGCTAGCATAGGCAAAGCCCAGCCCAGCCACCGCAGCAAAGCCAGCATCTACAAGCGTTTCACTAAAAAGCTCAAACATTTAATATCTCCGCGCTGCTAAGCGTTAGCGTGATATAGACGCCAACAGCCATGCAAAGTATGAGGATGCCCGTGCTTATGGCTCTACTGATGCCAACAAGGGTGTTGTCATTTAGGATGTCAAAGACTGAATTTATAAGAAAAACGCCCGGCATCATAAAGAGCACAGACGAGCCTATCGCCACGTCGCTTGTGTGCGTAAGTCCGTAAGATACGCCAAGATAGGCGATAAATGAGACGACAAAGGATGTCAGGACGTATTGAACCTTTAAATTTACGCCCATTTTTGCAAGGGCAAATTTAAGAGTGTATCCAAAAAGCGTTGCAAAAAATATGCAAACAACTGAGCCAGCATCGCCTCCAAAAAGTCTGCAAAATGCCGCATTTGCAAGGCTTATCAAGATAAGCGAGCTAGCAAATTTATTTGCACTGACACTCATCACGCCCTCAAAGCTCTCTTTAGCTTCATCTAAGCTCAAACCCTCATCTAAAATTTGCCAGCTAAGCGATGATAGCTCAGAAATTCTGTTAAAGCTAACCTGCCCTAGAGGGATCTTTCTCACATAAGTTCGGCGCAATGAGTTATCCTGTGAGTCCATCACGCTAATGGTAAAATACTTCACAAAAATGGTCACACTAACGTCATAGCCGTAGTGATTAGCTATGCGGTCGACGCACTTTTCTACGCGCGCAGTGTATGTGCCAGCACTCACCATCGCTGTCGTGTATTCGGCTAAAAAATTCGTTAAAATTTGGATATCAGGCTTGGCGTTCATCTTGACTGATCTTAAATTTCACAAAAAATAAAATGAGCTGCAAAACAAGTATCACTTTCATCACATATTCGCTTGCGCTATGCATCTTGGCAAACTCCGCTGTCTGCGTCGCATCAGCACCTAGGCTTTGAGCCTGCACGATAAAAGGCGTAAAGATAAAGACAAAGCTAAGCGCTAGGGCTAAGTTTAAAAACGAGAGCATAAACGTGCTAAATTTTAGTGAAAATGCAAGCTTTTTTCTTAAATCAAATAGCTCGCTAACTGCCACAAATGCGCTTACAAATAGCAAAACATAGTTAAATTTTAAAAATATCTTTGTCATCATCTGTCCGCTCATAAAATGCGTGAGCACCCCCTCGCCTATGATATTTTGTGGGAAAAATATGACTGGTGCGACCAAAATTCCAAGCGTTAGCTCAGTGCCGATCACCGCTGCTAATAGTAAAAAATAGATACTTCTCAATCTCTCTCCTTTATAGTTTTAATCTCGCGCAAAAGCCCCTGTCAAAGCCCGCCAAGTCCTTGTAAAAAGCGCTTTTAAAGCCATTAAATTTTAGCGCCATCTCCATGCTCGCTCTTTGATCATAGCCCATCTCGCAGGCGATATTTTTTATGCAGCGATTTCTAGCGATAAGGATGATGTTTTTTAAAATTTCATCTCCGACCTCGCCACCAAATAGCGCCTCATGCGGCTCGTTTATCACAAATTTATCAAGTTTATAGTCTCGCGCGATATATGGTGGGTTTGAGACCAAGATGTCGATACCACCTGAAATTTCATCGATATATGAGCACTTTACAAAGTCGATCTTCTCACTTACATTAAATTTAAGCGCATTTTTTTTAGCTAGTTTTAGAGCCTTTTCGTTTATATCGGTGGCAACTATTTTAGCGTTTGTTTTAAGGGCAAGCATGACGCTTATTATCCCGCTGCCAGTGCCGATCTCAGCGATCTTTGGCGCTTTGTAGCCGCTTGCTATCTCTAGCACTTTATCGACTAAAATTTCAGTCTCAGGACGCGGTATCAAAACCCCACTTTCTACCTCAAACTCCAGCCCATAAAAGCCAGCCTTGCCGGTAATGTACTCAAGCGGCTCGTAGTCTTCAAAGCGCTTTACAAGGTCAAAGTAGCCGCTCTCATTAAATTCGCTCTTTTGGTTTAAAAATATCCACTCAACGCTCACATCAAGGTAGCTCATGAGCAAAATTTTAGCCACCCTGCTTGGGTTTTCACAAAGCGGCTTTAGCCTTAAATTTGCCTCTTTTAGAGCCTCTTCAACTCTCATTTTCTAGCTCATTTATCCGCTCAAAAAGGCTTGGGTGCGAGTGATAGACAAATGAGTAAAGCCAGTGCGACTTTGGAAATGCTTTGTTTTCGCTGCCAAGCTTGGTTAGGGCGTTTATCATGTCAGTTTTGTTTGAAATTTCTTTTGAAAATCTATCTGCGCCAAATTCATTTTTACGGCTAAAATGCGAGATGATCGGCGAGAAAAGAAAGCTAAAAATAGGCGAGAAAAGCACCAAAAAGATGATGATACTAGCGCCATTTTGCCCTAGTCCTATCGCCTCGTATGCGCTTGCGCCAACGTTTCCAAAGATAAAAAATAGACAAAATAGCATAATGGCACTTAGAGCTATCATTTTTATGATGTCTTTATGCTTAAAGTGCCCAAGCTCATGCCCCAAAACCGCCACTATCTCCGCGGTGCTTAGCTTTTTTATCAGCGTGTCAAAAAGCACCACTCGCTTTGTCGCTCCAAGCCCGCCAAAATAGGCGTTTAAGCGGTTGTCGCGCTTGCTAGCATCTATCGTAAAAACGCCGCTACTTTTAAAGCCGCATTTTTTAAGCAAACCCTCTATCTTGCCCTTTAGCTCGCCATCTTCAAGCGGCGACATCTTGTTAAAGATAGGCGCAATGAGCGTTGGATATATCAAATTTATAATTAAAGCGACGCCAAAACTTAGCAAAAACGCCCAAAACCACCAAAAATCCCCAAGAAAATTTATGCAAAGAAGCACGAGCCAAACGAAGGCCGAGCCAAAAATGAGCATTAGCGCTAGCGACTTTATAGTATCAATCAAAAATATCTTTGCGCTCATATTTGAAAAGCCAAGCTTTTTGTCTTTTACAAAGCTCTCGTAGATATTTAGCGGCAGATCAAGCAGCGACGAGATCAGCAAAAAGCTCATCACAAAGAGGATATTTTCAAACGTAGTGCCATCTTTTAGGCAAGCGTTTGAGAGCATTTTTAGCCCAAAGCTTATCCACGCAAAGAAGATAACGGTGTGATAGATGAGGCTAAAAATTTCAAATTTTAGGTTTGTCACGGCGGCAACTGCGGCGTTTTTGTATTCGCTCGCTTCAAGCACGACTGGCTCTTTTTTGGCCTCAGCTCTTACAAAGTCGATCTGCAAATTCGCCAAAAAAAGCTTAAAAAGCACATAAAAAATATAGATAAATAAAAGTGTATAAAACATATTCTCCCTTAAATTTCATAAAGACTAAAGCAGCCATAGTCCGTTCTAACTGCAAGTTTGCCATCTATAAATTTAGCCTCGCAGCTCTTTACGACGTGATCTAGCGTAAATTCTGCCATCGCATTGCCACTTTTTAGATTGATAGCGTAGGCCCTGCTTTGATCTATCACCACAAGTTTGCCAGCCTCCGCGCAAAACTCGCTCGCTCTTAGATACTCATCCTTTATCCAAGGCTGCTTTGTCACCTTTGCGCTCTTTATATCAAGGCAAAATATCTTGTTTTCAAGATATTGCCTAAGCAAAAGCGTGTTTTCGTCTAAAAAGCAAATTTTATCAAGCACGCCAAATTCTGCTCTTAGCTCGCTTAAAATTTCACCATTTTTTGCATTTAAAATTTGTAGCTCATTTTCTTTGGTGCAAAGTGCAAGCATGCTAGCATCCGCACTAAGAGCCGCGCAAAGTATCGGCACGTAGTTTTTTGTGCTGCATTTATACTCGCCAAGCTTTGAAATTTTATCCTCACAAAAGGTAAAAATTTGACCAAACATGCCAAAAACTGCCGCATTATTTGCAGAGCAGATAAAGCTTGCTATCTCGCTACTTTTCTTGACATTTTGCTCAGCTAAAATTTCACGAAATTTAGCCCCATTTGGCTCAAAAATGTAAATTTCATGATCAAGGTCTAAAAGTAAATTTTCGCTTACATGCTCGGCATGCCACGCAAGCGGCTTTGGCAAGGCGATCTGCTCTTTTATAGTGCCGCTTCGATCAAGCCTCACCAAAATATCGCTAGGCTTGCCGCCATCTTTTTGACCGCCACTTTTATAAACATAAATTTCATCTCTTAAGCTGGCAAACGAGAGCGCTCCAGTGTATCCACCGCCGATATAAACGTGCAGGCTCGCTTCACCGGCTTTTGCCTCACTATCTTGCAGAATAAAGCCCTTTTTTAGGCTCTCCCACTCTTTTTTGACGCAGGCTTTTTTAGCCTCATCACTGCTTGCAAATTCTTTTTTACTCTGCTTTGTTTTAGCGCCTTTTTGGCTCACGCTCACTAAGGCTTTATCCTCTACGCTAAGTCTTAGGCGCTCACCGCTACTAAAATTTACAAGCTCACGCATATTTCACTTCAAAAAGTTGTCGTAAAAACTACTGATAAATAGCACCAAAATGACAAAAGGCACGATAAATTTGATATAGAAAAACCAAATATTTATAAGCTTTGCGTACTTTTCGCTACCTTGCAAGATCTCTTTTTTTGCTTCATCTTTTAGCACCCAGCCCACAAATATAGCACATCCAAGTGAGGTCAGCACGAAAAATATCGTTGCACTTATCGCGTCGTATGCGTCAAAGATATTTTTACCAAAAATGCTCACATGACTTAGTAAATTTGTAGCCATAAGTGAGGGCAAATTCCCAAGCACAAAGATGACGCTAAGCACTAAAAATATCGCTTTTTTGCGTTTTATCTTAAATTTCTCTTGCAGCGTTGTAATGATCACTTCATATATCGGCAGTGACGTCGTAAGCGCAGCGATCATAAGAAGCGCGAAAAACGCAACCGCAAAAAATCCGCCAAAAGGCATGTGTGAAAAGACGATCGGAAGCGACTTAAAAACTAGGCTCGGGCCGCTATCTGGTGAGACGCCGTAGCTAAAGAGCGACGGAAATATCATAAAGCCAGCAAGCACGGCTATGACGGTGTTTAAGATGCCTGTGATGATAGAAATTTTAACTAAGCCTTCGTCTTTTTTAACAAAGCTTGAGAGCGTTATCATCACGCCAAATCCAAGCGAAAGCGCAAAGAAAACCTGCCCCAAAACCTCGACAAAAAGCTTTAAGCTTATCTTTGAAAAATCAGGCGTTAAGTAAAATTTCACACCCTCCATCGCACCCCCAAGCGTGATGTTTTTAGCGATCATGACGAGCATCAAGATAAAAAGAAGCGGCATTAGGTATTTTGCTGAGCGCTCGATGCCGCCAACTGCGCCTTGCACCAAGATAGCGTAATTAACCAGAACAAAAACAAGGGTCGCAAAGCTGATGGCTAGTGGGTTGCTAACGATATTTTGCTCGTAAAATGCGCTAGTTTGCTCAAAGCTCACGATCTGCGAGAGATCAAGCAGGCCAAATGAAATTTGAGCGATATAGTTTAAGACCCAGCCTCCGATAACCATATAATAAGCCATGATGCCAAATGCGCCAACAAGCCCCATCCAGCCCACTATCTGCCATTTTTTGCTGATCTTTTTGCCATTTACTGTGCCACCAAATGCATCGACAGCGTTACATTTTAGGCGCCTGCCGATGGCGTTTTCAACCAAAATCATAGGAATACCAATGACTATCATCGCTATGCAAAATACCAAAACATAGGCCCCACCGCCGTTTTGACCGACCAAGTAAGGAAACCGCCACGTCGCGCCAAAGCCGACCGTAGCCCCTGCAACAGCTAAAATGTATGTAAGTCTTGAACTCCACGATTTTCTATCCATATTATCTACCTTTGTGAAAAATTTGGATTATATAAAAAAAATGATTAAATTTTGCTAGCAAAAGGCGATGATTGCGTGCAAATTTGACTTTTTGCTAAATTTTAGGACTTTTATGGACGGAATTTATTTTTATTTTTGTGGGTAAATTTATTCAAAAAGTTTGTTTATCTAAAACGCCAAATTCTACGTATCCCTCCATCGCAATGAGTAATATCCAGCCCTCTTTTGGGCTGTAAAAATAGTGATGTTGCGCAATATTTTCAACCATAAATTTTAAAAAATCATAAAAGCATTCAGGCGCAAATTTAAGCTCTAGGCTAGTTAGACCATCACCGACGTAGCCTATTTCGCTGCTTAAAATTTTGCTTTGAATGTCAGTGTGTGAGCTTATAAAATTTTTAATATCAGCAAAATTTTTACAATCAGCCGTTTTGTAATCTTTTAAATTTTGCAAAAGCGGTTTTGAGCCGACAAAGGTAAAATTTCGCTCTATAAAATTTGCTACATCATCGCTTTTGCGCCATTTTTGACCCAAATTTGACAAAAAAGCAAGCACCTCATCATCAGCTGGTGTAAAATTTGAAACTGAATTTATCTCGCTCATTTGTCTCCTTTTTGTAAAGTCGCTACACCTTTGTAAGAGAGGGATTATATAAAATTTATGGTGGTTTTATAATTTTTTAGTGGTAGTTAATGAGCAAATTTTAAAATTTCATGGGCGAGTAATTTCGGCTCTAAAATTTGAGCTAAGCTGTAAGCGAAGCCAAATTTTAGTAGTCAATTCTTAGGGGTGAATGGAATTTTAAAATTTGTGCAATAGTAAATTTCTATTCTTTAAAATACAGACTTTATTTTTTAGGTTCTTTTATTCAAAAGGGAGACAAGGGGACTTGAATTACACTCTGCTTGCAGTTGCGAGCTCGCGAAGCAAAGCCGTCCCCTTATCTCCCTTTAAATCCCACAATCCTCTCGCACGTTAGAGGTGCATGCGATAGTGCTTCGCACTGCATGCGTTTTGTTTAGAAAATTCTGACAAATTTTAAAATTTCATGAACGAGTAATTTCGGCTCTAAAATTTGAGCTAAGCTGTAAGTGAAGCCAAATTTTAATAGTCAATTCTTGCGAGTGAGTGGAATTTTAAAATTTACAAGTATAAATTTAGATTTTTGTTTCTCTGTTAAGGGGGAAGAGGCTTGAATTACGGTCTGCTTGCAGTTGCGAGCTTGCGAAGCAAAGCCGTCCCCTTATCCTCCTTTTTAAATCCCCTAAACCCCTCGCACGTTAGAGGTGGCATGCAATGGTGCTGGCGCACCGCATGCGGTTTTATTAAATTTGAGCAAATTTTAAAATTTATGAGCGAGCATATCACGGCTCTAAATTTAGTGCTAAACGAAGTGCGGCCTAAATTTAGTAGTCTGCTAAGGTGAGTGAGTAAGATTTTAAAATTTGCAAAATAGCTAGATTAAATTTGCAAATTTGCCCAGAATTTTAAAACTCTAGGCAAATTTTACTCAATTTTACCTTCTCACGACATGTAAAAACTGCATATGTTTGCGGTATTGTTCGATGACGTCATTTATCAGCGTAGCTTCGCTCCAGCCAAGCACGTCGTAGTCCTGACCGCCCTCTTTTAGATAGACCTCGGCTCTATAGTAAAGATCGTCGCCATCAAGCTCTCTGGTGTAGTCTGGGCTCTGGCTTTTGGTGAGATAAACGCCATATCTAAAGTCCATCTCATCGCCAAGACCGACGTTTAAATTTACAAAATTTTCGCCATTTGTGACCTTTGCTTCAAGCCCATTTTTAGCAAATTCCTCTTTTAGCTCGTTAAAGGCTTTTAGCACGACTTCGTTTAAAAATTTCTTGCCATCTTTCTTGCCTGGAAGCGTGATGATCGCACTTAGGCGCTCTTGCCACGGCTTTGAAAGATCGCTAAGTGGCATATTACTAAAGTTATTTGTCTCTTTTTTGGTTAGATCCACGCGCAAAGCCTTAAATAGCCCGTAAATAGCGCCAAGTAGCACGATCGCAAATGGCAGTGCTGTGGTAATAGTAAGCGCTTGAAGTGAGGCAAGTCCGCCAGCTAGCATCAAAAATGCCGCCACGATGCCCACCGTAACGCCCCAAAAGACCTTTTGCCAAACTGGTGTATCATCCTTGCCGTTTGAGCAAAGCATATTCATCACGATCGCCGCAGAGTCGGCAGAAGTTACAAAAAATATAACGATCATAAAGACTGCGATCACGCTTAGCACGCCTGAGAAGCTAAATTTCTCTAAAAACATAAAGAGTGCTGAGGCTGAGTCAGAATTTACCGTGGTCGCTAGCTCGCTAAAGCCACTTTGCACCAAAGCGATCGCCGAGTTGCCAAAGAAGCTCATCCAGGCAAATGTAAAGCCAGTTGGCACTAGAAGCACGCCGATCACAAATTCTCTGATCGTTCTGCCCTTTGAAATTTTAGCTATAAAAAGCCCCACAAACGGCGACCAAGATAGCCACCAAGCCCAGTATAGCAGCGTCCAACCGCCAAGCCAGCTCTCGTTTTGCCTCTCGTAGGCGTAGAGGTTAAAGGTATTTGAAATGAGCGTAGAGACGTAGTCGCCGCTGTTTTGCACAAACGACTTTAGAAGCTGCGTCGTATCGCCCAAAAATAGTATCAAAAACATAAAACATATAGCTAGCGCGATATTTGCGTTTGATAAGATTTTAATGCCCTTATCCACGCCGCTTGCCGCTGAGATGGTAGCTGCAAAACAAAGCACTATTAGAAGCGTGATATGCATAGTCGGCAGGCCAAAAACGTGCGTAAGGCCAGCATTTACCTGAAGCACGCCGTATCCTAGCGACGTCGCCACGCCAAAAAGGGTCGCCACGACGGCAAATGTATCGATGGCACTACCTATCTTGCCATAAATTTTATCTCCAATGATCGGATAAAATGCCGATCTAAGCGTGAGTGGTAAGCCGTGCCTATATGAGAAAAAGGCTAGAATAAGCGCCACGATAGCATAGACCGACCATGCGCCCATGCCCCAGTGAAAAAATGTGATATTCAACGCAAGCTTTTGCGCTGCGATAGTTTGTGCGTCGCCAACTGGTGGGTTTAGATAGTGCATGAGCGGCTCGGCCACACCAAAAAACACTAGACCTATGCCCATGCCAGCGGCAAAAAGCATAGAAAACCACGAGATATTTTTGTGCTCTGGCTTTACGTGATCAGCTCCTAGCTTGATCTCGCCAAGCTTACTAAAGCCAAGAATTATGACGCTTAGCAGTATGACGGCAACGACTAGGATATAAAACCAGCCAAATTTGGCCGCGATATAGTTTTGCATACCCTTAAAAAACTCATTTGAGAAATTTGGAAATATCGCTGCAAATGCCGCTATTAAAAATATGACAATAAGCGATGGGATAAATACTGAGTTGTTAAATTTTGACCTTTGAAATTTAAACATTTTTCTCCTTTTTATAAATTTCAGTCTCGCTTTAAAATAACAAAAAAGAGTAAATAGGTCAAATTTTCTCTTTAAATTTTTTATGAAATTTTAAGCTTCAGCCGCCAAAAATAGCCACTTTGAAATTTATCTCAAGTCGCTTTTATCTCTCTTTGGTTTTGCAAGAGTTGTTAGCACTATGACGACAAAAGCGATGCCAAATGTGATATACAAAATGATCTTTGGCGAGTCATACTCTATCCTCGACCTTGCGACTTCTTCGCCGCTTGCCTCCACTAGCTCGCCGCGCTTTATCATATCGCTGATATCTTTTGCGCTAAGCTCTTTAGATGCTCTTGTTAAAATTTCTATGACGCTAGGACCCGCCACCTCATAAACGCTATGCTTTATGCCATAAAATGGCTTTATGCTGCTAAAAAAATAGTGCTTATCGCCGTTTGCATAGACTGCGCCATACTCGCCATCTTTTACCAGCCCTACTTCGCGCCAAGAGCTACTTGGGGCAAATTTATATAAAGAGACTGTTTGCGCCTCTAAGTGCCTGCCATGCTTTGAGCGCCGCCACTCTTCACCTTGCTGTAAGAAATACGCTGAGCTCTCATCTACAAAAACGTCAGCATAGAGCCTTTTTAGCTCACCTTTTAGCTGGTAGTCTGAAATTTTAGCCTGCTCGTTTTTACTGCCATCCCAAAAGTAAATTCCATCTTTGCTGGCAAAAAGAGGCCAAAACGAGTGCACGTTATCCACGCTATAAATGGCGCTATAAGGCATATTTTGGGTGCTAAATTTACGCTCATTTGCAAACACCGCCCCACTTTTTGGCTCAAAAAGATATTCTATATCATGCTTTGGGTCATAGCATATCCGGCGCGTCTCATCCGAGTAGCTTGTATCAAGCCTATAAAAGCCCATAAACAAGCTTTTGCCATCTGTGTAATATCCGCTAGCAGCGCCATTTTCTGCCGTGATATATCTTAGCTCGCTAGGATCTGCGTCTATCTTTTCGCCCTTGTAGTAAAGCGTGCCGCCGTCTCTTGCAAAACCAGCGTCAAATATAGGCTCTAAATTTGTGCTTTCGACCCTTTTTGTCCTGTAAAAATAAGGGCTATCATCGTAGCTTTTTATAAAGGTGTGAACAAGGTTTTTCATAATGGCGCCAAATTCGCTAAATCCTGGCTCTTTCTCGCTTCTAGTAGCGCAATAATAGCTTATCTTGCCATCACTTATATAGCCATTACCAAGCACTTTGGCACTTTTTGGATCAAGTCCTGGCAAAATTTCTCTAGCGCAATAGACACTGTTTTTATCAGCCGCCACATTTGAGTAATCATACGCGTGTTTTAGCTTTAAGACCCTAAAACTAGCCTCATCGACGCCTTTTAGCTCATACTTGCCACTGCCTGAAATTTGAACGTAAATTTTACCCTCAGGCGAGCGGTAAAACTCGCTATTATCAATGTTTGCAAAGCTTCTTTGATACTCGCCCTCATGCCATAGATAAAGCATCGCCAAAACAAAAAATAGCGTCAAAATGACAAAAAGACAAAGTATCTTAGTCGCAATTTTTCTCATTATCTATAGTCATCCACCCTTTTTTTAAGCTCGCTTTTTTGCTTTTTGTTTTTAAAAATAGCGCCAACCACCGAGACTATAAATGCAATGGCTAAAAATATCCAGTAGGCATATTTTTGCGATTAATCATCAAAGTCGCTTATCGCATCGATCACCACCTCGCCCTCAGCTGGCGTCATAGCGCCTTGATCTACCATTTTTACTATCTCATCAAGTTTTAAATTCTTAACATTTGGACCATAAGGACGAGTGAGAATTTCAACTACGCCAAGGTCGTTTATATCATAAACACTGCTGTTAAAACGCCAGCCGTAGCCGACGTTATCAAAATAATATGTCTTATCTCCGTTTGCATAGACCGCTCCGTAGCCATCGTTTCTTACAAGTCCTATCTTTCGCCACTGCTCTTTTGTATCAAGCCTTACAATACACGTGTGGCGTGAGCTTAGGCTGTGGTTATTTTTTGTGTTGTGCCAAATTTCATAGGTTTTTAGAAAATATGTCTTGCCATCACTTATCACCACGTCGCCATATAGCGGCGTTATCTCGCCTTTAAAAGGATCGTCGCCATCTCTTACAAACTCGCCCTCATCTATGCTGTTATACCACTGCCACTTTCGCTCCCAGTGATAGATCCCGCCTTTGCCGCGAAAGAGCGCATGATAGGTGTGCCTGTCTTCTAGGTTAAAAAGTGGCTCGTATGGGGCAAATTTGGGGTCAAATTCATGATCGTTTGCATAGACCATGCCAGAATTTGGCTCATAAAGATAGTGAATGCGCCATATCTCTCCGATATCACGCATTTGTGGGCTAAATTTGATCCCTAATTTTATGCTGTCATAATAGACATTTTCTCCATCAGTCGTAAAATGTATGCTCTTTCTACCAGATACCTGCTCGATATAACGCATCTTGCTAGCATTTGCGCCATCTAGCTCTTTGCCCTCATGATAGACTTTTACTCCGTCGCTTGCGTAGCCAAAGCCCAAGATAGCTGCTAAATTTACGTTATCAACCTGCCTAAATTTATAGATATGAGTTTGCGCTTTAGGGGTTTTAAACATTTTATGTGAGAAGATATCCCAAAACTCTTTAAGTGCGGATATTTCGAGGTTTGTCTCGCTTTCGCTATCGCAAAAATATGTGATCTTGCCGTCACCAAAGTAGCCATTACCAAGTGCCCTAACGCCATTTGGATCAAGCCCACTCATCACGAGGTTACCGCAATATACCGCCTTATCGCTAGCGCCAACGTTTCTGTTGTCGTATTTGCCGGTGTCAATGTATCTAAATTTACTGGCCCTCACGCCTATTAGCTCAAATTTACCCCCACTTGGCACCATGGCATAGACCTTGTCATCTTTGACGTAAAAATAGCTATTATTTAGCTCTTTACTATCGCCAATGTCGTCATCTAAAATAGTAGCTAACCCAAAGATAAAAAAATAGACAGCAAAAAATATCACAACAATGGCGATTATTACAGAGATTAGCGGATGTTTTTTTAGCATTTTAGCCTCGTTTCAAACAAATTTAGCGACCTCATCATGGCGCAAAAACCTTTCATAAATTTAAATTTTAAAGTACCTATCCAAATATAAAATATCTAAAAATTAAAAACTGATAATATACTACTCTAACTACTGTATTTAATAGCCAAACAGCACATAACGCTAAAATAGCTCCAATAATACTAAAATTCTTTAAAACCCCATAATAAATCACCATCAATAAAAAAAGAGAAAAATAAAAAAACATAATCATATAAAATAAATTTTTCAACCTTTCATATAAGTCCGAATTTTCTCTATTTGTTGCGATTAGCCTAATAATATCTATCTTATTTAAAAATCCAACCCTCTTATATTTTATCTCGATTAGATCACCCACTTCATATTTTTCTATCTCTGGTGAAAACACCCCGCTAAATCTCTCTTTACCTATCAAAAGGCTCATACTTGTGGCTAAATTTTGCCTAACAACTCTTCTATTTAGCGCACTTATCCTACCGATCTTTTTCAAGCTACTCTAGCTCCTCAGCTATCTCCAAAACTTCAAAATACTCATTTTCTAGGCTTTCAAGCTCAGCTTTTGCCTTTTCTAGCTCTTCATAAAGCTTAGCAAGACCCACTTCTTGATAAATTTTAGGATCACTAAGCCCATCATTTAGCTCAGCTACCCTTGCTTCAAGGGCTGAAATTTTATCTGGATATGTGTTTAAAATTTGCGTTTGTTTGTAGCTTAGTTTTGCGCCAGATTTACTCTTTTGCTTGGCTTCATTTTGGCTATTTGAGAGCTCTTTTTCAAATTTATCAAGCTCTTTCATCTCATCTTCAAGCTCCAAATAGACGCTATACTCCTCGTGCAAGACATTTATCTTCGTGCCCTCAAACGCCCAGAGCTTATTTGCCATCTTATCGACAAAATATCTATCGTGGCTAACTAGCAAGATAGCCCCCTCAAAGCTTTGCAAGTAGTCTTCTAAGATGTTGATAGTTGCGATATCAAGGTCGTTTGTCGGCTCGTCAAGCACCAGCACATCGTATGTTTTAGTAAAAAGCATCGCAAGTGCCACGCGGTTTTTCTCGCCGCCACTTAAAACGCCTATCTTTTTATCCAGAAATTCCTTTGGAAAGAGGAAATTTTTAAGATAGCCATAAACATGCATATTTCGCCCACGAACTAGCACGTGGTCGCCGCCATTTGGGCAAAAGGTCTCTATAAGGCTCTTATCATCATCAAGGACATTTCTAGCTTGATCAAAGTAGCCGATACTCACCTCGCCCCTTTTTATCTCGCCGCTACTTTGTTTTTCAAGCCCTAGCAAAATTTTAAGCAAAGTGCTCTTTCCACTGCCGTTTCGCCCAACTATGGCTATCCTCTCGCCCTGCAAGATTCTTGCGTCAAATTTTTCAAAAAGCATCTTGCCGTCTATACTTTTGCTTAAATTTTTAAACTCAAATAGCATTTTTTTGCGGTTTTGGCTCTGCGTTTGATTGAAATTTTTACTCGCACGCTCTAGCTCAAGCCTCACGCGTCTTATCACGCCTGGGTTTTTCTTGGCCTCCTCGCGCATGGCGAGCACCCGCTCTTTTCTGCCCTCGTTTCGCTTTAGCCTAGCTTTTACGCCGCGCCTTAGCCACTCCTCTTCAGCCTTTAGCTGTTTTAGCAGTGTCTCATGCGACTTTGCAAGACTTGCTAAAATTTCCTCTTTTTTGGTTAGATAGTTTGCATATCCGCCCTCGAAATTTTTTAAGCTTGCATCCTCGACCTCAACGCACCTAGTAGCGAGCGCATCAATAAAATACCTATCGTGGCTAATAAAAACTATGCTTTGAATTGAGCTTTTAAGCATATCTTCAAGAAATTTGACCATATAGACATCAAGGTGGTTTGTAGGCTCATCAAGCAGCAGCACATCTGGCTTTTTAAGGATGAGAGCGCCCAATGCCACACGCCTGATCTCGCCACCACTTAGCGAGCAAATCGGCCTGTTTTCATACTCTTTTAGCTTAAATTCTTGCAAAATTCGCTCGATCTTATGCTCGATATTCCAGCCGTCCTTTGCCTCTATAAATTTCAAAAGCTTCTCTTGCTCTTTTAAAATTTCCTTGTTTTCTGGGTCATTTGCTAGCAAAACGCCACTCTTTTCATACTCGCTTATCGCGTCAAATATCTCTTTTAGCTCGTTATTTAGCGCATCTCTTACGCTAAAAGTGGCGTTAAAATTTGGATTTTGCGCTAGCATCTCGACGCTTATCAAGCTCTGCACTATGCGTCTGCCACTATCTGCTGCCTCCTCGCCAGAGATGATCTTCATAAGCGTGCTCTTGCCGCTGCCGTTTTTGCCGATGATCGCTATCTTTTCATTTTCATTTACGCTAAGGCTTACGCTGTTTAAAATTTCATTTGCGCCAAATTTTTTACTAACGTCTATCAGGTCGATTAATGCCATTTTTCTCTCAAATTTTAAATTTTTTGGATTATATCAAAAGGGAGCTAAAACCTAATTTGGCTATAATCGCCCCAAAATTTAAAAAGGGAGAAATTTATGAATCTTTCTATGAAAAAACTGGTCGTCCCTATATTTTTAGATATGTTTTTGCACTTTATAACGCTCATCATAAACACCTACATGGTGACAAAAGTGAGCGTGCATCTAGTTGGCGCCATGGGTGCGGGCAATCAAGTGATGGATCTTTTTATGACCATTTTTAACTTTTTAAGCATGGGCTGCTCAGTCGTCGTCGCACAAGCTCTTGGCGCAAAGCAAAACGAGTTAGCTTCAAGCGTCATACACGCAAGCATCACGTCAAATACTATCTTTGGTATCTTCTCAGCCATCATCATCTACGTCTTTGGCTACAACATCTTAAATTTACTAAATGTACCAAACGATCTCATAAACGATAGCTTCTCATACCTTCACATCCTTGGCTTTGCCCTGCTATTTGATGGCATCGGCATGGTGCTAGCTGCGGTGCTTCGCGTCTATAACCTAGCAACTGCTGTGATGCTAACTTCAGTTTTGATGAACATCATCACCATCTTTGGCAACGCCATCGCTCTTTTTGGCTGGTTTGATCTGCCAAATTTAGGCCTGCAAGGTGTTGCTATCTCGACATTTGTGGGCAGACTAATAGGCGTTTTTGTCCTACTTTACATGCTAACTCGCGTGGCAAAAGTTAGAATTTATCTTAGCAAACTGCTTGTCGTGCCGTTTGGAATTTTAAAGAAAATACTCTCAGTTGGCTTGCCAAGCGCTGGCGAAAATTTACTCTGGATGGCGCAATACATGGTCGCATTTGGCTTTATTGCGAGCATGGGCGAGGCAACTCTTAGCGTGCAGACTATCTACTTTCAGATCACGCTTCTTATCTTGCTTTGTGGAGCGAGTATCAGTGTGGCAAACGAGGTCATCGTGGGGCATTTGGTTGGAGCAAGCGAGTTTAACCAGGCCTATACAAGAACCTTTAAAGCCTTGTGGCTTGGCATTTTTATAACCTTAGTCGTTGTTTTGATCGCCTATGCCTTAAAGTATAAGATCATGGACGCGCTAAATTTAGATGAGAGCTTGCGCAAGATAATGCTACCGCTCTTTACCCTCTCGATCGTGCTAGAGGCTGGCAGAACCTTTAACATCGTCATCGTAAATGCCCTTCGTGCAAGTGGCGACGCGAAATTTCCACTAGCAACTGGGCTTATCTTTATGTGGGGGCTTTCGCTGCCGCTTGGATATTTCTTAGGCATACACCTTGGCTGGGGCATCGTTGGCGTTTGGATAGGATTTTGCGCTGATGAGTGGCTAAGAGGCCTTGCAAATACCTGGCGCTGGAGAAGCAAAAAGTGGCAAGAAAAACGCCTAGTTTAAGGCAAAAGAGCCTAAATTTAGACTTTTATGGCTTAAGCGTTTTAATACATTTTAAAACAAATGTAAAGGCTATGCGATTAAGAGTTGGCAAGGACGCTAAGATCACGCTTTCTATGCCATTTTACAGCACGCAAAAGATGGCTCTTAGCTTTCTTGAGACACATAAAATTTGGCTTGAAAACTCATATAAAAAAGCCCTTTTAAATTTGCCAAAAGATGATGAGATGAAATTTCTTGGGCAAATTTATAAGATCAAATTTGATGAGAGCGTAAAGATGCCATTTTTTGAAGATAAATTTATCATAACGCCAAATTTAAAGGCACTTGAGCGCTTTAAAAAAGCAAGAGCAAAAGAGCTATTTTTAGAGCTTGTAAGCTACTATCAGCCTCATATCAATAAGCCAGTTAGTCGCATCGTCATAAGAGATAGCAAAACTCGCTGGGGGAGCTGCAACCACAAAAAAGGCTATATAAACTTAAGCCTAAGGCTCATCGAAAAGCCGCTCTCAGCCGTGCGCTACGTCATACTTCACGAGCTTACTCACCTGCTCTATCCGCATCATCAAAGCAGCTTTTATAAATTTATAGAAGCCATCATGCCTGATTACAAAGAGCAAGAGCAAATTTTAAAATCATAATTATTTTTCATCAAGTAAGTGTAAATTTAATATGTTAAAATTACACATTACTTTACAAAAGGAAAATTTTATGAAAAAAATGATTTTTATCTCGCTTCTTGCAGCTTGCGCTCTAGCAGGCGACTTTGAAGATGGCTTGAAGGCTTATGCTGACTCAAATTTCACTGAGGCTTTGTCTAAATTTGAAGCAGGTTGCGCGGCAAATGACGCAAGATCATGCGTAATAGCAGGTGCGATATACCAGGTTGGCAAAACTGACGTGCCAGATAGCAACAAAGCGCTAGAGTTTTACAATAAAGCTTGCCAAGGCGGTGAAAAAGAGGGTTGCTCAGCAGCCGGTGGAATTTATCTAGATAACGATCCACAAAAGGCAAGAGAGCTTTTTAACAAAGCATGCGAGCTAAATGACGGCTACTCTTGCGCGATGATGGGATCAATACTAATAGATGATCATAAATTTAAAGAGGCCTACGCGGTTTTAGAAAAAGGTTGCAAGCTAGGTGATAAGCTCGCTTGCGAGTTTGCCGGCGATCTGAAACGCTCAAAACAACTTTGATCTCTAGGTTTTTAAAGCCTAAATTCTCACTTTTTACAAAATCAATGGAAATTTATAAATAAATTTAAAGGTTTAGGCAAGAGAGCTCTTGCCTAGTGTTAAATCGCTCTTATTTGATCAAGCGGTTTATCTTTTATGCCCCACTGAGTCATAAATACAAAGCCATAAAGAGCCGCTGCTACAATGTAGGCTGTGTATTCGTTTGGCATCAGACCAAATTTCACGCAGATGTTTGGCACAAGTGCTAGAGGCACGACAGGGATAAGTAGCACTCTCTCCCAAATCCTAAGCTTTGTGACGTAGTATCCTTGAAGCAAGCTAGAAAAGGCAAACATTCCCACGATCGCCATGCCAAAGACGAGTAAAATTTCAAGCGGATTGCTCATCCAGACTATCCCTTTTGAGTCAAGCGGATCGCTCGTGTTTATGTTCTCAATAAGCATAAGTTTGTTGTTAAAGAAAAAGGCAAATGGCAAAATCGCTGTTCTTAGATCGTAAAAAAATCCTTGCACGCCAACGGTTATTGGATTTGCCTTGGCAATGCCCGCTGCTGCGTAGGCTGCGATACCAACTGGTGGCGTATCATCGGCTAAAATTCCAAAGTAAAATACAAAAAGATGCACGGCGATGGCTGGGATCAAGAAGCCATTTTTATGCGCCAAAAACAAGATAACTGGCGCAACAAGACTTGAGACGACGATGTAGTTTGCCGTTGTTGGAAGCCCCATGCCAAGGATGAGCGACATAAGAGCCGTTAAAAGTAGGATCATCATGATGTTATCGCCCGCTAGAAGCTCGACCAGATCAGAAAGTACTTGACCAAGGCCAGTTAGCGAGATAGAGCCCACGATGATGCCTGCAAGCGCGGTTGCGATGGCGATTGTGGTCATACTCTTTGCAGCTGCGACCATCGCCCAAAATATATCCTCAAAGCCAAGAAGCACATCGTTTAGCCCTACCTTTTCGCCTGAAGCTAGCTTTTTAGTTGGCTCTTGAAAGATCATTATCAAAAATAAAAATCCTATCGCATTAAAAGCTGCGGCTATGGCTGACTCTTTTGCGATTAAAAGAGTATAAAGTAAAATCAAGATCGGCGTTATATAGTGAAGACCGCTAACGAAAATTTTAAATCTTGAGTGAAATTCGCTCTGATTTATGCCCTTTAGTCCAAGTTTGACGCTCTCTAAATGCACGATGAAAAATAGCGACAAATAACAAGCAAATGCTGGGATAACCGCCGCCATCATCACGTTTGTATATGTCATGCCTAAAAACTCAGCTATGATAAAAGCAGCAGCACCCATGATAGGAGGCATGAGCTGTCCATTTACGCCAGCTGCAACCTCGATAGCTCCAGCTTTTGTGCGTGAAAGGCCAGCCTTTTTCATAAGTGGTATGGTAAATGTACCAACGGTGACGACGTTTGCTGTTGAGCTGCCTGAAACCATGCCAGTTAGGCCACTTGCGATGACTGAAGCCTTAGCTGGGCCACCTCTATATTTACCAAGAAGAGAAAAGGCTAAATTTATGAAGTATTGTCCAGCACCTGCTCGCTCAAGTAATGAGCCAAAAAGAACAAAAAGGTAGATAAAGCTAACACTAACGCCAATAGGCACGCCAAAGACGCCCTCAGTCGTCAAAAACATGTGCCCTGCGATCTTTTCAAAGCTAGCGCCTTGATGAGCGATGATGTCTGGCATATAAGGACCAAAGTGATCGTATATCAAAAATAATATACAAATGATAGGAAGTGCTGGTCCCATGACACGCCTGCCAGCCTCAAGTAAGACGATGATCGCCAAAAACGATATAACGATATCTTTAGTGATATAATCCCCTGTCCTATCAGCTAGCTCATAAAAATAAACCGCTGGATAAAGCACGGCAACAACGCCTACCACGCAAAAAACTAGGTCGTAAAGTGGCAAACTTGAGTGAGCCTTTTTATGAAAAGTGACTGGATAGAGCAAAAATACAAGCCCAACCGCAAAAGCTAGGTGAATAGAGCGTGAAATGTTAGTATTTAGTGGGAAATACGCTATATAAAGCTGAAAAACCGACCAAGAGAAACACGCAAATGCGATGAAATAGTTGTAAAAATTGCTATTTATCTCTCTTGTCTTTACTTCGACAAATTGTTCTTCGTTGTCATTAACTTCGTTCATCTCTCTCCTTTAAAATTTAAATATAAAAATTTAAAAGAATTTACATATTTAAATTTTATCCAGAGGCAAAAGCCCCTGGAAATTTGAGTTATTTTAAGATACCAGCCTCTTTAAATGCAGCCTCTGCAGCCGGATGAAGCGGAGCTGAAAGACCTTGGACGAGATCTTCTTTATTTACTGATTTTAGCGCTGGGTGAAGAGTTTTATACTCATCAAAGTTATCTAAAATAGCTTTTATCACAGCTTTTACAGCCTCATCTTTTGTATCTTTACTAGTTACTAAAACAGCTTTTACGCCGATAGTATTTACATCGTGATCGACGCCATCATATGAGCCTTTTGGGATCACACCTTTTGCAAAGTATGGTTTTTCTTTAAGAAGATTATCGATCTCGCTGCCTTCGATGTTTAGGATATCAATAGGCAAAGATGTCGCTGCATCAGTGATGTTTGCAGTTGGGTGACCGACAACAAAGCTATATCCGTCTATCTTTTTATCTTTTAGTGCGTGTGGGCATTCGCCAACTGTTAAAACGCCGCGGTATCCTAGTTTTGAAACGTCAAAGCCTTTTGCCTTAAAGACTTCAAGTGTGCTCACTTCGTTGCCGCTGCCTGGGTTTCCGACGTTGTATTTTTTACCAGCAAATGAAGAGAGATCGCTTGTAAGACCGCTATCTTTTGCTACAACAAATGCAAGAAGCTCTGGATAGATCGCAACTACTGAGCGTAAATTTTCATCTTTTGCTCCGTCAAATTTGCCAGTGCCGTTATATTTATCATAGACGACGTCACTTTGAACAAAACCAAATGTAAGCTCTTTTTTAAGGACGTTATTTACGTTGTAAACTGAGCCGCCAGTTGATTGAACAGAGCATTTTACATCTGTATTTTTATTTGCCAAACGGCAGATCGCTCCACCTATCGGATAGTATGTACCTGTCATGCCGCCAGTGCCGATACTGATAAATTCTTTTGCTGAAAGTGTTGTTGCCAAAAGCAATCCAGCAAGTGCCAAAGAAGTAGTTTTCATCTAAAATCCTTTCAAAAAATTTAAGGCTATTTTATTCTATAAATTTAGCTTTGTATCTTTTTGATATGATATTTTTATGCCATTTTGGTAAAGTTGCAACTATTCTACACAATCAAGGCTTAAAAAAATATTTTCTTAAGAATAAATTTATATTTCTTTTACAAGCATTCTAAATTTTAAGAGCTAGAAACTCTAGCTCTAAATTTAGTCGATAAATCTCTTTGTGATATTTGCGTAGGCGTCGATCCTGCGGTCTCTTAAAAATGGCCAAATTCTGCGCACTTCTTCGCTTCTTTTCATATCTATCTCAACGATCTTGCATAGCTCATCTGTGCTATTTGCGCGGAAAAGCTGCTCGCCTTGTGGCCCAAAAACAAAGCTATTTCCCCAAAACTTAATCCCATCCATCACGCCACTATCGTCTTTTTCAAAGCCCACACGATTTACTGCAACAACTGGCAGGCCGTTTGCCACGCTGTGACCTCTTTGCACTGCCACCCACGCTTCAAGCTGTCTTGACTTTTCATCCTCGCTATCTCCCTCAAACCAGCCAATAGCCGTTGGATAGATGAGAATTTTCGCCCCTTTTAGCGCCATCAGCCTTGCTGCCTCTGGATACCACTGATCCCAACAAACCAAAACGCCAAGCTTGCCAAGGCTAGTCTCAACTGGCTCAAAGCCAATGTCGCCAGGCGTGAAGTAAAATTTCTCGTAAAATCCAGGGTCATCAGGGATGTGCATTTTTCTGTATTTGCCAGCCACGCTGCCGTCACGCTCGAAGACAAAAGCGGTGTTGTGATAAAGTCCGTCAGCCCTCTTTTCAAAGAGCGAAGTGACTAAAACTACGCCATTTTCTTTTGCCACCCTGCCCCAAAAAGCGACGTCCTCTTGCCAATCATTTGCGTGATCAAAGAAATTTGTATCCTCGCTTTGGCAAAAATACTGCGTCTGGTGCAGCTCTTGGCAGACGACTAGATCAGCGCCACCTTTTTTTGCCTCGGCGATTAGCCCAAGCGTCTTTGCGATGGTCGCCTCTTTTGTCCCCTTAAATTCTTGTTGAAGTAGTGCTACTTTCATCTCATCTCCCTTCTTTGTCGTTGTATGGGTCTAAATGCGTGGTTATCTGCCACGAAAATTCCTTAAATTTCTCTCTTATCTCAGCTTCAAGCGAGTCAGCCACCTCGTGCGCGTCGTAAAGCGAGATATCTTTGTCAAAAACTAAATGCAGCGTTAAAAATATGGTATTTGCACTCTGTCTTGTGTTTAGGTAGTGAAAGTCTGAAATCCTCTGCTTTGCCTTTATCATCTTGATGATCCCATCTATGACCTCAGGGCTTGCTGCGTGATCTAGTAAGACACCAAAGGCGTCTTTGCCAAGGCTTATAGCGCTTTGAGCGATGTAGCCACTTATCACGATACCAAAGATCGCATCTATCATCACAAATCCGCTAAATTTAATGATAAGTAGCGAGATGATGACTGCAAGGTTGCTAAAAAGGTCGATCTTGTAGTGCAGTGCGTCTGCTTTGATGATAAGGTTGCCACTTTTTTTAGAAATTTGGTTTAAAAATAGCACCAAACATAGCGTCACTATGACCGAAAATACCATCACGCCAAGGCTCAAGCCAAGGTCTATCTCTAAATTTGGCTCGCTAAATTTCTTAATGCTCTCATAAAATATATATCCAGCAGCCAGCACGATGATAACGCACTCAAATAGCGCTGCCAAGGCCTCTAGCTTTGTGTAGCCAAAGTTAAATCTCTCATCGGCTTGCTTTCTTGACTTTCTAAGCGCAAATAAATTTAAAAGCGAAACGATAAAATCAAGCATCGAATCAATCGCCGAGCCAAGCACAGCGACTGAGCCGCTAAAAAGTCCAGCTGTAAATTTCACAAGTGCAAGCAAAAAGGCGCAAGCTCCAGCTGCAATAACGGCCTTATTTTCGCCCTGCGTGCACTCCTGCTTATTTATGCTGTTAAACTCATAATCAAACGGACTTGACAAGGTTAAGACCTTTTGTATCTATTTTGGCTTGAGCAGTGAAGCGAGCCATTTTGACGGACAAAAACTAGCGAATTTACACCGATGATCTTTCTATCTGGCAGCGCCTTGGCTAGTAAATTTAACACCTTTTCATCGTTTTCGTCATTATATATTGGCACGATTAGCGCACCATTTATAAAGATAAAGTTTGCATAGGTGCAGCCAAGCCTTTTGCCATCATAAAATTTAGGCTTAGGTAGTGGCAAGGCAAGCAGCCTAAAGCCAGTTTTTTTAAGCTCATCCTCCATTTTTTTTAGCTCATCAAAGTGTTCATCGCTCCCATCTTCGCAAGCTGCGTAAGCTATCGTATCAGGCGTGATAAAGCGCGCTAAAGTATCGATGTGACTATCTGTGTCATCACCCCTTATAAAGCCATTTTCAAGCCAGATGATACGCTTTAAGCCAAATAAATTTTTTAGTTTTTCTTCGATCTGCTCTTTGCTAAATGCTTTGTTTCTATTTTCATTTAGCAGGCATTTTGAGGTGGTTAAAAGCACGCCATCTCCGTTAAATTCAATACTTCCGCCCTCTAGTATCATATCAACTGGCTCAAGCTTGGTCTTATAAATTTTAGCTAGCTCTAAATTTATCGCATCATCTTTTGAACTCTTAAATTTACCGCCCCAAGCGTTAAATTTAAAGTCGTAGCTCTTTACGCCGTCCTTGGTGCAAACGTCGATCATGCCGTAGTCTCTGATCCAAGTATCATCAGTCTCAAGCTTTACAAACTCTACATTTTTAAATTTCTTAAACCTAGTAAAATTTGCCTCATCAGGGCAGATAAGCACCACCTTTTCATAGGGCGTAACAGCAGCCACAAGCTCCTCATAGCTCGCCAAAATCTCCTCTAAATAAGGCTCCCAGTCGCTCTTACTATGTGGCAGCGATAAAAACAAAAGCTCCTGCTCCTCCCACTCTGCATACGCTCTCACGCTCTCTCCTTATAAATTTTATAAATTCCATAAATCGTAATGATTATCCAAAAGACCTCTATCAAAAACGAGCCGAGGTTAAAGTGCACAAAAAGCGAGATTATAAGTAGTACCGCACCTGCTAAATTTATTATCTGATAGGCTAGATCGTGGCTATTTAGGCGGCCGATCTGAAGTAAAAAGTAGCCCATCACGATGCAAATCATCCCTAAAAAACCGATGATCTGAAAAAGATCGATCAAATTTTATCCTTTTTGTAAGCTTAAATTTAAAGCGTGATCATATCTAATTAGTTTTAAATTTATGATTATGGGATAAAATAACTCCATTTTTCAGATTGGATTAAAGTTTATGGATTTTGAGTTTATTGAGAAATTTTACCCCCTTTTTGTAAAGGCTGGGATTCTCACCTGCCAGATCGCCTTTTTGGGGATAGTTTTTTCTATTTTGATAGGCATTTTTTGCATGGCTGTGAAATTTTACAAGCTAAAATTTCTCTCAAAGCTTGTTGATTGCTACGTTGAGCTTTCAAGAAACACACCGCTTCTTATCCAGCTATTCTTTTTATACTACGGCTTGCCAAAGCTTGGAGTGTCGATGAGTGGCTTTACCTGTGCGGTCGCGGGACTTAGCTTTCTTGGTGGCAGCTATATGAGCGAGAGCTTTAGACTTGGCTTTGAGGCGGTGAGAAAGTCGCAGATAGAAGCAGGACTTAGCATCGCACTCAGTAAAAACCAACTCTTAAGATATGTCATCTTGCCACAAGCCTTTAGCGTGGCACTTCCAAGTATCAGCGCAAACGTCATATTTTTACTAAAAGAGACAAGTATCGTTAGTATCGTAGCCCTTGCTGATCTAGTCTACGTCGCAAAGGATCTCATCGGGCTTTACTACAAGACAGATGAGGCGCTTTTTATGCTGGTTATTAGCTATCTTGTCATCATCTTGCCAGTCTCGCTGGCGCTTAGCTACATCGAAAAAAGGGTTAGAAATGCAAGGAGTTAGTATATTATTTGACACGCAAAATTTACTAAGACTGCTTGAAGGTCTTGTTGTAAGCACTGAAATTTCGTTTATCTCGATTATCATCTCCGTTATCGGTGGCCTCATACTTGGCGTTTTGATGAGCATGAAAAACAAATTTATCTATTTTGTTTTAAAAATTTGCCTCGAGATCGTGCGCATCATGCCTCAGATCGTCTGGCTATTTTTATTTTATTTTGGCGTTAGCAAGGCTTTTGATATCCATATCTCAGCATTTACCGCCTCGCTCATCGTCTTTAGCCTTTGGGGCGTTTTTGAGATGATGGATATCGTGCGCGGTGCTATCACCTCGATACCAAAGCACCAGTTTGAGTCAGCCGCCTCACTTGGACTTAGCAAATTTCAAATTTACTTTTATGTCATCATCCCACTTGCTACAAGAAGGCTGGTGCCTGGAGCTGTAAATTTACTAAGCCGTATGATAAAAACGACCTCTATCGTCGTGCTAATCGGTGTTGTAGAGGTGGTCAAGGTCGGCCAGCAGATCATCGAGCGAAATGTATTTACAAATCCTATGGCGCCATTTTGGATATACACGCTCATATTCTTTTTATATTTTGCGATCTGCTATCCAGTCTCAAAACTATCGAAAAAACTAGAAGAAAAATGGAGCTAAAATGAGCGAAAATATCTTAGAACTTAAAAAAATAAACAAATTTTATGGAGAGCTTCACGCCTTAAAAGATATAAGCTTAGAGGTAAAAAGTGGCGAGGTGGTCGTGCTTCTTGGGCCATCAGGCTGTGGCAAGAGTACAACTCTTAGGTGCATAAACGGCCTTGAGAGCATAGCAAGCGGCGAGATCGTCATAGACGGCGAAGTGATAGATGCTAAATTTAATGAGTGGCAAAGGATCCGCCAAAAGGTCGGCATGGTCTTTCAAAGCTACGAGCTCTTTGATCACATGAACGTTATAGACAACGTCCTTCTTGGGCCTTTGAAGGTGCAAAAAAGAGATAGAGCTGAGGCTGAAAAGACGGCTGATATGTGGCTAAGCAAGGTTGGACTACTTGATAAGAAATTTGCCTATCCAAAGGAGCTAAGCGGCGGTCAAAAGCAGCGCATAGCAATCGTTAGAAGCCTTTGTTTAAACCCTGAGATCATGCTATTTGACGAGGTTACGGCTGCGCTTGATCCAGAGATCGTTAGAGAAGTGCTTGATGTGATACTAAATTTAGCCAAAGATGGCATGACGATGCTAATAGTCACCCACGAGATGAGCTTTGCAAGAGCGGTTGCAAATAAGATCGTATTTATGGACGCTGGAGCGATCGTGGAGATCAGCGAGCCAGAGGAGTTTTTTACTAATCCAAAGAGCGATCGCGCAAAGAAATTTCTAAATTTATTCTCATTTTAGAAAAAATAAGAGATAATTTGCCGTTTTTTCAAAATGCGTTTAGAGCGAGATTTGACCGCTCTTATTTACTAAATTTTCTAAAGGAGAAAGAGTGAGAAAATTTAAATTTTTCTTATTAGCATTAGTCGCTACCGTCTTTCTAACGGGTTGTGGTGATGACAAAGGTGCGGACAAAGCAGCCGCCTCAAACCAAGCTGATACGATCGCAAAGATCAAAGAGCGTGGATATATAAGGATAGGCGTTTTTAGCGACAAACCGCCATTTGGCTACGTCGATAAAGATGGCAAAAACCAAGGCTATGACATCTACTTTGCAAAACGCATCGCAAAAGACTTGCTTGGCGATGAGAGCAAGGTTAAATTTGAGCTAGTCGAGGCTGCTGGCAGGGTCGAAGTGCTTACAGCTGACAAGGTCGATATCACGCTTGCAAATTTCACAAAGACGCCTGAGCGCGCACAAGTTGTTGATTTTGCGCTTCCATATATGAAAGTTTCACTTGGCATCGTTAGCCCTGAGGGCGCTGTGATAAAGAGTGTTGATGAGCTAAAAGATAAAACTTTAATCGTCAATAAAGGCACAACAGCGGACGCATTTTTTACAAAAAATTATCCTGATATCAAGCTTTTAAAGTATGATCAAAACACCGAAACTTTCGCAGCTTTGGTTGATAAAAGGGGTGCAGCTCTAGCGCATGATAACGCCCTACTTTTTGCCTGGGCGAAAGAGACTCCTGGCTTTGTCGTTGGCGTTGAGGCGCTTGGCGATGTGGATGTGATAGCTCCAGCTGTCAAAAAGGGTAACAAAGCCTTGCTTGAGTGGCTAAATAACGAGATCATAGAGCTTGGAAAAGAAAATTTCTTCCACAAGGACTATGACGCAACACTAAAACCGATCTATGGCGACAGCGTAAATCCTGAATCTCTAGTCGTCGAAGGCGGCAAACTCTAAATTCAAAGTGAGTGATCATAGTGAATGAATTTAATGAATATGTTCGCGATAGATTTTCTGAATTCGGCGATATTGTCATAAAATCCATGATGGGTGGATACCTTGTATATTTTAACGGTAAACTGATAGGTGACATTTGTAATAATGAACTGTTTTTAAAGAGAACGCCGACATCGGACAGACTTCTTGCAGACTCAGAACTACGTTATCCTTATAATGGCTCAAAGACGTTAATGCATGTATTCGAGAAATTTGAGGATGCGAATTTGATTGGAGAATTGTTGCGCGGCATGTATGCGGAACTGCCCGAAAAGAAACCAGCAAAAGCCAGATAAGTTGAATGTTTAAATAAAATTTTAAAAAGCATTTTGGAGTAAATTTAACCCAAAATGCTTTTATTGGCTACATCAAGCTCTTTAGTAAATTTGTCACTTTTTGCTCGATCTCTTCTAGAAATTCCTTACTTTTAGCTTCAAATCTAGTGACGATAACTGGCGTTGTATTTGACGCACGCACCAGCGCCCAGCCATTTTCAAACTGAATCCTAATACCATCAATGTCAATGATATTTTTTATCTTTGGCAGGTCACAACCATCGTTTTTCACGCACTCTTTTAGCTTGGCAACTATCTTAAATTTAGCCTCGTCAGTCGTCTTTATCTTGATCTCATCGGTGCTAAAGACAAGCGGCATCTTATCAAGCTCGCCGTCAAGGTCAAAGCCCTTATGAACTAGCTCAAGCACCCTCATCATCGCATAAAGCGCATCATCAAAGCCAAAATAGCGCTCTTTAAAGAAGATATGACCGCTCACTTCAGCCGCAAGATCTACGTTTAGCTCTTTCATCATCTTTTTTATATTGCTATGTCCAGTTTTTCCCATAAAAACTTCGCCGATCTTGGCGATCTCATCGTACATATTTTGTGAGCATTTTACCTCGCCAAGCACCTTTGGATGATCCATATTTAGCGCATAAAGATAGGCTAGTTCATCGCCTTTTATATCTCTTTTTGGCGTTATAACTGCGATCCTGTCGCCATCTCCGTCAAAGCCAAATCCAAGGTCAAATTCCTTCTTTTCGATGAGCGAAAATATCTCTTTTAAATTCTCTTTTTCACTTGGGTCTGGGTGGTGATTTGGGAAATTTCCGTCTGGATCTTCATATAAAATTTTTGCATTTAACCCAAGCGCCTTGACGATAGGCACCAAGCTCACGCCAACAGCACCATTTGCGCAGTCGATGACAAAAGGCTTTTTGAAATTTTTAAGCTCACTAAATTCTTTTACAAAAAACTCGACATATTTTTCTAAGATGTTAAATTTCTCACAGCTCTCATCGTCTGCGATCTCTAAATTTGAGGCGATTATCTCGTTTACCTTGTCTTTTAAAATTTGCAGATCTTTGCCAAAAAAACTATCTTTTTTGATCGTGATCTTAAAGCCGTTATAATCTTTTGGATTGTGAGAGCCCGTGATCATGATGTTTGCGTCAAAATAATCAGCATAAACGCTAAAGTAGCCAACAGGAGTTGGAAGCAAGCCGATGCTATAAATTTTAAAGCCACCAGCCTTGTTTAGGCCACTTAACAGATACCTAAAAAGTGTGCTAGCACTAAGCCTTGCGTCAAAGCCAACGCTTAAAGTTTTCACGCCAAATTCGTTAAATTTCTTACCCAAAGCAAGTCCTATAGCCTTGACGCTGTCCTCTGTCAAGTCTTTTTCAAAAATGCCGCGGATGTCGTATTCTCTAAAAATTTCATCATATTTCATTGTAAATTCTCCCTAAAAGAATGCAAAAATGATACAAGAATAAATTTAAAAAGGAGTAAATAATTTTATAAATTTAGTGAGGTTAAAATTTAAATTCGAGCTAGAAAAGGCTCTAGCTCGAAAGGGGCTGCTACATCATGCCGCCCATGCCACCCATTCCGCCCATGTCAGGCATTGCAGGCATTGCTTTTTCTTCTTTTATCTCACTGATAGTTGCCTCAGTCGTTAGTAGCAAGCTAGCCACGCTAACAGCGTTTTGTAGCGCAACTCTCTCAACTTTAACTGGATCGATGATGCCAGCTTCAAACATATTTACATATTCGCCAGTTGCGGCATTAAAGCCAAAATTTGCATCTTTGCTTGTCTCAACTGCGTTTGCTACTACGCCAGCGTCAAAGCCAGCGTTCTCAGCGATTTGGCGAAGTGGAGCACGAAGCGCTCTTCTAACGATCTCAGCACCGATTGCCTCATCGCCTTGTAAATTTAAATTTACACTCTTTGAAGCGAGGATAAGAGCTGAACCGCCACCTACTACGATGCCCTCTTCAACAGCTGCACGAGTAGCGCTTAGAGCATCATCTACGCGGTCTTTTTTCTCTTTCATCTCAGTCTCAGTCGCAGCACCTACTTTGATAACTGCCACGCCGCCACTTAGTTTTGCAAGGCGCTCTTGAAGTTTTTCTTTGTCATAGTCGCTTGTAGTCTCAGCGATTTGTGCTTTTATTTGAGTTATTCTAGCGTCGATCGCTGACTTCTCGCCTGCACCATTTACGATAGTAGTGTTGTCTTTGTCGATAACTACGCTTGAAGCTTGTCCAAGATCGTTTATAGTAGCGCTCTCTAGTGTTCTGCCTAGCTCTTCACTGATGACTTCACCACCTGTTAAGATAGCGATATCTTCAAGCATTGCTTTTCTTCTATCACCAAAGCCAGGAGCTTTTACAGCTGAGATGTTTAGCACGCCACGAAGTTTATTTACAACAAGCGTTGCAAGTGCCTCACCCTCGATATCTTCAGCGATGATTAGAAGTGGTTTGCCACTCTTTTGTACTTGTTCAAGCACTGGAAGCAAGTCTTTTAAATTTGTGATCTTCTTGTCAAATAGCAATATAAATGGATTGCTTAGCTCAACTTGCATCTTTTCAGGGTTTGTGATGAAGTATGGGCTTAGATATCCGCGGTCAAACTGCATACCCTCAACAACACTTAGCTCATCTTGGATAGACTTTGCCTCTTCTACTGTTATGACGCCATCTTTACCGACTTTCTCCATCGCATCAGCGATAAGCTTACCGATGCTCTCATCTGAGTTAGCAGAGATAGTAGCGATCTGAGCGATCTCTTTTGAGCCAGAAACTTTTTTAGAGATGTTTTTTAGTGCATCTATAAGAGCTGCTACTTCTTTATCCATACCACGTTTTACTTCGATAGGATTTGCGCCAGCAGTTACGTTTCTAAGACCCTCTTTAAATATCGCGTGAGCTAGCACAGTTGCTGTTGTAGTGCCGTCACCTGCTTGGTCATTTGTCTTGCTTGCTACTTCTCTAACTAGGCTTGCACCCATGTTTTCGATAGTATCTTTTAGCTCAACTTCTTTAGCCACACTAACGCCGTCTTTTGTGATGTTTGGAGCACCAAAGCTCTTTTGGATAAGGACATTTCTGCCTCTTGGTCCCATTGTCACTTTTACAGCGTCATTTAGTTTTTTTACGCCCTCGTATAGGCGATTTCTTGCATCATCAGAGTAAAAAATTTCTTTTGCCATTGTTTTTCCTTTTTAAATTATTTAATCACACCTAAAATGTCGTCGATGTTTAAAACAAGATATGTCTTATCATCTAAATTCACCTCAGTGCCAGCGTATTTAGCAAATACTACTTTTTCGCCAACTTTTACGCCCTCAGCTTCAGCACCAACTGCTTTTACCTCGCCGCTTAAAGGTTTTTCTTTTGCGTTATCAGGTATAATGATGCCCGAAGCTGTCGTCTTTGTCTCTTCTACGCGTTCGACTAGGACACGCTTGCCTAATGGTTGAAAGTTCATTGTTCATCCTTTTAGTTTAATTGTCTTTTTTAGCACTCTTTATTTTTGAGTGATGAAATGCTAGCATTTTTTTCTGAAAAAGTCAATAATTTATAGTGATTTTTATTAAAAACTTTAGTCTAAGTGACTAAAGTTTTATGATATATAAAACTAATATAAAGGAATTTTATGAAAAAAGTAGCTTACATAGTTGGCGCGCTTGTGCTCATAGTAGCTTGCATTTTTGGCTTTATCTTTAGCTCTTTTGGCAACAAATTTATAGCCAGCAAAATAGAAAAAGAGGCGCTAGCTCGTGGTTTCGATGTCAAATTTAAAGACTTTAATCTTGGGCTTAGCACCCTAAATTTAGAAGCGACCGTGATGAACGCCATAAATTTAAAGGTAAATGGCGATCTATCCTTGCTTGCTCAAAGTATGAACTTAAATATAGATATAAATGCCAACAATGCAAAGGCTAGCGAGCTTGGGCTAAAAAAGGATGTCGCTCTTAAAGCAAATGTGGCTGGCAAATTTAGCGACTTCAAGCTAACAGCAACTGGCACGGCGCTTGGTTCAAACATAAATTTAAACGCAAATTTAAAAGACTACCTGCCAAAAGCTCTAAATCTTGACGCTAAAAATATCGAACTTTCTGAGATCTCAGCTCTGGCTAAAAAGCCAAATTTAGCTAGCGGCAAGCTTGATCTAACGAGCAATATGCAAGGAGTTGATGAGAAAAATGAGCCCATCATAAACGCTCAAATTTTAGCAAGCGATGCAGCGATAAACAAAGAAATTCTTAAAAATGAATTTGGGCTAAATTTAGCAAAAGATATAAACTTTAAAGGCGGTGTAAATGCTAAATTTGCAAATGAAAAAGTGAGCGCAAAAACCCTTATCATCGCACCTGAAGCCACTTTAAAAGCAAACGAGACGACTTATGATCTAGCTAGCAAAAATTTAAAGAGCGACTTTTTGCTAAATGTGCCTGATCTTGCCCTTTTTGGCAAGCTCTTAGGCGAGCAACTAAGCGGCGCTGTGGATGCAAACGGCGAAATTACAATGCAAGAAAATGCCCTTAAAAACCTAAAAGCTGAGATAAACGGGCTTGGTGGCAAGATAAATGCAAATTTTGATAGCAAAAACTTAGCCCTAAATGCAACTAGCATCAAGTTAAAAGAGCTTCTAGCGCTTGCCTTGCAGCCTAGCTACGCAGACGGACAGATAAATTTAAACGCAAATTTTAGTGGCTTTGACGAGCTAAAAAAGCTTGCAGGCGAGGCTAAATTTGAGATAAAAAATGGCCTTATAGATAATGGTCTTGCAAAACTTAAAAAAGCGGCGAAATTTGAGCTAAAAGGCGGTGCCACAGCAAAAGGTGAGCTTGTAAATTTTGACGCAAACGTGCTTAGCGACCTTGGCGAACTAAAGGATGTAAAGGGCGTTTTTGACCTAAAAAACAGCCAAATTTTTAGCAAATTTGCCCTGCTTATTAGCGACCCTGAGAAATTTAAGGCAGTTAGTGGCTTTGAGGTGGGCTCAAAGATGGCGCTTGCGGGCGATGTGAAAGTTAAAGCAAGCAAGATAGATGAGCTAAATTTAGGCGGCGATGCCTTTGCTGGCAAGCTAAACGCCACCATAAAAAATGAAAATCTTGATCTTAGTCTAAAAGAGGCACAGCTAGGAGAAATTTTAGCACTTAGCGGCAACGACAGGCTGGCAAATGCTAAGACAAATGTCCAAGCAAAGGGGCAAAATATCTTTAGCAAAAGTCCAAGCGTCGCCGCAACGATCGCTTTAAATGATGGCAAATTTAACGCCGCAGCACTTAGCAAAATGCTTGATAAAAAATTCCCCGAAAATGAGAAATTTAGCTCAAATTTGAGCCTAGACTATAAAGGCGACATAGTAAAATTTAGTGGCGACTTTCTTAGCTCGCTAGCTGATATAAAGGGCATAGATGGTAGCTTTGACGTGGGCAAAAGCACGCTAAGCTTAAAGCTTCAAGCGGTAGTTTCAGAGCTAAACAAGCTTGCGTTTTTAGCTGGCCGCGAGCTTCACGGTAAATTTGCAGCCCTAGTAACAGCAAATGGCAAAGTGGATGATCTAAGCGTAAAAGCCACTTCAGATGATCTATTCAAGGGCAAACTCGAGGCAAACTACAAAGGCGGCGCGCTTGATGCGGTGCTAAAAAACTTTGAGGTCAAGGGGCTAACGCAGACTTTGGGGCTAGAGCATCTTTATGATGGCAATGGCGATGCTAAATTTGACTACGAGACAAAGCAAAAGCTCGGTAAATTTGACATCTTGCTAAAAGAGGGTCACCTAGCCAGCACAAATCTCACAAACAACATAAAAACTTTCACCGGCAAGGACATCACAAAAGAAATTTACAAAGACGGCAAAATTTACGGCGATATAAAGGGCGACAACGTCATTTTTAACGTAAATTTAAGCTCGCCAAAGAGCGATATAAAGGTTACAGGCGGCACTTACAATACCGCGACAAAAATGCTTAATGCGCCGCTTGTTTGCAGGCTAGAAAAGACTGACCTAAACGTGCAAATTTCAGGCACAACAGATAATCTAAAATACGACGTCAGATCGCAGTATCTTGAAAATAAGGTCAAAAAAGAGATAGGTAGATTTTTAGATAAAAAACTAGGCGGCAAAGATAGCGACTCTAGCAGTGACAAGCAAAATTTAAAGGGGCTTTTAAAAGGGCTATTTTAGATGAAAAAGGCGGAAAATTTAAAGTATCTAATGGGGCTTGGGCACTTTTGTAGCGACATAAACCAAAGTGCGCTTGGTGCGATGCTGCCCTTTTTCATCGCGAGCTACCACTACGACTACGCCACAGCCGCCTCGCTCGTGACCGCCACAAATTTAGCAAGCTCGCTCATCCAACCGCTGATCGGCCGCTTAAGCGACAAAAAAGAGCTGCCCTACATCATCCCGCTTGGACTGCTACTTGCAGGTGGGGGCATGAGCCTCACTGGCTTTATCACAAACTACTACTTCATCTTACTCTGCGTGATGATAAGTGGTATCGGCGCCGCGCTCTTTCACCCAAGCGCTGCAAGGATCGTAAACTACGCCTCAAACGCCAAAAATAGAGCCAAAAGTATAAGCATATTTTCATTTGGCGGAAACGCAGGCTTTGCAGTTGGGCCCATTTTAGTCGCTGTTTTTGTGGGAAATTTTGGCCTAAAAGGGACGCTAGTCTTTATAATCCCTCAAATTTTACTAACACTTTTATACCTTAAAAAGGGCAAATTTATAAAAGCGCTCGAAGGCAATCACAAAAAGCAAATTTCACAAAAAACAAGCGCTCTAAAAGACGATCTGGGCGCGTTTTTAAGGCTTTGTGTCTGTATATTTTCACGCTCTATCGTCGCATTTGGCTTTTCGGCATTTTTTAGCATCTATCTCATCAAAATTTTTGGCCTTAGCAAAGAAGCTGCAAATGTAAATTTAAGCCTCTTTTTTGCTGCAGGTGCGATCTCTACGCTATTTGGTGGAGCTCTAGCTGATAGATACGGACTAGTTAGGCTCATCAAAATAAGCCTAAGTATCGCCGCGCCGCTAGTCGTGCTAATGCTCTTTATCGACAGCTACGCGCTATTTCTCGTGGCCTCCATGTGTGTGAGTGCCTGCATCAGCCTATCTTTTAGCCCCTCTATCGCCCTTGCACAGCTTTATCTACCAAATCAAATCGGCCTAGCCTCAGGCGTAACGCTTGGACTTAGTATAACAATCGGCGGTATATTCGCAACAGTCATTGGCAAGATCGCTGACATCTTTAGCCTAACACACTCATTTTACTTTATCGCCGCAGTTTCGCTCATCTGCGCCATTTCTAGCTATTTTTTAAAGCCGGTCAGTAGAACTTAAATTTATATCCCCTGCTTCATTTTTATACAAAAAATTAAGTAATGAAATTTGCGAGTAAATTTTAAATTCCTACTTGTTTTACCATACTCGCAACGAGACTTCGCTACGAGGAAGCAAGGCGGATGAGCAAAAACAAGCAACAAAACATGGTTTATTAAATTTAAAAGCATAGAAAAATTTGAATTTATATAACGGCAGTATTTTGTGATAGATTTAAATGTTGCGCGGTTTAAAATTTGCGCAGACTAGACAAATATAAATTTAAATTTTAGTTACAAAACATCAAGGCAAAGTATCTTGCGATGATTTTAAATGCTATGAAGAAATTTTCGACCGAAGATAGAACAAATAAATTTAAGCAATTAAGACAAGAAAATTTTTGTTTCAGACAAGGCGGATGAGCAAAAACAAGGGAGCGTATATATCATACGTGACCGAAGTTTGAAGCGATATCCAACGCAGTATAAAACAAAAAGGGCTTGTCTTTTATAACTTTCTCATCTTTGCTATCTCATCACGTAGCGCCGCCGCCTTCTCAAACTCCAGCTGCGCCGCCGCTTCAAGCATCTGTTTTCTTAGCTCTTTTACGATCGCAGCTCGCTCGCTAGCTGGCATTTTTTCTAAATTCTTGCCACGTTTATAAATTTCGCCATCATCCTCGACATGCAGGCTCTCTTCGATATTTCTGCTGGCAGAGTGCGGTGTGATGCCGTGAGCTTTGTTGTATTCATCTTGAAATTTACGCCTAGCAGTCGTCGTATCGATCGCCTCTTTCATCGAGTGCGTGATCTTTTTGGCAAACATTAGCACCTTGCCATTTACGTTTCTAGCCGCACGCCCCATCGTCTGTATAAGGCTCGTGGTAGAGCGCAAAAAGCCCTCTTTATCAGCATCCATTATGGCTATCAGGCTCACTTCAGGCAGATCAAGCCCCTCACGGAGTAAATTTATGCCTATTAGCATGTCAAATTCGCCGCTTCTAAGCCCTCTAATGATCTCATTTCGCTCGATCGCGTCGATGTCTGAGTGCATATACTTGACCTTTATGCCAAGCTCGATGTAGTAGCGGCTTAGCTCCTCGGCCATCTTTTTAGTTAGCACCGTAACTAGCACGCGCTCACCTCTTGCGATCACCGCCTTTGCCTCGTCAAATAGCGCCTCGACTTGGTTATCGCTATCTTTTATCTCGATAAGCGGATCAAGCAAGCCAGTAGGACGCAAAATTTGCTCATAGACGTGCCCCTGACTGATACCAAGCTCATATTCGTTTGGCGTGGCTGAGACGAAGAGAAATTTCGCCTTTTTGCTTATAAACTCATCAAATTTAAGCGGCCTGTTATCAAGCGCTGATGGCAAACGAAATCCATACTCCACAAGCACCTCTTTACGGCTCCTGTCACCTGCATACATGCCCCTAAACTGTGGCAAACTCACGTGACTCTCATCGACGATGACCAGATAGTCTTTGCCGCTTATCTCAAAGTAGTCAAACATCGAGTACGGCGTCTCTCCGGGCTTTTGTCCAGTTAGGTGGCGCGCGTAGTTTTCGATGCCTTTGCACATGCCAGTGCTTGCCATCATCTCAAGGTCAAACTCCACCCTTTGCTTTAGCCTCTGCGCCTCGACTAGCTTGCCCTGCTCGTTAAACTCTTTCAAACGCGCATCAAGCTCTTCTTCGATCTCTTTCATAGCGATCTTTAGCCTATCAGCGCCCACGATGAACTGGCTGGTCGCATAAAGCGTAAATTTAGAGATATCCTTTAGCCTCTTGTTATCAAGCACATCAAAATGATACATCGCATCGATCTCATCGCCAAAAAACTCGATTCTCAGGGCTTCGTCGTTGTAATAAGCTGGATAAATATCCACCACATCGCCATTTACGCGAAAGTCACCCCTATCAAAGTAGTTGTCATTGCGCTTATAGCCCATATCCACAAGCTGCTCTAAAAGCTTTCTTTGGCTTATCTTCTCACCCACGCTAAGATATGCCACCATCCCCTTATACTCGCTTGGATTACCAAGGCCGTAGTTTGCAGAGACTGAAGCGACACAGATGACGTCGTCAAAGCTTAGCAAGCTAGCCGTCGCAGAGAGGCGCAGGCGCTCAAGCTCCTCATTTACAGAGCTATCCTTTTCTATATATAGGTCGCTTCTTGGGATGTAGGCCTCTGGCTGGTAGTAGTCGTAGTAGCTTATGAAGTACTCGACATGGTTTTTTGGGAAAAAGCCCTTAAATTCGCTATAAAGCTGAGCGGCTAAGGATTTATTATGCGTCATTATAAGCGTTGGCATATTTAGCTCGCGTATGACGTTTGCCATGGTAAAGGTCTTGCCAGACCCTGTCACGCCTAGAAGAGTTTGGTATTTATTGCCTGATTTTATACTTTTTACTATCTCTTTTATCGCTCTTACTTGGTCACTGCTTGGGCTAAATTTAGATGAAATTTCAAATTTACTCATTAACTACCTTTAAATTTGGGCGAATTTTATAGCAAAGATAGTGCTTTGTCAAATGAGAATTTTAAAAAGAATTTAGCCTCTGCGTGTTAGAATACGGCATTAATTATTATTTTAAAGGAACCTTTATGTTTGAAGATAATGCGATCTTAACCACACTAAGCGATAAAGTAAATGACCTCATCACAAAATACGATGAAGTTTGCAGAGTAAATGAAGAGCTACGTAATGAGATCGTAACATTAAAAGCGCAAAATGAGGCAAAAACCAACCAGATCATGCGCCTAGAAGAAGACCTTGACAAGAAAAATAGCGAAGCCGATGATGTAATGAAAAAGATCGAAGCCGTCCTTGGTAGATAAGCTAGGCATTTTTGGCATAAAAGATGAAACAGATCACGCTCACCGTATCATCTCGCGACTACACGATAACGCTTGATGATGATTTTGCTGAAGTTTTTGAGCGTGACTGGCAGAAATTTATGGGGGGAAAGAAATTTATAGAGCCTCGTGAGCTTATAAACGCCTTTGTCGAAAAGAGCTACGAGAGCTACACAAATTTACGCGTCGTAAAGGACGTCACAAAAGAGATAGAAGAGATACTAAAACCGGAAAATAAATGAAAAAAAGAGCTTTTACCCTAATAGAAATTATATTTGTCATCGTCATACTTGGCATTTTAAGCGCGGTCGCCATACCAAAGCTTTTCTTTACTAGAGGCGATGCCATAGTCGCAAACGCAAGAACACAAATAGCCGCCATAAAAAGTGGCATCTCGCTAAAATACAATGATAGCGTCCTAAAAGGCACTCCAGCATATCCAGACGCGCTTGATGATGGGAACAAACTTTTCAACAAAGTAATAAGCGTAAATATCGCAGACAGCGGCACAAAAAACGGCTGGCATAAAACTGGAGCAACCACTTATACCTTCAAACTAGACGGACAAACAGCAAATTTCACTTATAACAAAACCACTGGCGAATTTGACTGCCAGAGCAGCGACGGACTTTGCAGCGCCCTTGAGTGATGAGATACTACGAGGTCGTATTTAGCGGAGTAAATTTAGCTGCGCTCACATATAAAAGCGAGCTAGATATTGCGCCATTTCGCGCCGTCACTGCAAAACTTAGAGGCAAGAGCCTAACTGGCTTCATCCTGCGCGAAGTGGGCGAGCCAAGCTTTAAAACAAGCCTCATTGATGAAATTTTACCCATTAAACTAAACGATATCCAAGCAACATTAGCTAAATTTATCACCTACTACTACACCTGCGAGCTTGGCGTTGCTATAAATTTATTTGAACCACAAAGCCTTACTGATGATGAAATTTATAGTGGCGAAACTGACTTTAAATCGCCAAATTTAAGCCCAAAACAGCTTGAAGCGCTAAATTTTATAAATGAGCGAAAAAGCTCGCTCATCTTTGGCGACACTGGAAGTGGTAAAAGTGAAATTTACATCGCTAAAATTAGAGAAATTTTAAACGCAGACGGCCAAGCACTATTTTTGATGCCTGAAATTTCACTAACACCACAGATGCAAAAGCGCTTAGAGAGCTTCTTTGGCGAGGCTGTGGCTGTGTGGCACTCAAAGATCACACCAAAGAAAAAAGAGCAAATTTTAAAAGACATCAAAAGCGGCAAAGCAAGGCTTATAGCTGGAGCTAGATCTGCCCTATTTTTGCCACTTGAGAGGCTAAAACTCATCATCATAGACGAAGAGCACGACGACAGCTACAAAAACACAGGCTCAAAACCCCACTACAACGCAAGAGACCTAGCCCTCTTTTTAACTAGCAAATTTGACCTGCAAGTAGTTCTGGGTAGTGCCACGCCAAGCCTCACTAGCTTTTACAAGCAAGAATCTTTTCGCCTAAAGGGGACATATTTTGCGTCGCAAAAGAGCTATATATTTGACGAGAGCGAGACTGGCATAAGTGAAATTTTAAAAGAGCAGATCGCAAAAACGCTCGAAAACAAAAAACAAGCCGTCATCTGCCTACCAACAAGGGCAAATTTCAAATATCTTGTCTGCAAAAACTGCGGCGAGACGGTGAAGTGTCCATTTTGTAGCATCGGCATGAGCTACTATAAAAAGCAAAACGTGCTAAAGTGCCAATACTGCGAGCATAAAATGGCCGTGCCAAAGACCTGCCACCAGTGCGGCAGTGAGATGATAGAGGCTAAAAAGATCGGCACGAGTGAGCTTCTTGAGAGGCTGCAAGCTGAGTTTGCAAACGCTAGGATCGCTAAATTTGACAGAGACGAGATCACGACGCAAAATAAGCTTGTAAAGGCTTTGAAAGAATTTAACGACGGCAAGATAGACATCTTGCTTGGCACGCAGATGCTAAGCAAGGGGCATGACTATCACAACGTCGAGCTAGCCGTCATCATGGGCTTTGACGAGCTTTTAAATTTTCCTGATTATAGAGCCAGAGAGCGGACGCTTGCCCTTGCCATGCAAGTAGCTGGCAGAGCCGGCAGAAACGGAGCTGGCAGGGTTATCATACAAAGCAAGCAAAGGGAGTTTTTTGAAGGCTTCATCAGCGACTACGACGCGTTTTTAAAGGAGGAGATCAGCTACCGAGAGGGGCTGTATCCGCCATTTACTAGGCTGCTTCGCGTGGTCGTTTCGCACAAAGATGAGAGCACAGCAAAGGGCGCAATGAACGAATTTGTGCAACGACTAGAGCCACTAAAAAGCGATGAGCTAGAGATCGTTGGATACGGCAAGTGTCAGGCTGAGTATCTTGTGGGTAAATTTAGATATGAAATTTTGCTTCGCTCAAACTCGCACACCATGCTTTTAAAAGCCGCAAACCTCTGCAAAAGCGAACTTAGCGATATCGATATAGATCCGGTAAATTTTAGCTAGAAGAAGAATTTAATAAAGCAAATTTTAAATTTAGCAAGTTGCTAAGGCGAGAGAGAAAATTTTAAAATTTGCAAATTTGTTTTGTTAAATCAGGTGAGCGCCAAGTAAATTTTAAAATTTCATGAACGAGTAATTTCGGCTCTAAAATTTGAGCTAAGCGATAAGCAAAGCCAAATTTTAGTAGTCAATTCTTGCGAGTGAGTGGAATTTTAAAATTTGTAAAAATAGTAAATTTTTTTAAAAATATAGACCTTAAATTTAAAAACTCTTTTATCCAAAAGAGAGACAAGGGGACTTGAATGACGAAGCCGTCCCCTTATCCCCTTTTTTAAATCCCTCGTCTGCTCGCAGTTACGAGACGAAGCCCGAGTAAAACCTCTCGCACGTTAGAGGTGCATGCAATTGTGCTGGGCACTGCATGCGGTTAGAAACTCGAGCAAATTTTAAAATTAGAGTTGGCATATCACTCTTTTAAATTTAGTGGCGAATGACCATGAACCCTAAATTTAGTAAGCTGCTAAGGCGAGTAAATGAAATTTTAAAATTTGTATTTACGATGCAGGAGCTTAAATTGCAAACTGCCTGCATTTAAAAACTTTACTAATTTTTCAAGCCTTTTAAAAGCCATTTTTTCTTATAATCCCCAATAAAATTTAAAGGCAAAATTTTGCAACGATACCCGACAAAACAGATAAAAATTCGCGATGTTTTAATAGGCGGTGACGCACCGATCTCCGTGCAGTCGATGACATTTTCAAAGACAAAAGACGTAAAAGGCACGCTTGAGCAGATACAAAGGCTATATTTTGCAGGCTGTGACATCGTGCGCTGCGCAGTTTTTGACAAAGAGGACGCCAGCGCGCTAAAGCAAATCGTCGCAGGCTCACCCATCCCAGTCGTTGCAGACATACATTTTAACCACACCTACGCGCTCATCGTTAGCGAATTTGTCGATGCTATCCGCATAAATCCAGGCAACATAGGCTCAGCTAAGAATATAAAAGCAGTCGTTGATGCCTGCAAGCAGCGAAATTTACCCATCCGCATAGGCGTAAATTCTGGCTCGCTTGAAAAGCAGTTTGAGGACCGCTACGGCCGCACGGTGGAGGCGATGGTGGAGAGTGCTTTATACAACATCAAGCTTCTTGAGGATTTTGACTTTACAGACATTAAAATTTCGCTTAAATCAAGCGATGTAGAGCGCACGATGCAAGCTTATAGAGCGCTTCGCCCAAAGACAAACTACCCATTTCATCTAGGCGTAACAGAGGCTGGTACTACTTTTCACGCTACCATAAAATCAGCCATCGCACTTGGCGGGCTTTTGCTTGAAGGCATCGGCGATACGATGAGAGTTAGCATCACTGGCGAGCTTGAAGAGGAGATCAAAGTCGCAAAGGCGATCTTAAAAGATAGCGGCCGTCAAAAAGAGGGGCTAAACATCATCTCATGCCCAACTTGTGGGCGTTTGCAGGCTGACCTCATGGCTGCAGTAAAGCTCGTAGAAGAAAAGACAAAAGGGATAAAAGAGTCGCTAAACGTCTCAGTTATGGGCTGTGTGGTAAATGCTATCGGCGAGGCAAAGGGTGCAGACGTCGCCATAGCATTTGGCAAGGGAAATGGCATGATCATGCGCCACGGCGAAGTGGTCGCAAGACTGCCTGAGAGCGAGCTTGTGGATAGATTTTTACAAGAGATCGACGACGAGATAAAGAGCAGAGGATAAAATAGTGGCAAAAGAGAGACTTAACGAGATAGAATTTAGCAACCTTTACGACCTTGATATGGAGCGAGCCATACTAAGCTCTATCATCGCAAACAACGACGCTTTGGGCGAAATTTTTGACACAATAAAGGCTGGGGACTTTTACCTAAAGGCTCACGCGCAAATTTACAAAGCGATGGTTGATTGTCTAAACGGTGACGTGCCTATCGCATCGACATTTATCAAAAACAAGCTTGGCGAAAACTACGATGACAACGTCATGGCAAGCATTTTGGCCACAAACTCGATCATCGACATCCAAAGATACGCAAACGAGCTAAAAGAGAAGTCGATCAAACGCAGTCTAGTCAAGATCGCCCACGACATCCCAAGCAAGGTAAATGAGGACAAAGCTAGCCGCGATATGGTCGATGAGCTAAGTCAGGAGTTTTACTCGCTAGTCGATGGCAGCGGCACTGGTAGCATCAGAGATAGCGAAGATATCATAAAAAGCTTGATCGTGCACATGCAAAAGCAAGCAGCTCTAAACGAGCGCGATATCATCGGACTAAACACTGGCTTTAAAAAGCTAAATGAGATGATAAAAGGCTTTAAAAATGGCGATCTCATCATCATCGCAGCGCGCCCTGGCATGGGTAAAACGACGCTTTGTCTAAATTTCATGGGGCACGTTTTAAAAAGTGGCGCCGGCGTCGTCTTTTTCTCACTTGAGATGCCAGCAGAGCAGATCATGATGAGGATGCTAGCAGACAAGACCTCGATCCCACTTCAAGAGATAATGACAGCGACCTTGGACGACGAGAAGCTCGCTCACTTTAGCCACGCATGCAGTGACTTTTCGCATGCCAAGCTCTTCGTGCACGACAGCGGCTACGTAAATATCCACCAAGTAAGGACGCAGCTTCGCAAGCTAAAGTCAGCTCACCCTGAAATTTCACTCTGCGTCATCGACTACATCGGCCTTATGATGAGCACAAACAACTACGCTGACCGCCACATACAAATAGCTGAAATTTCTCGTGGCTTAAAGCTTCTAGCGCGCGAGCTGGATATGCCTATCATCGCACTTTCGCAGCTAAACCGCGGCCTTGAAGCACGTGCGAACAAGCGCCCTATGCTAAGTGACCTAAGAGAGTCAGGAGCGATCGAGCAAGACGCTGATATCATCCTTTTTGTCTATAGGCACGAGGTCTATCTGGAGCAAGAGGAGAATGAGAAAAAGAGCAAGGCAGCAGCCGAGGGTAAAGAGTATAAAAGCGAGCACGTTTTTAACAAGCTTCAAGAAAATGCCGAGATCATCGTTGGCAAAAACAGAAACGGCGAAGTGGGATCCATCGACGTGCTCTTTCAAAAGCAGTACTCGCGCTTTTGCGATATCGCCACCACACCAGTGCAATCAACTGAATTTAAAGAGTAAATTTGCCAAAAAGCAGGCGTGTATTTTATTTTCTCCTGCTTTGCATTTTGCTTTTTTGTCTAAATTTAGCGCTTAAACTTCATGAATATAGCGCTTTTATGGAGCTTGGCGAGCAAGACGTCCTAGGCAAAGTAAGCGTAAATTTTACCAAAGAAAAAAACGGCAAAAAGCGCCAAATCATCAGGATCGACACTTCAAATTTTAGCTTTTACAGCGTTGCTTCTAAAAAAGATGAGATCGGCCTTTATGACGTCGTGGCACTTAGCGTTCAGCCAATAGACGTTAGTTTTAAAAACTATCTTTCTGGCACATTTTACATGCCAAGCTACGATAGAGCCGTTATCAAAAGAGATGATAGTCTAAGGCAAAGAGCTATAAATTTCATCTCCGCCCAGCACGAAGACGCCAAAATTTCGCAGCTCTTCTCAGCGCTATTTCTTGGCACAAATGTCTTTGGCGAGTTAAGAGATGACGTCTCAAACTGGGGCGTGGCGCACCTCATCGCCATTAGCGGCTATCATCTTGGCGTCATAAGCGCGGTTTGCTTTTTTCTTTTGAGGCTCGTTTTTAAGCCCATTTACGCAAGATATATGCCTTACCGCTCATACATTTTTGACTTTACTATCGTCATATTTTTGGTGCTTTGCTTTTACTTTTATATGATCGGCTTTATCGCAAGCTTTTTGAGGGCATTTTTGATGAGCGTGGCTGGCTTTTACATGATCTGCAAAAAGATAAAAATCTTAAATTTCTACACGCTCTTTGGCGTTATTTTATTTAGCGTCGCCCTATTTCCGCAGCTTCTTTTTAGTGTTGGCTTTTATTTTTCATGCCTTGGTGTCTTTTATATCTTCGTCTATCTTTTTTACTTTGCGCCCAAATTTAGCCTGCTAGCAAACTCACTACTTTTAAATTTATATGTCTTTTTTGCTATGGAGGTTGCGGTGCTTTACTTTTTCCCGCTCATTAGCCTCTTGCAGCTTAGCGTGCTAGCTATCAACTACCTATTTGGCATATTTTATCCGCTAAGCTTTTTGCTTCATCTTTTTGGATATGGCGGCATTTTTGATGAAATTTTAAGCAAGATGCTAGCCTTTAGACTAAGCTCAAACAGCCTTCACATAAGCACATTTACCTTTTTACTCTATAACACCATCACGCTTTTATGCGTTAAATTTAAGCCAGCAGCACTTTTGCCACCACTCTTTGGCGTGGCATCGTTTTTGCTCTTTTTGCTAAATTTTTCGTAGTCAAAGTTTTACTTAAATTTGCCGATATGCTTTTAAATTTAAAGGCAAGGCGATGCAGATAAACTCAAATTTTATAAATTTAAATAAAAGCACTCCCAAAAGTGGGCTAAATTTAAAGGCTGATGAAGCAAATTCAAAGAGCGAAAATTTGCAAAACGACAAAAGCGCTATCTTGCATGACGCTTCAAATTTAGTTAGCGAGACAAATAACGAGAGCGAGAGTAGCGCCGATGTCATAAAAAAACAGTTAGAAAAACTGCAAAAACAGCTAAAAGAGATTGAAGCTGAGATAAAGCAAGCAAGTGCGAGTAAAAATCCGTACGCAAAAGAGCTGGTCGCTTCTCTCCAGAGCAAAAAGGGAGCTATCTTTGCTCAGATAATGCAGCTAAACGCCCAGCTTGTAAAGATGCAAGGCGCTTAACAAGATCAAATTTAACCCTAAATTTAACCTCATGCGGTCTTTACGCCGTAAAATTTCATCACTCTATTGTGAATTAACAGCGAGATATACATTATTACAGCGCCTAAAATAAGCCTTGTTAGATTAGTGTCCTTTTGCCAAAAGACTAAATTTACGATGATAGCAGCTGGTATGAGGGCGTTGTTCATGATGGCAAGCACGCCGCTATCGACCTCGCAAGCGCCTTTGTTCCACATAAAATAGCCAACCCCGCTAGCAACCGCTCCAAGCCACAAAAGCACCAAAGTTTGGGTTAGATCAACGTGAAATTTAGCTGGATTGCCAAGTGTTACGAGAGCGATGACTGCTACAAAAAACGCTCCAAAGTGAAAGTAGCCAAAGACCTTTTTTTGATCCACGTCAAACCTCTCCAAAAGCGCCTTATACGCACTCTGCCCTGCTCCAAAGCAGATGTTTGCCCCTTGCACTAGCAAAAAGCCCTTTATCGCGCCTTCGTTTATCGCACCATACTTGATGATAAGCGCGCCAAAGACCGCTACGCCAACGCTAAAGAGATAAAGCGGCCTAAATTTAAAGCTAAATGCGTCATATATGAGTGTGACGTAAAACGGCGTAAAAATGGTAAAAAGCGCGACTTCTGGCACGCTTAGATACAAAAACGAGTTGTAGTAGCAAAGATACATTAGCCCTATTTGCACCGCTCCGATCGCCATTATGCCAAGGGCTAGCTTGGGGCTGACGCCTCGAAATTTCGTAAATGGTAAAAAGACCAAACTTGCAAGCGTCACACGAACAAAAACAGCTAGGTAGCTATCAACTTTGCCCGCCAAAAACTCGCCTATCAAACTAAAGCTAAACGCCCACAAAATGGTCACAAAGATCAGTTTATTCATTCTATCACCACCTCATTTATATTTCTTGCGCATTCAAAAAAGTATTCAAGCTTGTTTAGCTCGAGCAAATCGCCATTTAGGATGAAATTTGCCCTGTCGCTAAAATTTTTCTCGCTCACAAACAAAAACTGCTCAAATTTTACCTTGCCACTAAGATAGCCATTTAGCAGGTCATTAAAGTCGCTATCAAGGCTATCTTGCTTAAGTGAGTCTAAATTTAGCCTAGCGCCTAGGCCCTCTATCACGCCTCTTAGATCCTTTAGCCTAGCTATTATCCTATTTTCTTCGTCGCTTAGATCAAGCGCGGCCTTTTGCTCCTCTATGCGCTTAGTTTGGCTTTGCTTGCTAAGGCTTAGGCTATCTGGCAGCTTCCACTCAAACTCCACTCTAGGCCTGTTCGCATCAGCGTATGCCTCAGCCATCTGCGAAGTCGTCCTCTCACCTTTTTTAAAGCTGTTATTATTCACACTTTGCGTATCTTTTAAGTAAATTTTTGGGGCAAATTTGCTCTTTTGCTTCTCATTTTCTTGCTCTTTTATATATTTTTCTTGCTCCATCGCCCCAAGCTTGGCACTTAGATCATCTTTGCTAAAATCAGGCATCACTATCTTTGAGCCAGCATTAAAGCCGATCTCGCCGTTTGAGAGTAAATTTATCCTTGAGTTTAGCTCCGCTAGCTTAAGTCCAAGCTCGTCTAACTCAGCTCTTTTTTTATTAAGAGTGAAATTTATCGCATCAAATTCGCTCTTATCTATCTCGCCATACTCAAGCCAAAACTCATTTTCAGCCGCAGCCTTGGCAAAGCTATCTACAAATTTTGTCTCTAAATTTATCAGCGAATTTAGTGCAACAGCGTTAAAATAGACCTTTGCGACCTGAAAAGCGGTTAAATTCATCAGCTCTTCGTCCTTGTAAATTTTCTCCACGCCCTTGTGGTCTAAAATCTTATCCGAAGCCTCGCTAGCACCCCCGTCAAAGATGAGATACTCGACCTTTGCCGTGATCGATCCAGCCTTTGTCATATATCCGCCCTTTAGCTCATCAGGCACAAAGGTATATCTGCCATCAAGGGATAAATTTAGCTTGTTACTCTTATTTTTATTTATATATTCATTTTTATTAAATTCTTTCAAACTTTCAAGCTTCGCACTTTGCGCCAGAGCGATGATCTCTAGTAAATTTCCAGCCCAAAGAGGCAAAGCAAAGAGCAAAACAGCCAAAATCTTCTTCAAATTCTCTCCCTTTCATAAAATTTTCTTATAAATTTATCAAGATTATAGACCCATGCAAAAAGCACTGGCACGACAAGCAAGCTTAGCAAAGTCGAGCTAATGAGCCCAAAGATGATACTTATAGCCATAGGCGAGTTGGCCTCATAGCCAGCACCCCTGCTAAGAGCAAGAGGCAGCATAGCAAATATCATGGCAAAAGTGGTCATCAAAACAGCCCTTAGTCGCTTTTTAGCAGCCATTTTCACAGCTTCGTTTGCCTCCATGCCGCTATTTGCAAAGTGGTTTGCAAAATCAACCACCAAAATGGCGTTTTTACCTACCATGCCAAAGAGCAAGATGACGCCAACCATGACAAATAAGCTAAATGGATTGCCGCTTATAAAAAGGCCAATCACCACGCCACAAAAGGCAAGTGGCATGGCAAGCATGATGAGAAATGGCAGCAAAAAGCTCTCATAAAGTGCGGCTAGCACCATATAAATAAGCACCGCGCTCGCACTCACCGTAAAGATAAACGAAGCGTTTGTATCATCCATGAGCTCGACAAATCCAAGAAATTTATACTTGAAATTTGCTGGCAAAATTTCATCAAGCTTCTTTGAAATTTCATTTGCCACGCTATTTAGCGGAGCATTGTTTTTGGTATTTGCTAGAAATTTGATCTCATCGGCTCTATTAAACCTTGAAATACTAGCTGGCTTTTGCTCAAAACTAATCGTCGCCACATCGCCAAGTGTGACAAAAAAGCCCTCATTGCTTCTTATCTTGGTCTTTAAGATATCATCTGTATCGCTTCTAAATTTATCATCAAGGCGCATGTAAAGCTCATACTCTTTGCCATTTTCATTTTCAAAAACAGAGACCTCGTTCTGGCTAAATGCGCTATAAACGGCGCTTGCAACGCTAGCTTTGTCTAAATTTAGCCTTTTTGCCTTATCTTCATCGATAGAAATTTGCACGCGTTTTAGCAGATCTTCTTCAGGCGAATTTACGTCCGTTGCGTCATTTATCTCTTTTAGCATCTTGCTGATCTTTGGCACAAATTTCTCTAACTCTTTGCCATTCTCAGAGGTGATAGTAAGCTTAACTGGCTGCACATCGCCACCTTCAACCACCGGAAGATCAGCTACGATGACACTCATATCATCACTTTTTAGCTTGTCGCGAAACCTCTGCATGATAGCGTTTTGCCGCTCGTGATTAGCTCTATCTTTTAGCTCCTTTAGCCTAACGTAAGCTTTTACAAGATAAGGCTGCTTGGCATCTGTGTAGCCAAGGATGAAGTAAGCGTAAGCTACCTGAGGATCGGCATTTATGAGTGAAATTTTATCTTTTAACCTCTCTTTGCTAGCTTGCAGGCTAAGTGAAGGATCAAGCTTAAAGTAGATGTTAAACTCCGAGTTATCCTCGCTTGGCATGAAGTCGCCGCCTACAAATTTAGCCAGCCCAAACGAGCAAACAACGACCACAAGCGTTATGGCTAAAAATATGAGCTTAAATTTAAGCGCTAAGGACAAAAGCTTCTCATAGCCATTTTCAAGCGCCTCAAAAAAGGGCTCACTCTTTAGAAAAAAGCTGCTTTCTTTGGCATTTACAAACCTAGCACTTAGCGTTGGCACAAGAAAAATGCTCACGAAAAACGAGATGACGATGCCAGCTGCTACGCTCATCGCAAAGGAGTTAAAGTATTTGCCAACGATGCCGCTCATAAAGGCAATAGGCACAAAGACGCAAAGTAGCACGAGCGAGATCGCAAAGACGCTAAATGCTATCTCTTTTATACCTGCAAAGCTTGCTTTTAGGGCATTTGGCTCATCTTTTAGCTTGCTAGCGATATTTTCAGTGACAACTATCGCATCGTCGATGAAAATTCCGATGCCAAGTGTGAGCGCTATGAGGCTTAGGCGGTTTATGTCGTAGCCTAGGGCATTTATGATGAAAAATGTCGCTACGATGCTAGTTGGTATCGCTACGACTGAGATGATGGTGATCGAGAAATTTCTTAAAAACAGATAGACGATCACGATGGTCAGCAAGACGCCTAGGATCATATCAAAGGCGGTTTGATCGATGTGCTTTTGTATCACTTCGCTCTTATCATAGGCTACTTTTACGTCGTATTCGCTGCCAAGTAGGCTTTTAAACTGATCTAGCTTTGACTTAGCTAGAGCGATCACAGTTAGAGCATTTGCGTCTGGAGCTAGCTCAAGACCAAGCAAGACGCCACTTTTTTTATCCATTATCGCTGCTTCGTTTGCGTCTTTGTAAGCGAGATCAACACTTGCGATATCTTTTAAAAAGACCCCTTGTTTGATCGTTAAATTTCTTATCTCATCTATACTTTTGGCACTGAAATTTGACTTGATCGCCATTTGGATTTTTTCATTTTCTATCTTGCCAAGCGGTGCTTTTAAATTTTCAACCTTTATCAAATTTGCCACTTCGTTTGCGCTAAGGGCGGTCTTATCAAGCTTAAATCTATCTAGCAAAATTTTCACCGCTGGCTCTAAAAAGCCATTTGTCTTGACCTTTGAGACGCCGCTAATGCGCTCTAAAAATGGCTTTGCCACATCATCTATCTCTTGCATGAGCTTAGTTTCGTTGCCATCAAGCCTTGTAATAAAGAGGCTAAAGACGGCTGAAGAGAGGCCATTTAGCTTTTCTATCTCGTAGTTTGCGTTTAACCTTGCCTTTTGCATCTTGTCGCGGACGTCGTTTGTAGCGCTCTCTAGGTCTTTGTTTAGCTCAAATTCGATGCTTACCACGCTTAGGTTGTCAAAGCTGGTTGAGTAAAGCTTTTTTATCCCCTCGATGCTTGAGACCTCGTCCTCGATCTTTTGCGTGATCTTTGTCTTGATGTAGTTCATATCGCCATTTGCGTAGGTCGTGATCTTAACGATTGGGATATTTACTTGCGGGTATAAATTTACATTCATCGTCTTTAGCGAGTAGATGCCAAAGACAACGAGGCTTAAAAATATCATAAGCGTAGTTATAGGGCGGTTGATGGCTGTTTTTATCATTTATTTTCGCCGATTATCACTTTTCCTTGACCAAACATGCCTGGCTTCATCCCCATATCGTAAGCTTCGGCGTAAAATTTCCTGGTCTCTCGTTTAATTTCTGGGTAAATTAGCGCGATTTTTACCTCTTTTTCCTCGTTTGTTGCATCAAGCCTAAATTTAAAAATGTCGCCAACTTTTACTAAATTTGCATATTTTTCGTCAATCGCTATTAAAATTTTAACCTCCTCAGAGTTTAAGACAAAGGCTGGCTGAAGCGGCGAAGCACTCTCGCCAAGCTCGACATTTTTACTAGCTATGACGCCATCAAAAGGAGCTTTTAAAACAGCCTTTTTAAGATGATCATCTGCATTTAAAATGGCGATCTCAGCCGCTTGCACCCTAAGAGCTGCCTCGTCAAATTTATACTTTACCTCATCAAATTCCTGCTTTGAAGTGACATCCTTTACTTGGCTAAATTTATTAAAGGTGCTTTTAGCAAATTCTTTGGCATTTTTGGCAAGCGCTAGGTCGTTTTTTGCCTTTTTTAGAGCGATCTCAAGGCTTGTTTGATCAAGGCTAGCTAAAGTGTCGCCCTTTTTAACGTGGCTTGAGACATCTACAAAAATTTTATCCACCTTGCCACTGCTCTCAAATGCAAGCTTTGAGCTTTGCTTAGCATAGACTTCAAAATCAGCAAAAATCTCTTCTGCTGCAAATGAAAAGATGCAAAATATCATTAAAATTATCAGCTTTTTCAATCCCTAATCCTCTCTAAAATGCTCTCCCCGCTCTCAAAAAAATACTCCGCCTTTTTTATCTCTAGCTCGTCTTTCGCCCCTTCAAAAAGGCTAATGGCATCAAATTTCTGAGAGAGTGCTTCAAGCAGGTCGCTATATCCTAAAAGCCCAGAGTTATATTTTTCATAGCTCGCTCTAAGCGCAAGATCGCTTGCTTTTACATACTCATTTAGCGAAGCGATCTTTGAGCTAAGAGTTGCGATCTCGTTTTGTAAATTTTTAAGTTTAGTCTCATTTTCACGCTTTTTATACTCTAAATTTAGCCTCGCTTCATCAAGCGCGATCTTACTAGCTTGGCTCATCTTGGTAGTGGCAAAAAAGTCAAAAATTTTCCACCTAAAGCTAACGCCAAATTTATTGCCCTGCGTATCCTCTTTTAGATATTTATCAAGATATGGGCGGTAAGCGCTATACCTGCCAAGGTCGATGTCGTAGTTATTTTTGTAAAATCCATAGGTGTCATAAAGCATTATTTGAGGCAAAAAGCCAGCTCTTGTCTCGCTAAGCTTAGCTTCGTTTAAAGATATATCTTGATTTAGCCTGTCAAGCTCGGCATTTTTTGAAGCTAAATTTGAGCTAATCTCAGCCATTTTTGCCCCGCTAAGTGGCGAAATTTGCTCGCCTGTTAGCAAATTTATCTCATTTAAAATTTGCTCCATTTTGTTTTTGTATTCAAGCTGCGTGCTGTTTGCCAAGTGGTATTTTGCCCGCACATTTTCTAGCTCATCTTTTGGGGCAAGACCTGCTTTATTTGCCTTTTCAAGCTTGTCTAAAACGCCTTTTAAGAAATTTGCCTGAGCCTTTTTGGCGGCTATTATATTTTCAAGTGCGCAGGCGTTAAAGTATAAATTTACAGCCTTAAATGTAAGGTAGTTTTTGGCTTCATCGCTTGCGATGGCGGCTTTATTTTTTAAAAGCTGGCTCATCTTTAGCCTAGCTTCTCTAGCTCCACCATCATATAGTAAAAAATCAATCCTTGCCAGCACGCCAGCTGACTCTTTGGCGACTATGCTTGGGAAGGTGCTTGCGTTTTTGCCGTATGAGCCCTCTAAGCTAAAGCTTGGTAAATAGGCGCTTGATGTCGCTTCGTCATTTAAATTTGCTCTTTTTAGATCAAGCTCTTTGATCTTTGAAATTTCGTTTTGAGTGGCCTTGTTTGCTATCTCGCTTAAATTTGATCCAAATAGCGTCAAAGGCAAAAGTGCTAATAAAATTTTTTTCATCAGTGAAAGCTCTTTACTAAATTTCCTATTAGCAAATTCCAGCCGTCTACCAGCACGAAGATGAGTAGCTTAAATGGCAGCGAGATCATGACAGGAGGGAGCATCATCATACCCATCGCCATCAAAACGGAGCTTACGACCATGTCGATAACCAAAAATGGCAGGTAAAGCAAAAATGCTATCTCAAACGATGTCTTTAGCTCACTTATCATAAAGGCTGACATCGCGATGCTTAGCGGGATATCCTCGATATTTGCTGGATTTTGCAAATTTCTTATCCTAAAAAATAGCGCAAGATCTTTTTCTCTAGTGTTTTTAACCATAAATTCTTTAAATGGCTTTAAACTCTTATCAAGCATCTCCTCATAGCCTATCTGCTCGGCTATATAAGGCTTTATGCCCTCATCGTAGCTTCTTTGACCAACTGGCTCCATGATGAAAAATGTAAGCACCATCGCAAGCGAGATAAGCACCGTTGAAGGTGGCACTTGCTGCGTGCCCATCGCTTGACGCAAAAATGAAAATACAATGACAAGGCGCAAAAAGCTAGTCATCATAAATATGAGTGAAGGAGCGAGTGCTAGTGCAGTAAGGATTAGTAAAACATTTAGTGAATTTACAAGCTGCTCGGCATTTTGCGGTGAATTTAGGCTTAAATTTATAGTTGGTAGCGCAGGATCAGCGCCAAAAACCACACAAAACAAAACCGCTAAGCTAAGCAGTGCTTTCACGACTAATTCCTCGTATCAAGGATACTTTTCTTAGTAGCCTCTTTATTTTTTGGCTCGAGCGAAACGAAGTGGATTTCCACTCTATTGTTTTTAGCTCTGCCCTCGTCTGTGCTGTTGCTAGCGATCGGATCGAAAGAGGCTCTGCCAGAAGTGATAAGCCTCTCTTGTGGCACGCCATCGCTAACTAGCTCTTCAAGCACGCTTAGCGCCCTTGCAGTAGAGAGCTGCCAGTTGTTTTTATATATAGAGTCTTTGCTTGGATTTGTATTATCAGTGTATCCGATGATATCTGTTTTTACCTCATTTGGCATTTTGGCTATTATCATGCCTATTCGCTTTAAAAAGAGTTTCGCATCCTCGCCAGAAATTTCAGCACTATCTTTGTCAAAAAGCATCGCAGCTGGAAGTCTCACGATAAAGCCATCCTCGCTCTCCTCCATCGTGATCTCAGGTGCCCCACTAGCCGTTAGTAGCTCATTTATCTTTTTAACAGTTGCACTCATCTCGTTTTGAGCACCTTTTTGAGCATTTGGTTTTGGTATGCGCTTATTTTCAGGATCTGTCTCTTTTTCTACCTGACTATCTGGTCTTGCGCCACCCTCTAGCACGCTTAGCGCACCAGCTAGCGAGCCAACAGCAGCCTCCATCTTTTTAGCATCCATCGTCGCCATAGAAAGGAGCAAAACGAAGAAGCAAAGCAGGAGCGACATAAGGTCACCAAATGACGCTAGCCACTCAGGCATGCACTTCGGGCACTCTTCTGGTTTTATTAACTTACCCATTATTCAAACTGACTTTTTCTATCTTTTGGAGGTAAAAATGCTAAAAGCTTAGCTTCAAGCGTTCTTGGGTTATCCCCTGCTTGTATCGCCATGATACCCTCTAAAATAACTTGCTTCTCAAGTGCCTCATCAGCATCGCGGATCGAGAGGATATTTGCAACAGGTGCGCCGATGATGTTGCCTATCATTGAGCCATAAAGTGTCGTAAGCAAAGCAACCGCCATAGATGGACCGATCGCACTAGGATCAGCCATATTAAGAAGCATCGCAACAAGACCGATAAGCGTACCGATCATACCCATCGCACCTGCAAAACCACCGACTTGCTCGAAAATTTTGATGTTGTTTGCATGCCTTGTGCTAGTCTGATCGATATCGATCTCCAAAAGTGCTCTGATCGCATCTGGCTCATTGCCATCTACCGCCATTGAAAGACCTTTTTTTAAAAACTGATTTGATTCGTTATTTACTTCGCTCTCAAGTGCTAAGATGCCATCTCGCCTAGCTTTGGTTGAGTAATCAACTACCTTTTTTATAGTCTCAGGTAAATTTACAACAACTGATGGCTTAACAGCGACACCATAAAATTTACCGACACCTTTAAGCGTCTCCATCTTGAAGCCAACCATCATAACGCCGATAGTACCACCAAAAACGATCATCACAGAAGGGATATCGATATATGGTCCTATACCAACGCCTATCGCCATTGATCCAAACAAAAGCACCAGGGTCAAAACCCAGCCGACGACGGTTCCTAAATCCATTTAAACTCGCTTTATTTATAAATTCTTAAGAATTGCTATTTTATTAGCTTTTTGTTGAAACAATCGTTAAATTAAAAAAAATGTTTGCCATTTTTTGCTACAATCTGCGAAATTTTTAACGTTAAAAGGCTTAAAAATGAACAATAATACTTCAATCATAATCCTAGCTGCTGGTCTTGGTACCAGAATGAAATCAAAACGCCCAAAAGTCCTATTTGAGCTATGTGGCGAGCCAATGATCATTCACATCTTAAAGCAAGCCTATGCGATCACAAATAACGTTAGCGTCGTGCTTCACTACGAAAAAGATTTAATTAGCAAAAAGATAAAAGAAATTTTCCCTCAAACTAAAATTTTCGAGCAAGATCTAGCAAATTTCCCAGGCACTGCTGGCGCGATAAAAGGCGTAAATTTAAGCGGTGAAAAGGTGCTTGTCACTTGTGGCGACATGCCACTTGTTAGATCAACTGATCTTATGCGCCTAGCAAACGCTGAAGCTGACGTGGTTATGAGCTCATTTGAAGCGGCAAATCCTTTTGGCTATGGCAGAGTTATCATAAAAAACGGCAAAGTTGAGGCCATCGTCGAGCAAAAAGATGCGAGCGAAGCTCAACTTGCCATAAAGAGCGTAAATGCTGGCTGCTACTGCTTTAAAAGCGAGGCGCTAGAGCAAATTTTACCGCTCATAAACAACCAAAACGCACAAAAAGAGTACTACTTAACTGACGCCATAAAAATAGCAAATGAAAAGGGCTTAAAGTGCGTTGCAGTAAATGTTAATGAGCAAAATTTCATGGGCATAAATGATAAATTTCAGCTAAGCATCGCTGAAAAAATAATGCAAGATGAGATAAAGCAAAATTTGATGAAAGCTGGCGTTTTGATGCGCATGCCTGAGAGCATTTTCATAGATAGCAGGGCTAAATTTGAAGGCGAGTGCGTGCTCGAAGAAAACGTAAGCATACTTGGCGAGTGCGTCATCACTGAGAGCATAATCAAAAGCTCATCAGTGATAGAAAGTAGCATCATCAAAAACTCAGACATCGGCCCACTAGCTCACATCAGGCCAAATTCTGAAATCTCTGATACGCACATAGGAAATTTCGTCGAGGTTAAAAAAGGCGTTTTAAATGGCGTAAAAGCTGGACATTTGAGCTATCTTGGCGACTGCGAGATAGAAAGTGGCACAAACATCGGTTGTGGCACGATCACATGCAACTACGACGGCAAGGCAAAATACAAAACAAAGATCGGCAAAAACGTCTTTGTTGGCTCAGATACGCAGCTAGTTGCCCCTGTTAATATCGCTGATAACGTCATCATCGCAGCAGGAAGCACCATCACAAAAGACGTTGAGAGCGGCGCTCTAGCTATTAGCAGAGGTCGTCAAGAGAATAAAAGCGGCTTTTTTGAGAAATTTTTTGGCAAAGACGATGTTAAAAAATAAGAAAATTTTACTTGCCGTTTGCGGCAGTATCGCCTTTTATAAGGCATTCGAAATTTTATCACTACTTAAAAAGCAAGGTGCAGATGTTTATGTGGCTTTAAGTGACGGAGCGCTTGAATTTTGCAGTGTAAGCGGATTTGAGGCGCTAAGCGAGCATAAAATTTTAAGCTCACAAACGCAAAACTGGCAAGACGGCGTAAATCACATAGCCTACTCTAAAATGGATCTAGTCCTCATCGCACCTGCCTCGGTAAATACGATAAATAAGCTAACAGCTGGCATCTGCGACAATGTCTTTATGCAAACGCTAATCGCCGCCTCGCACGTGCCTTTAGTCGTTGCCCCAGCTGCAAATAACAATATGATCGAGCATTTTGCGACGCAAAATTCGCTTGAAATTTTAAAGAAAAACGGCGCTTTAGTGGTTGAGCCAGTGTTTAAAACTCTAGCTTGCGGCGACGTTGGCAAGGGCGGTCTTGCAAGCCCTGAAGCAATAGTAGAAGCTGCCATTAAAAGGCTTGGCAGGCCACTTTTTGCTGGCAAAAAAGTGGTGATCACTGGCGGCGCAACAACCGAAAAGATAGATGATGTAAGAGCCATTACAAATTTCTCAAGTGGCAAGATGGCAAGAGCCTTGGCTAGAGCCTTTTACTACGCAGGTGCGGAGGTAAAACTGCTTGCTAGTTTTGAAACCGCAAACGAGCCGTTTCTTTGCCTTAAATTTAGCTCAAGTAGCGAGCTTTTAGAGCTTTGCAAGAGCGAGTGCGAGGGCGCAAATTTACTTGTAATGTGCGCCGCGGTGAGCGATTTTGTACCGACAAAGATAGATGGCAAGATAAAAAAAGAGAACGTTGGAGAGAGCTTAAATTTAAGCCTAAAGAGAAATGTCGATATCTTGCAAAGCTTAAAAGAATTTAAATGTAAAAAGATCGGCTTTAAGCTTGAAATCTCAAGCGAGAGCGCTCTTAAAAGCGCTAGATCGATGTTAGAGAAAAAAGGGCTTGATGCGGTTTGTCTAAATATTTTAGGCGAGAAAAATGGCTTTGCAAGCGAGCAAAACGAGGTAAATTTCATCACAAAAAATAGTGAGATTTTACTGCCGCTTGCCTCAAAAGACGAGATCGCAGGGCGTATCGTGGAGCTAGCAGCAAATTTATGATAGAGCAAATCTCGCGCATCCAAAAGATAGCAAAAAACAGCCAAGCTCCGCTAGTAGCGATAAATTCGTCCTTGCCACTTAGCATTTTGGTGAGCCAAAAGGTCGGCTTTAACAGATACGTTTTAAATTTCGCAAATAGAAATTTAAACACAAAGAGCGTAAAAGAGCTAAACGTGGGCTCAAGATACTGGGGCGAGGTGCATAGTCAGGGTGAAAACATCGTCATAAAAAATTTATACGAAAAGCCAAAAATTTTAGATGAGGACGTTTTGGCTGACGGGCTAAATTTGATAGAAAATTTGGTAAAAAACGAGAATTTATCGTGGCTTTATAGCTATTTATTTAAAAACTTAAGTGAAGTTAAAACAAAAGATGAGATGAGAGTGCTAGCAAAAATGCTCTTTGCTCTGCAAGAAAACGTCGTGCACATACCCTTTGCGTATAGCGGTATAAACGGTATTTTTCAGCTTAAAAAAGAGAGAAATGAGATGGGAATTTTTCTAGTATTTTCAAATTTTGCGCCTCTTATTTTTAAATTTAAAGATGAAAATTTATATGAGATCGCAACTCCATTTAGCAACGTCGCAAGCTTGCTAAAAAGCGAATTCAGCGCCGCAGTTATGGTGCAAAACGTAAGCGCTCTTTGGAGCAAAAAAGAGCAGATAATTGACTTTAAAGGCTAGACATTGAACAAACTTAACCACCTCGCTATCATCATGGACGGCAACGGACGCTGGGCGAAAAAGCGTGGATTTTTGCGGACAAATGGGCACGAGGCCGGAGCAAATGTGGTGAGCGATATGTGCGAATTTTGCATTGATAATGGGGTGAAAATTTTAAGCCTTTACGCATTTAGCACCGAAAACTGGAAAAGACCGCAAAAAGAGGTTGATTTTTTGATGAATTTGCTTAAGAAATTTCTTCTTTTAAAGCGTGATGATTTTATAAAAAATGGGATCAAATTTAACACGATCGGCGACATCTCGCCATTTAATGACGAGCTAAAAAATGAGATAGAGATCACCAAAGATGCGACAAGGGAAAATACAAATTTACTTTTAAATTTAGCGATCAACTACGGCTCAAAAGATGAGATCATAAGAGCTGTGAAAAAACTAAATTTAAAAGGCTGCGAGATAGATGAAGCGAGCCTAAATGCGGCACTTGATGAGAGCGAGCCGGTGGATCTTCTCATTAGAACTGGCGGCGAGAGCAGGCTTTCAAATTTCATGCTCTGGCAGGCAAGCTACGCGGAGCTATTTTTCACGCCGACACTTTGGCCTGACTTTGGCAAGGATGAGCTTGCAAGCATCGTGGCTAAATTTAAAGATATAGAGCGAAGATTTGGCGGGGTTTAGTGAGATAATGGATATTTTAGTCATCTTTTTTGCCGTTTTTGCTTTTGTTTTTGGCATCTGTGTGGGGTCGTTTTCAAATGTGCTAATCTACCGCTTGCCACGAAGTGAAAGTATAAATTTCCCAGCCTCTCACTGCCCAAAATGCTCTCACAAGCTAAATTTTTATCACAATATCCCACTTTTTTCGTGGCTATTTTTAGGCGGCAAATGCGCCTTTTGCAAGCAAAAGATAAGCCTTATCTATCCGCTGGTTGAGCTAGCCTCTGGATTGCTTTTTCTGATCTGCTTTTTTAAAGAGTGCGGCGAAATTTTAAGCGTAGAAACCCTGCTTTATGCGCTATTTTTAGGGCTTTGCTTTATCATGCTACTAGCCCTTAGCATCATAGACATGAGGTATAAAGCCGTGCCAGATGCGCTTCTTTTTGCAGCGCTATTTTTCGCATTTGCCTATGCTCTGCTACTTTTTATCTTTAAAGGAAATTTTGCTCAAATTTTAAATTTAATCCTCTTTGGTCTTTTGTTTTGGGCACTGAGATTTGTCGTGAGCTATGCGATGAAAAAAGAAGCCATGGGCAGTGCCGACATATTTATCGCAGCGATCATCGGAGCCATTTTACCAGCTAAATTTGCCCTTGTGGCGATCTATCTGGCCGCACTTCTTACGCTTCCAGTCTATGCGATTGTTCGCAAAAAGGGCTACGAACTAGCCTTTGTGCCATTTTTAAGCTTGGGACTGCTTGTCACCTACGCTTTTTACGGGCAAATTTTAGAAATTTTAAGGTTCATTTATGAGTAGAGTAAATAAATATCTTTTGTTTAACTTTTTAGGCACGTTCGCATCGCTATTTAGTACGCTTTTTTTGATCATGTCGATCGTCTTTTTTATCCAGATCGCGCGTATCACTTCATATATCGAGATCAGCTTTGGCGAGCTCTTTAAACTCTACTCATTTATGCTCCCTCGAGTGCTGCTCTTTGTCGTGCCTATAGCGTTTTTCGTATCACTTGCGATGACACTTTTTAGGCTATCAAAAGAAAATGAAAGTATCGTTATCTTCACACTTGGTGGCTCGCCAAATAAGATCGCAAGATTTTTCTTAGCTTTTTCAGCCCTTTTAAGCGCTGCCTTGCTGGTAGTTGCCATTGTAATGATACCAATAGCCGCCCAGTTAAATGCAAATTTCATCGACTATAAAAAGACGGTCGCTAAGCTAAATTTAAAGCCAACCCAGTTTGGACAAAAATTCTCCGACTGGATGGTCTATGTGGGCAGCGAAAGTGAAGACAAAAATGGCACAACTTACAAAGATATCGTGATGTTTAACCCCTTTGTAAAAGACTCACAGCGCCTAATAACCGCCAAAAACGCAAAGATCATAAACGTGGGTCAAAGCGTAGAGCTCTCTTTAAACGAGGGCAAAATGTATGACATAAGAGATGAAATTTATCATCAAAGCAACTTCAAATCAATGAAGATAAGAACCGCCCAAAGCGAGGAGATAAGCGACGTTGGCAGCATCAAAGAGTACTGGATGGATGCAGCTAGCAGCGATAAGCGCAGAAAAGACCTTAGCACCTACGTCCTAGTGGCCCTCTTCCCGCTTGCTAGCACGCTCTTTGCTATCAGCCTTGGCATCGTCACATATAGATATGAAAAAGGCATGGTCTATGTGGGCACTTTTGGCGTTTTGTTTGGATATTTTACACTCATAATGCTCTTTTCATCAAAGCCAGCGCTTGCGATACCGCTCATATTTTTCGTATTTTTACTAGCTGGCGTCTTGCTTTATAAAGCTAAGATCACACGAAGATACTGATGAAAATTCAGCTAATCTACAGCTACGATGGCTCGAAATTTCAAGGCTCACAGACCCAGCCGCACGAAAACGGCGTAGAGGATGAGTTAGAGCGCGTCCTAGCTCACGTCGGCATTTTTGAAAGAGTGGTCTCTAGCTCGCGCACCGACAAAAGCGTGCACGCAAACAACCAAAGCTCAAGCGTCGTTTGCGGCGATCACTTTAAAAATTTAAAGCGCTTGCAAGATCTTATAAACCGCCACGCACATCCAAGCATTCACATAAAACGCATAAATTTGGTAGATGATAGCTTTCAAGCAAGATTTGACGCGGTGGCAAGGTCGTATAGATATGTGATAGATCACGGTAAATTTGATGTTTTTAGCTCAAACTACAAGGTGTTTTTGCCTAAATTTGATACCAGAAAAGCAAATGAAATTTTGCGTAATTTTATTGGCGAGCATGATTTTAGCGCATATATGAAAACTGGAAGCGATACAAAAAGCCCAGTGCGAGAAATTTATAAAGCATTTTGCTACGCATACAAAGAGCAAACTATCATCGTTTTTAAGGCAAATGGCTTTTTACGCGGCCAGGTGCGGCTCATGGTTGCAAATTTGTTAAAAGCGCTAAAGCAAAAAGACGGCAGCGAGCTCATCAAAGCTTCGCTAAATGGACGTCCTGCTCTAACTCGCATACCAGCACCTGCAGAAGGGCTATATCTAAATAGAGTTTTTTATAAATTTAACTAATCTAAAAAGTGGTCTGAAAATAAAATTTGTGGAGAAAAAGGATGGTGCGCCCGAGAGAATTCGAATCTCTGACCTTTTGAACCGCAATCAAATGCTCTATCCAGCTGAGCTACGAGCGCACATGAAAAATTAAGTTGTAATATTAACAAAACTTTCCTTAAAAAGAGATTGTATTCATTTTAAATTTATAACCTTTTTAGTAAAATCCTTTGTGCAAAAGGAGCAAAAATGAACGATTTTTTCGATAGTCTAAAAGAGATCAAAAAAGAGCTTGCAAAAGAGCAAGGCGTGGCTAAAAAGCCGCAAAAAGAGGCTCTTTCTCACACAAAAGAGGAGGCAATCTTACACAAAGAACAAAAGCTAAAAGATGAGTTTTTGGCATATACAAAAGATAGCAATATCAGGAAAATTTAACTTTGGAACGCTAGTTGCTTTAAATGGGGATATTTTGAATGGAGAAACCCATGAATATAACCCAAACTTTAGAATCTTTAAGCATTTTAACCGATAGCGATGCTCTTTTTTGCGAGCTTCGCGCACTTATAAGTAAAAATTTTACAAAAACCCTAGCAAACAAAGACAAGATCATCTCTTTTTACGAAGAGAGCGAGATCCCGCAGCGAAAATGCTTCTTAAAATTTATAAAAAAACTCTACGAAAAACAGGGCAATGAGCTTGACGTAACCTTTGCAAAATACAAAACCATAAAACTGTCTTTAGTGCAAAGAAACGCCCTAACAAACATCTGTAACATTGACATTGAGTTTTTTAACAACGAGATGATCTTTACGCTAAACAACACTCCAAGAGCTTTTGCTAGCTACATTTTGCAAAATTTTAAAGACAATGAGTCTAAATTTGACGAAAAAAATCATAAATTTAGCCTAAAAATAAAAAAAGATAGCGATTTTGACTTGATAGAAGAGATCATTTCAAGACGCGAACATCTAAAATTTATAGTAAATTTTAACTACAATGAAGTCAAATTTAAAGAGTTCAAAAGAAACTACAAGATCCAAAACTCAGCCAAATTTAAAAGTCGCTTCAGCGCTTTGGCAAATTTACTAGAAGAAAATTTTGAAATTTTAGGCTGCTCAAACAATGACAGCTTCGAAACTGTAAGAGATAGTTACCTAGCCCTTGCTAAAATTTACCACCCAGATAGACACTCAAACAAGAGCGAAAGCATCAAAAACGAATATAACGCTAAATTTAAAAAGATCCAAGCAGCCTATGAGGCACTAAAACCATTCTTTAAAAACCAAGAGAATTTTATAAAGGTAGGATAAATAGAGCTAGTTAAATTTACATACAGCAAATTTTGTACTTATAAATTTGGTTAGAATATTTTTATTACCTTGCTAAAACGCAAAGGCTGATTTTTATGTTTTTAGATATCGCCTGTTTTTACTAAAGATGATAAGAGAAAATCCGCTTAACTTATTTTGAACCAAATTTATTTAATTTTATATTAAGATTTATTCTGCGATGCGTTTTACTCGGATCAAAAACTCATCGTTTAAATTTTCATCGTCTATATGCACAGGCGTAACGAACTCAAGCGCTGTTTGCGGAATAGTAATTTTAAACACATCCTTTATCCACTGCTGAAATTCTAAGTTTGGACGCACAATAAAATCGCCACCCTCGCTGTTTGGTAGCATACTAAAATTATCGTCACAGCAAATTTCAACATATCCTATTGCAATCAACTACAAAAATCAAACCAGTTATGAGCTAAAATATAGGTCATAGTTTAGTCAAAACCCGAACCCATATGCACGATCTTAGTCTTGCCCGCTCTATTCAGCTATAGCGCACACATCGAGCCATCCGAGCCACTGCGCGCAAATACGCAAAGTCGCTGCTTTGATCCGCGGCAAGCTTGCAATCTTTGCCGTAAAACAAATGCTTTAGCATTTTATCGCGATTTTTTAGTTCATCCGTAAAAAAGACGATTTCTGTGCCTCCTTCAATATAGAAAGCCACGTCTGCGTTCGTTAGCATTGTCATAAAAGCTGTTTGCCTCGATCTACACATAAAGATCTCAAGTTTGCTCGGCACGTGCATACCATGCGGTAGCTCTTCACTCAGCTACATAAGTAATAAATTTTTCACGACCGCTCCTTTTGGTTAAAGCTACTGTAAAAATTTTACTACGTATAGCTAAATTTTTTTCTAATATTTGCGATGCTTTAAAACTATATCAATCTCTTCGACAAAAAAATATCAAATATAGTTTTTGTGGATCAAAACACGGCTCTACACTAATGCCATAGCTGCTTATACAAAGAGTATTTGAATGCTGGTATATTTTTTTACAACAGCACTTTCAGGATTAGTAAAAGATATCGTAACTGGCAAATCATAGATAAACAAGTAGTTTTATTTTAAACATATAGCTACATGAAAAGAAAGATTATTGTATAAATAGTAATAACGCTTGCGCAGACTCTTAATCCAAATTATCACGAGTATTATCTGTCACTAACCATCTAACAAGTGGCCAACAAAGTGCAATAGATCTTAAGCTACCAAATATGCTCAGCAGAGCTATTTTGCTCTACTCAAAAACAAAAAACTACCTGTGCTAAATATCAAATTTTATATTCACAGCATAAAGAAAAGCAAAATAATGTTATAATGCTTAAAAGTCTATCAAATTTTACAAGACATGGATGTGTTTTTAATTAGAAAAAAATTATTTGATTTTTAAAAACAAATTCTATTTATCTGCTTGCTCATTCATTATAGCATATTTTTACTAATCGTACACATAGTAATATCTGCTCTTTTAAAATATACTTACTATACTTTTGTATTTGATAAAAATTTAGCATCACCAATTTTATACTTAAAAATTTGACATTATTATATAAGTACTTTTTGCAAAGACCTATTTCATACTAACAAACTAATTTTTATCCAATCATCAAAATTAAGATAACGTCATGCGAACTTTTTTATTAGCTAAACCACAAGTTAGATAAGAAGCATATACCTTTAACA
>NZ_ANNG01000006.1 GCF_000466685.1 Campylobacter concisus UNSWCS
AAGCCACCACGACGCCGCCTGCCTCTTCTATGGCTGGTACGATCTTGTCATAGACCCCGCCACTTGGACAGCCTGTGATGATGATGCGTTTGGCGTCCTTATGTACGGGTGAAATTTTGTCTCTCACGCACTCTTTTAGCTTATTTACGATGATCTCAAGGTCGCTTATCTGCTCCTTTTTATCAAATATAAAGCCATTTCCATATAGCAGTGCGTGAAGCTCTTTGCCATTCATCGGTGGTGGCGTTAGCTTCATGAAATTTTGTATTTCGCCCATCAGCTCGCGCTCTTTGTTAAATAGCTTGATAGAGTTTCTAAGCTCCTCGTCGCTCACTTTCACGTCAAATTTAACCTCCAGCCGCTCCTTTAGCTCCCTAACCTCATCTTGCCAAAGCTCCAAGCTCTTTTGGCTCTTGAAATGTGGCAAGTGCATGACGTGGACGTCTTTAAATTCACCCATTAGCTCATACATCTTTTTCTTGCCGTCGCAGGTAGTCTCGCCGATAACGATATCGGAGTTTCGCACAAATGGGCACTTGTTTGCCTTAGCAAAGCCATAGCTTGCCTTTATGAGCGGACAGAGATTTTTAGGCAGGTACTTTTCGCCTTCAACCACGGCGTTATCGCCAGTAGCGCAGACACTCACGCTGTGGGCATTTGCTGCGTGGATGATCTCTCTTGGCGTGTAGGTGCAAAATATCGCTGCGATCTTTTGACCGCTATTTTTGACCGCTTCGACGTTTTGGGCTAAACTTTTCTTAGCGCCATCATAAGTAGCGAAAATTTCGCTCAAACTCATACTCTCATTTATCGCCATTTTCTCTCCTTAAATTTCTTATCCCTGCAAGGCTAGCGCCTATCGCACCGCAGTAGATCGCATCTTCGTGTGTGCTGACCTTGGCCTGCAAGCAAACTTCTAAATTTTCTCTCACATACTCGCTCTTGCTAAAGCCACCGCTTAAGAAATAGCTCGTATTTGCCTGTTTTTTGACCAAATTTGAAATTTTATTTATAGCTGAGACGATCACCGCTTTTGCGATATTTTCTCGTGAGATATTTTGAGCGATGAGACTTATGATCTCAGACTCCGCAAAGACCGTGCACATCGAGCTTATGGATATATCTTCGTCGCTATTTTTAGCAAGGCGTGTAAGCTCATCAAACCTAACTCCAAGGCGGTTTGACATCACTTCAAGAAATTTACCAGTGCCGGCTGAACATTTATCATTCATCGTAAAGTCCGTCACCGAGCCATTTTCAAGCTTGATAGCCTTCGTATCTTGTCCGCCCACATCTATAACTGTGCAGTCGCTTTTGCAAAAATAGTGCGCCCCAAGCGCGTGACAAGTGATCTCTGTAAGGGTTTTATCAGCGTATGGCACCGAGACTCTGCCATAACCTGTCGCTGTAAAATATAGCTCGCCAAGGTTTAAAGCTAAAACTCGCTCTTTTATAAGCATGGCCGTATCTGCGCTACTCCAGCCTGTTGGCAGTAAAAATAGCTCCTTTATCTCGCCGCTAGCTTCCATGACTGCTACTTTTGCAGATGTTGAGCCTATATCGATTCCGATTGAATGCATTTTGTATCCAAAAAAGGTCTTTCTAAAACTTAGAACTGGCGTGATTTTACTCCCTTTAAGACAAATTTGTCAATAAATAAGACTAGATTTACGGCTAGATTAATTTTAAAGCTATTTAAAAGGAATTTTAGTAATATATGAAGATTTTTATCATAAAAGGATATATATGAAAAATGTTTTAAAATTTAGTGCAGCTCTAGTGATCGCAGCGCTTTTTGCTGGATGTGCAAGCGAGAGCTCAAGAGTGGTTGAAACTCCAAAAGTAGCAAGCTACGGCTCAGTTTATAACGGACAAAAAGTCTCAGTTTCTATTGGCCGCTTTAATAACCAATCAGCCTATCAAAATGGCGTTTTTGGTGACGGCGAGGATAGGCTTGGCAACCAAGCGCAAAGCATCTTGATAACAAATTTACAGCAAAGCGGTAGATTTTCAGTGCTTGATAGATCAAATATGAAGGTGATCAAGCAAGAGAGCGAGCTAAACAAAGAGGCTCAAAATTTAAAAGGCTCAAGATACGTCATAACTGGCGATGTGACCGAATTTGGCCGCAAAACAACAGGCGATCACCAGCTATTTGGCATACTTGGCAGAGGCAAAAAGCAAACTGCCTACTCAAAGGTAAATTTAAACGTTGTCGATACCAAAACCGCAGAGGTCGTCTACTCAGTTAGCGGCGCTGGCGAATACACCCTTTCAAACAGAGAAATCATAGGCTTTGGTGGCTCAGCAGGATACGACTCTACGCTAAATGGCAAGGTGCTAAGCCTAGCTATCATAGAGGCCGTAAATAACCTAGTAAACGGCATAGAGAGCGGAGCATGGCAAGTAAAATAAAACTTACCTGCCTTGTGCTTTTTGCGCTATTACTTGCAGGCTGCAATCAACCAGATACACCAAGGTCGCTTTACTACTGGGATGGCACGTATAACAATGCTTTATACACATATCTAAATGAGGGCGGCGATACAAACGAGCAAATTTCACGCTTAGAAAATTTAGTCCAGCTCTCAACGCAAAAGGGCTACAAAATCGCCCCTGGCGTATATGCACACCTTGGACTTTTATATCTAAATAATGGAAATTTAGGCATTGCAAATGTAAATTTTGACAAAGAAGTGCAAAATTTCCCAGAGTCAAGGGAGTATATAAATTTCATCAAGGGCTCAAAAAATTTAGTTCAAACGCCTAAAGTAGAGGAGGCCAAAAATGAAAAATAGCCTTAAATTTATAGCCGTGGCTCTTTTGGCGATATTTTTTACTGGATGCTCCGTAAAAGAACCTGAGCCATACGACTACACCGCCTTTTTACAAAAAAAGCCCCACTCTATCTTAGTGCTCATGCCAACAAACGATAGCACCGATGTAGCTGGCTCAGCAGCAGTGCTGGCTAACGCAGTAGCCCCGCTTAGTGAGGCTGGATACTACGTATTTCCAGTGGCTCTTGTAAATGATACATTTAAGCAAAATGGCATAACCGAACCAAGCGAGATCGCCGCCGTCCCACTAAATAAGCTTGATAAAATTTTTCAAGCCGATAGCGTGCTTTACATCAACATAAAAGAGTACGGCACAAGCTATGCCGTTATTTCAAGCTCGACAAGAGTTGTCCTTGAAGCAAAGCTAGTCGATATAAAAAACGGAGCTACCCTCTGGAATGGAACAGCAACAGCCATCGAAGATAGTAGTAGCGGTCAAAGTAGCCTCCTTGGCATGCTAGTCTCAGCCGTCATCTCACAGGTGGCAAATACCATCTCAGATAAATCATATGATCTAGCGGCAATGGCCGATGCCTATCTCTTTTCTAGCAACTGCCACAACTGCATACTGTATGGGCCATATTCGCCACACTACGGCAAAGACGCCCAGCTACATAAAGATAGATAAATTTTGTCCAGCCATCAACTTGGAGTGCTTCTTACGCTAGTTGGTGGCGTACTTTGGGGGTTTAGCGGAGTTTGCGGACAGTATCTCTTCTCGCAGGGCATAAGCGCTGATTTTTTAGTACCTTATAGGCTCTTGCTAGCTGGCTCAATTATCGTGCTTTACTACGCTTTTAAGGCTCCAAAGGCCGTTTTTGCGCCACTTACTGACGTAAAACTGCTAGCAGAGCTTCTTATATACGCCATACTTGGGCTCATGATGACGCAGTATGCTTATTTTTACTCGATCGAGCTCTCAAACGCCGCAGTTGCGACCGTCATTCAATACACCGCTCCAGTTCTCATCCTAGCTATCATCTGCCTAAAAGAGAGGCGAGCGCCAAGGCCACTTGAAATTTTGGCACTACTATGTGCGATGTTTGGGGTCTTTTTTCTTGCTACGCACGCTCAAATTTCAGCCCTTGTCATCTCACCAAAAGCGCTATTTTGGTGCTTAGTAAGTGCTGTTTGCGTCTGCGTTTACAACCTTGCCCCCACAAGACTAAATGCCAAATATTCCGTAGCTCTGACCCTTGGCTGGGGCATGGTGATAGGTGGCGTGGTGCTTTGCCTTTATATGAGAGTTTGGGAGCTCACGGGACTTAGTGGCACGGCGCAGTGGCTAGCATTTTTCGCCGTTATCACGCTTGGCACGATATTTGCATTTAGTTTTTATATGACTGGAGTTAAGCTCATAGGCGCCTCAAAAGCTAGCATGATAGCTTGCATAGAGCCACTAAGTGCGGCCTTTTTTGACTATTTTTGGCTTGGGACGAAGTTTGTCTTTTGGGACTTTTTAGGCTTTGCTCTCATCATATCATGCATATTTTTACTTTCAAAGAAGAGAGATGATATACCTAGCGCAAACTGACACGACGGCCGGCTTTTTAAGCAAGGACTACAAGGAGATAAACCACGCCAAAATGCGAAACGAGGGCAAACCTTGCCTCATCACGACGGCTAAATTTAGCGTTTTACGTGAGCTTGCAAGAGCACCAAAAAAATATAAAAATTTCATCCGTCGCTCGAGAAAGACGACATTTTTATATCCAAATTTAAAGGCGATCAGAGTCGTAAAAGAGTGCGAACACGAGAAATTCCTAAGCAAATTTGACTGGCTTTATTCAAGTAGCGCAAATAAAAATGGTATGAAATTTGATGAAGCTTGGGCTAGAAGCGTGGCTGATGAAGTTGTTGATGAGCATTTTTTTGAAGATATGCCATCAAAAATTTATAAAATTTCAAAATCCAAACTAAAAAAGATCCGTTAGTTAAATTTGCGCCCTGCACTTTTTATAAATTTAGGTAGCTTTGTTGTGGTTTGAGGTGATAAATTTGCCAAATTTCACAGCTTGCTGAGTGGTTTTGAAAGCTAGTTTTTAGACAAGGTCTAAATTTAATCTACTAATTAGATAAATTTACAAATATCCAAACTAAATTTAGCCCTTCGCTTGCTATAAATCTCGCTTCAGACTACATTTTAAAATTTAAAGTCTGCTAGATGCTTTAGCTAAGCACTGACAGATGTAAATTTGAGCCAATATCTAAAGCTGCCCACCATAGCCAAAATTTAGATCACTCAAACTCTACCAACTCACATAGATTTACAAATTTAGAGCAAGAAAGGACTAAATTTCATTAAATTTAGTCTGTTTGTGCGGATAAAGTAGCCACTCATAGCAACGCCACTACAATCACGCAAGTAAATTCAGTCAAGCGACAAATTTAAATTTTAGCCACTATCAAATTTTGGATACAGAGATAGTCAAATAAGCAAATTTAACAGCCCCAAAACCTAAATTTAGCCATTTTGCAAATTTAAATAAGCAAAATCAATCACCACAGCTGATTGCTTTTGTGGGCAAAAATAGTCTTTGTAAAACGCAAACTACTCTTTAAATTTATCGTGACGGCATCAGATCGGACAAATTTACTTATCAAGCATAAATTTACAAATTTGAAGCGCCAGAACCCAAAAAACAAAAAGTAGCTTTTATAAATTTACAGCAGCCAAAACCCAAATTTGACTAAATTTAGCCAGCTCCATTTGGCACAAACAGATAAATTTACAAACTAGATTATTAAATTTGCTTTTGGGGATTAAATTGACTTGCTAGCCCTTTGGCTGGTACCAAAGGGAATTTGCTAGCAAATTTGGATTATAGTTTTGCTTTTCTTTTGCGCTCTGTTGGGTCTAGATAGCGCTTACGAACGCGGATATTTATAGGCGTAACCTCGACTAGCTCGTCATCTTCTATCCACTCTAGCGCGCGCTCAAGGCTTAGCTTTCTAGGCGGTACTAGTTTGATCGCATCGTCACTACCGCTTGCACGCACGTTTGTTAGGTTTTTGCCTTTTATTGGATTTACATCAAGGTCGTTTGGACGGCTATGCTCGCCGATGATCATGCCCACATAGACTTTTGCTTGTGGATCAAGAAATAGCACGCCACGATCTTGCAAGTTAAATAGCGAATAAGCAAGCGTTACGCCGTTTTCCATCGAAACTAGCGCGCCATTTGTTCTATGCTCGACGGTGCCGCTAAGTGGCCTAAACTCCAAAAAGCTGTGGTTCATAACACCCTCGCCTTTTGTATCAGTCAAAAACTGGCTTCTAAAGCCAATAAGACCGCGCGCTGGGATCTCAAATTCGATCCTTGTTTGGCCGTCGCCTGTTGGGTTCATAGAGACCATTTCAGCCTTTCTTTTGCCAAGTTTTTCGATGACTGTACCTGTCGTATCATCAGGCGAGTCGATCACTAAAAGCTCGTATGGCTCGCACTTTACGCCGTTTATCTCTTTTACGATGACCTCAGGTCTGCCAAGTAAAAACTCATAGCCCTCGCGGCGCATATTTTCAGCCAAAATGGTGATCTGAAGCTCACCACGACCGCTTACTTTAAATTTGCCCTCGCCGATGTTTTCATACTTCATCGCGATATTTGTCTTCATCTCATTTGCAAGGCGCTCATCGATCTTGTTTGATGTGACGTGTTTGCCCTCAGTGCCTGCAAGTGGGCCATCATTTACAGAAAATACAACGCTAAGTGTTGGCTCTTCGATATGGAGCGGATCAAGCGGATGAGGGTTGTTTGGATCAACGACGCTATCGCCAACGTCAAGCGCGTCAAAGCCAGCGATCGCTACGATGTCGCCAGTGCCAGCCTCGTTTATATCGATCCTATCAAGTCCCATAAAGCCGATGAGTTTTGAAATTCTACCAGTTGTCTTTGTGCCATCAGCCTTTGCAAGCATAACGTTTTGGTTTTTAGCTATTTTGCCGTTAAAAATCCTCGCAATGCCGATCTTGCCGACGTAGTTGTCATAATCAAGCGTGAAAACTTGAAGCTGAAGTGGGTTATCGTCGCTACCACTTGGAGCTGGTACGTGAGCTAGGATAGTCTCAAAAAGTGGCTGCATATCTTTGTTTTCATCACTTAATTTTAGCTTTGCGTAGCCATTTTTTGCAGCTGCATAAACGACTGGAAATTCTAGTTGCTCGTCATTTGCGTCAAGTGCGACAAAAAGGTCAAAAATTTCATTTATAACGCGGTCTGGATCGCCAGCTGGTTTATCTATCTTATTTACGACGACGATTGGGCGAAGTCCAAGAGATAGCGCCTTTTTGACGACAAATTTAGTCTGTGGCATAACGCCCTCTTGCGCATCAACAAGCAACAAAACGCCATCAACCATCTTAAGAACACGCTCTACCTCGCCACCAAAGTCGGCGTGGCCTGGGGTGTCGATGATGTTGATCTTTGTATCTTTGTAGCGAATGGCGGTGTTTTTAGAAAGGATCGTGATGCCACGCTCTCTTTCGATGTCGTTGCTGTCCATTACACGCTCGCCAAGGTTTTGATGCTCATTAAATGTTCCTGACTGCTTCAAAAGCTCATCAACCATTGTTGTTTTACCGTGGTCGACGTGCGCGATGACGGCTATATTTCGTATCTTTTCCAAATGTTTCTCCGTTTATTAGTTTGATATTTTTCGCTTCATCAGTTTTTAAATAGGGGCAGATTATAGCCAAATTTTTATAAATTTTAAGCTGATATCAAGAAATTAATTTTTGGAATAGATTTTGCATGTAAGCGTTAAGTTTTTAAATTTAAAGGGATTAAATGCAAGCTTACACAGCGAAAAACAACGTAGATTTGCTAGCTCCTGCGGCTACTAAAAAGCCTGCGGCTGCGAAGAAGTCTCAAAACAACGGCGAGTTTTTGTCGATGGTTTTGGATGCGGCTGCGAGCAAAGCAAATAGCGGTCAAAAGATCACCGAAAAGGATGTCAAAGAGATAGTAAAAACTGTTGATATCCAAAAAGAGACGATAGAAAAGGCGCAAAACGAAAGCGTGGCAAAAATTTCGGCCGCACTTGAAGAAAATTTGGACGAAGATACAAAAAATGAGCTCTATGAAAATGCAAATTTCATGCAGCTTTTGCAAGTTTTAGAGATACTAAACGGCAATGAAAAGGTAAGTAAATTTCCAAATTTCAGCGACAAAATAGCAAATTTTTTAAGTGTGCCCCAAAACGTCGAAGAGCTTAGCAACGTTAAAAGCGTTAACGATCTTATCGACCTTGCTAAGAAATTTGACCTTGGCCTCGAAAATATAGAAATTTCAAATGAAGATGTGCCAAAACTAAACGAGATGTTTAAAAATTTAGGCAAACAGGAATTCTTCACGCCGATAAAGACTGAGGACAAGCCTTTTTACCTAAAAGAGCTAAAAAACGAGGTCGAGCAAACTATCATCAAAAACGAGCCAAAAGAGGTCGTAAAGCTTGATACTTTGCTAAAAGAGGTTATGGCAAATCCAGTCAGCGAAGTTAAAAATTTAGTCAAAGAAGAGCCTAAAAAGCTAGATGATAGTGAAGTAAAGCTTGATGATGAAATAGTGGATATTGAGCCAGATGAGCAGCCAAAAGAGCCAAAAGTAAAGGTAAATTTACACGAGCAAAAGGCGCAAAAAGCCCCAACTCTTGAGTCGCTACTCTTTCCTGAAAGAGAGCAGATGAGCGAGGCTGAGCCAAGCGAGGAGACATTTAGTAGTGATAATAAATCAGAGCTAAATCAAATGGTAAAAGATATCGCAAATAGCGCTAAACACCAGCTTCAGACAAAGGCGGAGATAAAAGAGACGCTTAGTAATTTCTCTTCTACGCTAAAAGAGCAGGTGCAAAACTACAAAGCACCGATCACTCGCTTTAACATCACACTTAACCCGCTAAATTTAGGCGAGGTCGAGATCACGATGGTTAATCGCGGCAATAATTTGCATGTAAATTTTAACTCTACAACAGCTACGATGAACCTCTTTTTACAAAACCAGGCTGAGTTTAAAAACAGCCTTGTAAATATGGGATTTACCGAGCTTGAGATGAATTTCTCAGATCAAAACCAAAGACAAGAAAAAAGAGAACAAGCAAAAAACAAATATAGCTCAAATCAAAGCGATGAGAGCGAAAACGGCCAAGCGGAACAAAGCTTGCTTGAGCTAGTAATACCAAGATATATTTAGGAGAGATTATGGCTTCAGTTTCAGATATAACTACACAAACAACGCAGCAAAAAAACGCCGAGAAAAAGGCAAAAGCAAGACAAGACGCTGCAGCTAGCACAGGAACTAATCCAAATGGACAGCTTGATAAAGATGCATTTATGAAGCTACTTTTGACAGAGCTTCAGTACCAAGACCCAACAAGCCCTATGGATACTGAAAAGATGCTAACGCAAACTAGCCAACTAGCATCAGTCGAGATGCAAGAGAACACAAACAAAGCGATGAAAGAGCTAGTAAGTCAGCTAAAGTCAAACGCAAATGCCTACGCTATCTCAGCCCTTGGCAAGATGGTCTCAACTGGCTCAAATGCAGTCACGCTAACAGATGAGAAAAAAGATGCAAAATTTGCGCTTTATTTTAAAACAGATCTTGCAAATGGCAAAATCGAGATCAAAAACGCAAATGGTCAAGTTGTAAGAACAACTGATCTAAACGAGACAAATGCAGGCGTTCATAACCTAGCTTGGGACGGCAAAGACGCGTCTGGCAACCAAGTGCCAAATGGCTCATATACCATTTCGGCAACTTACACTGGCAAAGATGGCAAAGAGTACAAAACACAAATAGGCAACTACCCAGTCGAGGCGGTGAAATTTGTAGATGGCAAGGCTATGATGAAAGTAGCTGGCGAATACGTTTCTATGGATAAAGTATCTGAATACTACGAGGGCTAAAAGCCATGATGAGAGGTTTTTACAACGGGGTTAGCGGCATCAAGACGCAAAGCTTTGGCATGGATGTTTGGTCAAACAACATCTCAAACATAAACAATGTCGGTTTCAAAGCTTCAATCCCTGAGTTTAAAAATTTAATAAACCAAAACCTAGTCTCAGCAGGAAGTGGCCCAACTAGCGATCAAGTGGGACTTGGAGCTACCAAACAAACGACTGCACTTGACATGTCAAATGGTAGCTTTCAAAGCACTGATAACAACTTTGACCTTGCCATAGGAGGAGATGGCTTCTTTGGCGTTGTCGATAAAACAGGTAAAAACTACTACACAAGAACAGGCACTTTTGACATAGATGCGGCTGGAAATTTAGTAGATACTAGGGGAAATTTACTCCTTGGCACGCTTGCAAATTTCACTCCAACCACGCCAAGTGCGAGCGCTCTTAAAAAATATGGTCAAACCTCAAGCGCCCCACAAGCTTACACGGTCTCGCAAGAGGAGCTAAGTCTGGGCGATCCTGGCTCGCAAAAGGGCATAACACTGCCTCATTTTTTATTTATGCCAGCTGAGGCCACTACAAACATCAGCCTAAAAGGCAACCTAAACTCAAGCCGCATAACAGATAAAAAAACGACAGCCCTTGAGGCTAGCGAATACGCCTACACGCTTGATAATACAAACAAGACGATCTCACTAAACGGACAGATCCCGCTAAGTACCACATCACTTGGCGCAAAAGCTGGTGACAGCGTGGTCGTAAAAGTAAAAGACGGCGATGGTAAATTTAGCGAGTTTTCAACCACACTTGAGGGTGACGGCACTTGGCAGATAAACGACAAGAGCCTTAAATTTATGGATTTTGCAAATTTAGAGGTAAATGCTGAAGTCACCTCGCTCGTTGAAGTGCCAAACAAAGAGAAACTAACCTCTGACATCTACAACGCAGACGGCACAAAGAGCCTAGTTACTATAAATTTAACCAAGCAGATCCCACAAGCTGGCGACCAGACTATCTGGGACGCGGTGGCAACGATAACTGATGCTAGCGGAGCCGTGCAAAATACGGCAATGGGCTCGCTTACATTTAATGGCAGTGGCAGGCTTGTCACAAATACACTAACGAGCGTTGGCGGCGTAAATTTAAACTTCGAGGGCGACGGCGATGCGGATGTTTATAACGGAATGATGAGCTCAGCAAATGCCAGAAAAGACTTCAACATAAAAAGAGATGGCTACGCTGAGGGGCTTTTATCAAAATATAGCGTCGATGATCGTGGAAACATCATGGCAAATTTCGACAATACGCGAGCATTTCCAGTGGCAAAAGTAGCCCTTTATCACTTCATAAACGACCAGGGCGTGGCAAAGGTTGGTGACAATCTCTATGAAGCAACAGCCAACTCTGGCGAGCCATTTTTTTACAAAAACAAGGCTGGCGAAACCGTTTATGGGGCGCAAATTTTGGCAAACAAGCTTGAGATGAGTAACGTCGATCTTGGTCAAGCACTAAGCGAGGTGATCGTCACGCAAAAGGCCTACGAAGCGAGCGCAAAAAGCATCACGACAAGCGACGAGATGATACAAACTGCTATCCAGATGAAGAAATAATCCTTAAAGTAAATTTGGGCGAGCAATCGCCCTATTTTATAACTTTAAATTTACTTTATACCTTTCAAATCCCCTAAAATACTTACTTTTCTCTAAATATAGCAATATAATTTTAAGCGTGCTGGTTATAAAATTCATTTAATTTCTTTTTTTAAGGATTGTCAAATGAAAATGCTATTTTTAGCCCCAGTGCTAGCTTGTAGTCTTGCCTTTGGTGCTGATGTGATCGCAAAAGATGCAAACATAACACTTGATGGCAAGATGATCGGTAAGATCGAGGTTTTAACGCCAGTTGAAGTCTTAGAAAAAGGCGATAAAACGAGTAAGATCAAGGTTAGTGGTGTAGTGTCGGCAAACTACTTGGCTCAGCTTCAAAGAAGCGTAGAAGATCCTGAAGTTTTTGTAGCTTTTGATGACGAGAGCGAGGCAAATTTCAAAAAAGTAAAAGATCTTGAAGATGACTACGGCGAGGTTTGGTATCAAGTTGATGGGCTTTATGAAGTGCCAAATGACGCGCTTGGTGGCAACCAAAAAGAGCTTTACGCAAAGGCTAAGAAAATTTACGAAGAGACCTGCTCAGCATGCCACAGACTGCACGAGCCAAACAGCTTTACAGCTGCTCAGTGGCCAGCAAATTTATCTGGCATGGTTGATGCGAAATTTGTCGCACTTGACGAAACTGACCTAAATTTAGTGCTTAAATACCTACAACACAATGCCAAAAAAGTAAAATAAATTTTCATAAGGGAGAAAATATGAAAAGACGAGATTTTATAAAATTTTCTGCACTTGCTGCCACAGCGGCGCAGGCAAACAAGATAGAGGGCGTAACAAAGACCATTTTTGACCAAAACAAAACCTTTGGCGCAAATAGATTTGGGCTATTTTGGGCAAATACCAACTCAAACCAAATCGTCTCTGTTGATCCATTTGAGGGCGATAAATTCCCAAATACTATGAACAACAGCTTACCAGACCTCATCCAAAATGAAAGCCGCGTGCTCTATCCATACGTAAGAAAGAGCTACCTAAAGGCAAAGGGCGCAGCAAAGAGCGAGCTTCGTGGCAAAGAGGAATTTGTGCGCGTTAACTGGGAGACTGCACTTGATCTAGCAGCAAAAGCCTTAAAAGAAAATTTTGATAAGTATGGCCCTGAGAGCATCTACGGCGAGTGCTACTGGTGGGGCGGTAGCGGCAAGATCAGCTGGGGTAGGACTGTTGGTCACAGGATGCTAAAAGTGCTTGGCGGATATGTAGAAGAGAGCGGCGACTACTCAACGGGTGCTGGCCTTGTTATCATGCTTCACGTCCTAGGCAACAGCGCCGTTTATGATGCTCCGACAAAGTGGGAGGCTATCGCTAAAAACGCTAAAAATGTTGTATTTTGGGGCACTGACCCACTTGTAACTGATCAAATTTCATGGCAACCACCAACACATGATGGCTATCTTGGCATCAAAAAGATAAAAGAGGCAGGCATAAAAACTTATAGCGTTTGCGTCTTTAAAAACGACACCACAAGATACCTTGACTCTGAAGCTATCATCGTTCGTCCAAATACCGACGTAGCAATGATGCTTGGCATGTGCCACTATCTATATGAAAACAAGCTTTATGACGAAGAATTTATCAAAAAATACACAGTTGGCTTTAATAAATTTAAAGACTACCTGCTTGGCACAACCGACAAGGTAGTCAAAGATATCAACTGGGCTAGCAAAATTTGCGGAGTAAAAGCTGAGGATATCGCAAAATTTGCAACAGCACTTGCAAAAGAGCCAAGCGTCATCATCGCAGGCAGATCACTTCAAAGACAAGATCACGGCGAGATGAGCTTTTGGGGTATCGTAACACTTAGTGCGATGCTAGGTCAGATAGGCAAAGAGGGTCTTGGATTTGAGTTTAACCTCAACTACGCAAATGGCGCTACAGACAAGATCGCTCCGTCGCTAAAAGGCATCAGCACCAGCATCAGCGAGAAATACGACAACGTAGATGGCGCTCCTTGGAAGAAATTTAAAAACGTCACCATCCCATCTTCAAGATCGATCGAGGCTTTGCAAAACCCTGGCAAAGAGATAGACTATGACGGCTCAAAGATCAAGCTCCCACACATGAGAGTGGCTTACATGGCGTCTGGATCGATGTTTACAAGGCATCAGGACGTAAATAACGCCGTAAAAGCGTGGCGTAAATTTGACACCGTGATAACTGCTGAGCCATTTTGGACAAGCACAGCAAAACTAAGCGACATCGTCTTGCCAGTAGCCCTTGAAGTCGAGAGAAATGACATCAACCAAAGCGTGCCTACAAACGAGTACATCGTGGCTTACAAGCCTGTCGTAGAGCCTATGGGCGAGAGCAGGAGTGACTACTGGATCTGCTCACAAATCTGCAAACGCTGGGGCAGAGAAGAGGTCTTTACAGAGGGCAAAGATGAGCTTGGCTGGGCGAAAGAATTTTACGCAGACGCAGCCGAGCAAGCCAAAGGCATAAATGTCAAGATGCCAAGCTTTGATGAGTTTTGGAAAGAGGGATATGTTAGATTTGAGCAAGATGACGAAGCGAGCAGATACTACACAAGACTTAGCGCTTTTAGAGAAAACCCTCACAAAAACCGCCTAGGCACGCCATCTGGCAAGATAGAGCTCTACTCTCCAACTATCGCTAAATTTGGCTACAAAGACTTTGCGCCGCACGTTGCTTGGATCGAGCCGTTTGAGTGGCTTGGCAGCGAAAAAGCCAAAAAGTATCCATTTAGCGTCACAACCCCACACTCAAGATATCGCCTCCACTCACAGCTAAATAACTCAATAATCAGAAACTACGCTGAGGTGAGCGCTAGAGAGCCAATGCTAATAAACGTAAATGACGCCAAAGCAAAAGGCATCGCAACTGGCGACGTGGTGAGAGTATTTAACGACAGGGGCGAAATTTTGGTCGGCGCGCTTGTCACTGACATCATCCCAGAGCACGTCATCGCCATCTGCGAGGGTGCGTGGTACGATCCTGAAGTGCTAGGCGAAAAGAGCCTTTGCAAACACGGCTGCGTCAATGTCCTAACTCGCGACAAAGGCACATCTAGCATCGCTCAAAGCAACTGCGGACACACGATCCTTGTAAATTTAGAAAAATACAAAGGCGAGATCAAGCCGATCACTGCGTTTTCTAAACCAAAAATTTTACAGTCACTGTAAATTTCTAAATTTAGCCCTCGCTTGGGGGCTAAATTTGATCATTTGCTGTTTTTAATCAAAATCATCTTGTGGTTGTTTAAATTTGACCCATAGTTAGTCTAATCAACCTGCCATAAGGCGCTAAATATCACTTATCAGAAATAACAGCTGGCGCTAGAATTTATCTATGAAACCAAAAACGATCACTACTAAATTTACATTTTCGTAAATTTAGGCACGCTTTATTGTCTAAACAAAAGGCCACTACGCAAACAAATTTCTATATCTTTAAAAAGGCAAACTACTATCTAAAAGCGCTTTTAGATCAAGCTGATTGCTGAGTAAATTTCGAAGCAAGTGTAAATTTGGCTAAAAATTTGCTAGTAAAATTTTAGATTTAAGTCCGATACTACTAAATTTCATCGTAAATTTTCATGCTACTAAGTTTTTTCGTTAAATTTAATTAGAGCAGAGCAATCAACCAACTCCATTATCGCTAGCTCTTAAAACACTGCCGCCAGCTCAAGGCAACCATTTTTCTAACAGCCCAAATTTATAATTAACTCTGTTTTTACTCTTTAAATTTAGCTCAAGATATAAAATTTGGCTCCTGAGATAGTTAAATTTGGTCGTAAATTCTATGTTATTAAAAATTTTGATGAGAATACATCAACTATAACCAACTGTGTTGTCGATAGCCACAAGCAATGCCCCCGCACATAATATCAGCATTTTCTAGTAGTTTAAATTTATTACTTCTTTTTGTAAATTTACCCTGTTTTATCTTTTTAAATTTAGCTCACGAAATGGTTAAATTTAGGCGTAAATTTCTATTTATAGTTAAACTAGTAAGCGCATATCAAACGTAACTATCCACCATTATCACGATCTATCAAGGCATTGAGAACATAAACCATAAAAAAGCATCTTTTCTGATAGCTCAAATTTAGCGCTTTCGTTGTAAATTTGATCTCTTTTTTAAGTATCGTAGCTTCTAAAATTTAAACCACAGCAAACAAATTTAGCCATAAATTTCTATCTCATTTGGTTTTGTAGTTAAATTTAGTGGGCATATCAACCACAACCAACTTTATGCTACATTGATAAACCTTGCCATTATACAACCCATAAAAAGCCGTCTTTACCCGATAATTTTACCGCCCACCTTTCAAATTTGGCTTATTTTATTATTTGAAATCACAGCGTCCAAATTTTTAAATTTAAACCCAAAAAACTAGATTTAGCCCTAAAATTTTATGTTTTTAGACTTTACGACTAATTGCCACAAACCGCACAAGAATATGCTTATCTAATAGTTCAAATAGACTACCTCTATTGTATTTTAAGCATCGCGTCCTTAACGTTTTTAAATTTTATGCCCAAAATGACTAAATTTAGCCCCCCCTAGATTTTTAAAATTTGCGCTCAAATTTAGCAATAGTGCCTAGTCTGCAACCAACCGATCTTTCTATCCCCCACTGATCGATCTTGTTTAAGCCAAAAGCGCGTTATTAAACTCATCAAAAATGGCTCAAAATAGCTCATCAAGCCGACCAACACGCGTCTTTAAGCGTTACTAAAAACGGCAGTTTCAACACACTACCGCACTTGCTCTAGGTTTTTATTATCTATTTGTTTCTAATGGCGTAAGAATTTGATCTATAAATTTTATAAATTTAATGCAGATCGTTTGATAAATGAAAATTTCTACTAAATTTTAAATAAGCAAATTTGATAAATTCAAATGAAAATTGAGTTTTTTGGGGATTTTAAAAAGATTTAAAAAGATGGTGCGGATGAGAGGACTTGAACCTCCACGCCGTGGGGCACCAGATCCTAAGTCTGGCGTGTCTGCCAATTTCACCACATCCGCACAACAATAATAAGTGGTACGCCCATCAGGATTCGAACCTGAGGCCTACGGCTTAGAAGGCCGTTGCTCTATCCAGCTGAGCTATGAGCGCATAAAGTCTTTTAAGTGGCGCGCCCGATAGGAGTCGAACCCATAACCTACAGATCCGAAGTCTGTCGCTCTATCCAATTGAGCTACGAGCGCCCAAAATGGGGTGAGTGATGGGAATCGAACCCACGACCCTCAGGACCACAATCTGATGCTCTAACCGACTGAGCTACACTCACCATTTAACATGGTCGGGGTGAAAGGATTCGAACCTTCGGCCCTCTGGTCCCAAACCAGATGCGCTAACCAGACTGCGCTACACCCCGCCTGAGTCGTGTTTGTAAGTTTATGCCACTACCTCATTAAAAAGTCGCATTGTATCTAAAAATGTTATTGTTGTCAAGAAAAAATTAGTTTTGGACTTTATTTTTATAAATTTTCAAGAATTAAGTGTAAATTTCAGACTTTAAAGCTTTTGGTAAAAATCTAGCTAAAAAACGATTCGAGCAGCACTAAAGCTGATATGAGCTGGCAATGCTCCTTGTGCTGGCTTTATCATGGTCTGACTAAAGCGCTTAAATTCTGGAGCTTCCCAAAGCTTTTTACATAAGCCTTGCTCGCTGATATCTACTCCCAAGCAGCTTTGGTCTGCAACAAAGAATTTTAATGAAATACACCTTTCATTTTTGGCAAAAAAGCCAAGATCACCAGAGCTATCCACAACCCCAGCATTTGTCATCTCTTTAAATTTAACTTTATTGTTTGTAGTATCAAGGGCTAGTTTGCCTTGTGATATATAGTAGGCATTTATCTCTTCTATAGCAGTTCTAATCTCCGCCATAGTCTTTACTAAGACCGCATCATCTCTTGTAGCGCTGATCCTTGGGATAGCGACCGCGGCTAATACTCCAATGACAACTATAATGAGAATTAGTTCGATCATAGTAAAAGCTTTTTTCATTACTTCATCCTTGAATTTGAAGTTGCGAGATTATAGCTAGAATTTTTATAAATGAAAAATAAATTTTGAAATTAAGTTAAAAAAGAGTGGCAAGGAATTTCCTTGCCAAGAATTTTGAGTTTGAAAAATTAGAAAGCTACGCTAAGACCACTAACTGGGTACTCGCCAGCATCACTTGTTTGCTCTGTTGCAGCTGTACCAGCAGCTGCATTAGCAGCTAAGCCATTCCATTTAAATGTATTTTTAAGTAGCTTATCTACACCGCTATTTTTATAAATCGCAGTGCAAATACTTTCTGTCTTATCGTCACCTTGTTCTACTTTTACGTTTGCAGGTTTATTTGTCGTTGCATTATAGTTCGTTAAAGTAACTTTCAAGCATTTTTTGCCAGCTGCTAATAACTCATTGGCATTAGTTAAAGGCACATTTGTCATTTCTGATAAGGTAGCAAATTTACCTTGAGAAGTATAATAAGCGCCAACATCGCTTAGCAAAGTAGATAAGTTTGTAGCAGCTTTAGCAACTTCTGCATCATCCCTTGTTGCAGCTAGTCTTGGTATAGCGACTGCGGCTAATATACCCAAAATAACGATCACGAAGATCAACTCGATCATTGTAAAACCTTTTTTCATGGTTCCTCCTTGAAATTTGTGTAATTCTTCTCAGATTATACAACATTTTTTTCAAAAGGCAAATAAAAACTAAATTTTTTACAATTTAGCCGATTTGGTAGTTATGAAAAAGAATTCCGCTATAATGACGCTTAAGAATATGGAGATTTTATGAAAAAAGTTTTATTTTGGATGGTAGTATCTTTTTGTATTTTGAGCGCAAATTCATCATTTGAGCCAGTGCTTTCATCAAAATATGACGAAAAACAAGCCTACATCGGTAAAAAGCTCTTTTTTGACAAAAGACTAAGCACCACTGAAAACTACTCATGCGAAACTTGCCACAACTTATACTGGAATTTAAGCGGTACAAACTCATCTTACACCAGCCAAAAGGGCGTCATAAACCCGCCTAGCGTGCTAAATTCGGCTTTAAATTTTCTATTTTTTACTGATGGCAGAGTAAGAAGCTTAAAAGATCAAGTAAAAGAGTCGATAAATTCTAGAAATGAGCTAAATTCAAACAAAGATGAGATAGTAAAAAAGGTAAAAAGCATAGGCGAGTATGGGATTTTGTTTAATGACGCATACGATGATGGCATAAACTACGAAAATATAGTAGATGCTTTGGTGGAATTTGAAAAGGCGGTTTTGAGCATTGATTCACCATTTGATGAGTATCTAGCTGGCAATGATGACTCCATAAATGCTGAGGCAAAAAAGGGCTTTGAGCTCTTTAATAAAATAGGCTGTGTGGCATGCCACAATGGTAGAAATTTAGGTGGGAATTTGATGCAAAACGTGGGCTTAAAGGATGCTAGTGAGAGCAGGCGCCTTATGCGTGTGCCTTCGCTTAGAAATGTAGCAAGAACAGCTCCATATCTAAGTAGTGGCGAAATGAGCGATCTAAAAGAGGTCATAGGCTTTGTGAGCTATCATCAGCTGATCCACACACTAAGTAGCGAAGAGCTGGAGCAAATTTATAAATTTTTGCAAACACTAAATGGACGCAGACCTAGGATACTAAATGAATAAAAGACAAGCAAATATCATCTTAATCGTCCTAGCAATTATCTTTTGCTTTAGCTCAACCTACATCTACATGGCAAATAGAGCAGTTACTGCTGTTAGTAAATTTAATGATACGATCTTAAGTCTTATCTTACTAGATAATGAGCTAAGCTTCACCCTAGAGAACAACGTACTTCGCTTAAACTACGACGATGTAAATAAAAATTTAAGAAGTTTTGATCAAAATTTAACCAAGCTTGATGAGCTAAACGCGATCATACAGGTCTTTTACCAAGAGAAAAATGCCAAAACTTTAAAGGTCATAAACGACGACTTTTTAAAAAAACAAAGGCTTGTAGATAGGTCAAACTACGCTAGCTCGTCAATGGCTGCTTATATCTTATCAGGTGAGTTTGAAATAGCATCAGAGAAGAAGCTAGATGCGCTTAATGTGATATTTCACGCGATAAAAAGCTCAGCCCTAATCAGCCCCGAAACGCTAAATCAAACAAAAGAGCAGATAGAAAAGTATAAAGATACTTACAAAAACGACACAAAAGCGATCTTGGTGCTAAACAAGGCAACTTATGCGCTTGAATTTGCAAAAAACCTAAGTGCCGTAGCTCAAGACTCTGTTGATCTAAAACTTGGAGAAACACTAAGAAAATTTAGAGATGATACCCTAGCCTCTTACAAAATAATGATACGAAATATAGTAATAATGCAAGTGCTTTGTTTTATCAGTTTTGTGTTATTTTGCGCTTTAACTTTTTATCAAGCAAGGGTACTAACCAAGCAGTTAAAACAGATAAAACTTCTAAAAACGACAGTGGATGCTGGACACAGCTCGATAGTCTTTTGCGACAATGACAATAAAATTTTATATGTAAATAAAACCTTTGAGGCAAAAAGTGGATATAAACTAAAAGACGTTATCGGAAAAAGCCCTAAAATTTTAAAATCAAATATGCACCCAGAGAGCTTTTATGCTGAGATAAGAAATGCCATAAATAAGCATACTTCTTGGGAAAGCGACGAGCTGATAAGCAGAACAAAAAGTGGCAAACTGCTCTATGAAAAGGTGCGTTTTGCGCCATTTTTCTTTGAGGGCAAGCTAGAGGGCTACATGGCTATAAAGCTTGATAGGACAAAAGAGCTTAGCATGCTTAAAGAGCTAACTCAAAAAAATGAGCAGATAAAAATTCAATCCTCAATCGACAAGCTAACTGGCTTTGGAAACTATTTTGCTCTGACTGAGATGATAGAGGCGAAAAAAGATGGAATTGTGATCAGCATAAGCATCAAAAACTACAAGATGCTAAGATTTTTCTACCAAACAAAGGTTATTGACGCTATGTTAAAAGCGGTGGCAAATACACTAAAACTCTGTGTTGATACCTACTCTATAAATGCTGAGCTATTTAGATTTCAAGATGATGCGTTTTACATCTGTTATCAAGGCGATGACATCGTTAGAGATATCGGCTTTATAAAAGAGTATTTTAACTTTAGCAGGATGAACATCGAGATAGATGGTAAATTTGAAAACCTACCTGGTATCAAGATAACTCTTGGCGTATCTTTATCAAATGACACACCGCAAACAAATCGTCTAATGCAGTCAATCCTAGCTAATCAACAAGCAAGTGATAGCGGCAACGAAATCTACTACTATCTCGAAAACGACGCGATCGAGATGAGATACTATAAAAACCAACTCATAACCGAACTCATCGAGTATGCCCTAGAAAACGACAAGGTGATAGTCGAGTGTCAGGGAATTTTTAACGTGCATGAAAATGAGACAGAGGCAAAATACTACGAAGTTTTGGTGCGTATAGTCGATCAAAACGGCAAGATCCGCTACCCAGGCGAGTTTTTAGAGATCGCAATGAAAACGCAACTTTATCTTCAGATAACAAAAAAAGTGATCGCCCTAGCCTTTGATCTAGTGAAAAAATATCCAGACTATACATTTTCTATCAACCTCTCAAGCTCAGATCTAACTGATCCTGGTGTTAGAGAAATTTTAGATGAAAAGCTAGAGAGCTGCCCAGATCCTAGTAGAGTTTGCTTTGAGATGCTAGAGAGCGAAGAGCTTAGCGACTACGGCATGGCAAATGAATTTATAAAAAGAGCTAAAAAATATGGATGTAAAATCTCAATCGACGACTTTGGCTCTGGCTACTCAAACTACTACCGAATTTTAGAGCTTGATATAGATAACATCAAGATAGATGGCTCGATCATCAAAAAGCTACCAACCGATGAAAACGCAAGGGTTTTGGTCGAGACTATCGTGAGCTTTGCTAGAAGACAAGGCTATAAGATAGTGGCTGAGTTTGTGAGCAATGAAGAAATTTTAGAATATATAAAGAAATTTGGAATTTCGTATGCACAGGGATTTTTACTAGGCAAGCCACATCAGATGTAAATTTCGCAGTTAATTTAGAGCCACTTAAAGGGCTAAATTTAACTGCTTTTTGCTTTTATACTCGCGCGAAATCTCTTTTTTAAATTTTACTAGACGTGAAATTTGATCTTTTTTACAAAACGAAAATTTAAGAATTTATTTTTAAAAGGCTTGAAATTTGGATTAACTAGATTTTAAAGCTTATGTGGATAAGATTTTGTCTTTTAGAAGTGGTGACCCATACGAGACTCGAACTCGTGTTACCGCCGTGAAAGGGCGATGTCCTAACCGCTAGACGAATGGGCCACGGTCGGTTATGAAGTTGGGATTATATTACTTTTTAACTTAAATTTACATAAAAGGACAAATCATTGAAGAAATTTTCACTTGTTTTATTATCTGCTCTCATTTTTTCAGGCTGTGTTGCGACTAAAACACCGCAAAGCTCGCAAGCTTTTCAGGTCACTTTATTTTCTCCGATGATAAAGATAAATGATGTTGGATTTTTTCATACATACAAAAATGATCTAAATTTGCAAATTTATAGCTCTGGCGTAAATACCGCAAATATCAATATAAAGGACAAAATTTGCGTAAATAGCGCTTGTTTTAAAAAGACTGAATTTAACGAGAAATTTTTTCTAGCGCCGCATTACGAGAGCCTTTTTGAAGAGATTTTGCAAAGGCAAAAAATTTATGACGGCAAAGGTCTAAGCACCACAGAGTGCGGCTTTAGACAAGATCTAAGTTCTTATTTTATAAAATACGAAGTTTGCGATAACTACGTCAAATTTATCGACAGCAAAAATAAAATAAAAGTGATAATAAAAGAGTTAAAATGAGATACATAGGGGCTCACGTAAGTGCGGCTGGAGGCGTCTTTAACGCACCGATAAATGCTGCAAAAATAGGAGCAAATGCCTTTGCGCTTTTTACAAAAAACCAGCGCCAATGGAGCGCAAAAGAGCTAAGCGAGGGCGAAATAGAGCAGTTTAAAGCAAATTTAAAGGCCTCTGGCATAAGCGCTGATCACGTCTTGCCACACGCAAGCTACCTCATAAATCTAGGCCATCCAGAAAAAGAGGCAAGAGCTAAATCCCTTGAAGCCTTTATCGATGAGATAGAGCGAGCTAGCAAGCTTGGACTAAAGCTTTTAAATTTTCACCCAGGCTCACACCTAAAGCAGATAAGCCAAAACGAGTGCCTAGATAACATCGCTAGGTGCATAAACGAAGCGCTAAAACGAACAAGCGGCGTAAAGCTTGTCATCGAAAACACAGCCGCACAAGGCTCAAATTTAGGCTTTGACTTTACGCAGCTGGCGTATTTGACCCAGAGAGCAGACGATGAGAGCAGAGTTGGCGTTTGCATCGATACTTGCCACGCATTTGCCGCTGGGTACGATCTAAGAAGCAAAGAGGCTTACGCTAAGACGATGGGCGAATTTGATGCGATCATCGGCTACAAATTTCTATCTGGCATGCACCTAAATGACGCTAAATTTGGACTTGGCTCAAAAAAAGACAGACACGAGAGCCTTGGCAAGGGCGAGCTTGGGCTTGGCGCTTTTGAAAATATAATAAATGATGATAAAATAGGCGAAATTCCCTTGATTTTAGAGACGATTGACGAGAGTATTTGGGAAGATGAGATCAAAATTTTAAGAAACCTAGAAAAGGAAAAGCTATGAAAAGAGTGCTTTTAAGCATTGTTGCGACGTGTTCTTTATTAAATGCTGGGGGTTATAAGGTCCCTGAGCAAAGTGCTGACTCTTTAGGGCTTGCTGCTAGTAACGTAGCCTTTAGTTTTGGGGCTGATGCGGCTTATTTTAACCCTGCAAATATGATGTTTTTAGACGGGCTTCACCATTTTGAAAGCACGCTTGGTTGGTTTCATATAAATTCCATCGACTTTAAAAGCGATGATGGCAAAAGCTACAGCTCAAAGAAATTTGACTCGCTAGCTGGCACATTTAGCTTTGTAACGCCAGAAATTTATGAAAACTGGAGATTTGGACTAGCCCTTGCCGTGCCTGCTGCCGTTGGCATCTCGTGGGAGGATCCAGCTACTGCTTTTACTGGCAAGAGATTTAAACTGCAAGTTGTCGAGCTAAATCCAACCGTGGCTTACCGCATAAATGATAAGCTTGCCGTTGCTCTGGGCGCTAGAGGCGTTTATAGCAAGGGTAAGATAGCAAGCGACTTTGGAGGTTTTGGCTACAGAGAGATACAAGGCGATGGGATAAACTACGGTTACAACGTCGCTCTTACATATAGACCAATTGAAGACCTTAGCCTAGCTGTAACATATCGCTCAAAGGTTGATATGGAGCTAAAAGGTAGCACCGACGCTGACTTTAACGGACAGCTTGCACCTATAAGCTATCACGGCAAAACTAGCGTCAAGATCCCTTTACCTGCTCAGCTAGTGCTTGCAGCTGGATATAAATTTAGCGATTTTACACTTTTGCTAGCATTTGAGAGGACTTACTGGTCTAAATTTAAAGATTATGACTTTGAATTTGGCGATAAGACAGCAGCTCACACGAGTTCTCCGCTTAGCGGATACTTTAAGTCATTTATGGACGATCCAGTCGTTAAAAACGCAAAGGATACAAACACATATAGGATAGGTCTTGCCTACGATGTCAATGAAAAACTTAGGCTAATGGCTGGCTTTTCATATGATGAAGATATAACTAGCAGCGAGCATACTGGCTTGGAGCTTCCAAACACCACTTCTCAAGCTTACACGGCTGGAGTGAATTATAAATTTACACCAAATTTAGAGGTAGGGCTTGGCTATGTATATCAGCACCGTGATAAAAAGCGTGCAACAGATATAAAAAATGGCACTCGCAATGGCATGGGCTCAATGTCAGGAGAATTTGAAACTGGCAAGATACAGATAGTTGCAACAACATTTAAATACTCTTTCTAGGGCTAAAAATGCAATACTCTTATAATAATTTTTATGAAATTTTGACCAAAGTAGCAAAAGAAAGTCCAAACCAGATAGCGATCTTTGATGAAAAAGAGAAGCTAAAATACCACGAACTAAAACAAAACGTCGATAAAGTGGCGGCTTACTTGCAGCTTTGTGGGGTAAATTTTGGCGACAAAGTGGCTATGGCGGTGGCAAATTCGAAAGAATTTATCATCTCATACCTTGCTATCACGGCTATCGGAGCGGTCGCGGTGCCGATGAACACCTTTTTAAAGACAAATGAGTTTGAGTATATATTAAACGACTGCGGCGCAAGGGTGCTCTTTGCCTCCAGCTCGCTTGCAAAGGAGCTAATAGCACTTAACGAGCTTGAAATTTTAAGAAAGATCATCTGGATCGGTCAAACGCCTAAAAAGCTTCAAAGCGCCTCAAAAGACGACTATGTAAGCTTCGATGAGGAGTATGGCGAGAGTGCCTATCTATCTTCAACTCCACAAATTTCAAAAGAGGATATGAGCAAGGGCTATGAAAATAACGGCGTTGTAAAAAATGTAAATTTCAGCGAAGCGCTAAATCACAAATACACCCTAAGCATCACAAAATACCCTAAAATAGACGATCTCATGCACATCATCTACACCTCAGGCACCACAGGCAAGCCAAAGGGTGCGATGATAAGCTATAAAAATATCTTCTCAAACGTCATCGGCGCTCACGAGCGTTTTAAGGTTAAAAAAAGCGATAGATTTATCGTATTTTTACCGATGTTTCATAGCTTTACGCTCACAGCGATGGTGCTTTTACCGATATATGCGGGCGCTTCGATGGTGCTTGTAAGATCAGTCTTTCCATTTTCAAATGTGCTAAAGCAGACGCTGCTTAAAAGAGTCACTGTATTTTTGGGTATCCCAGCCATCTATACAGCCATTGGCAAGGCAAAAATTCCTTGGTATTTTAGATGGTTTAACCGCATAAGGCTATTTGTAAGTGGTGCTGCTCCGCTTGCTAAGCAAACGATTGATGATTTTAGAGTGAAATTCCCGCGCGCGACGCTCGTTGAAGGATACGGCCTTAGCGAATGCTCGCCAGTCGTAGCGGCAAATTTATTTGACAAGCAAAAGCTTCTAAGCGTAGGCCCTGCGCTAAATGGCTATGAGGTCAAGATCGTAGATGATGAGATGATAGAGCTACCAGTCGGCCAGATCGGCGAGATCATCGTAAAAGGCGACTGCGTCATGCAAGGCTACTACGGCATGCCAGGCGTGACTGATGAGACCATCATAAATGGCTGGCTAAAGACTGGGGACCTTGGCAAGATCGATGAAGAGGGCTTTATCTACATTGTTGATCGCAAAAAGGACCTCATCATATCAAAGGGTATAAACATCTATCCGCGTGAGATCGAAGAGGTCATATATAAACTTGAAGCCGTCGAGGCTACAGCAGTCATCGGCGTAAAAGATGTGCACGCAGACGAAGAGGTCGTCGCTTTCATACAGGTGAAAGATGGCATGGATCTTGATGAAAAGACGGTTAGAGAGCATCTAAAGAAAAATTTAGCAAATTTCAAAATTCCAAAAAGCATCTATTTTGCCGAGGAGCTGCCTAGAAACGCCACTGGCAAGGTGCTAAAACGCGTGCTAAAAGAGCAGATAAAGGATAAAATTTAGTGAAGTATTTGCTTGATTTTCTAAACCAAGACCTCAAAAAAAGTAAAATTTACGAGCTTATAAAGTGCGGCGATGAAGAGGGAGAAATTTTAAAATACCTAAGCAAAGCCTACGTGCAAGGAACGGCTAGCATGAGCGTTTTTGAGCTACTTGGAGCTGTTTTTGGCACGCAAAATGACAAGCAGCTTTTATATCTTAAATTTATAAAAAATTTGCTGGGTAGCGGCTGGATAGTGCAAAACTACAGCCTCTTTAAAATGCCAGAGAGCCCGCAAAAAAGCTCAAGCCAAGGGCTACTTTCACTACTTCACTCTGAAATTTCACTCTCAAGCACTTTTTTAAAGATCCTTGAGGATGGCAACGCTGATATAAATTTGCCAGAGCTTGCGCCTTATGAAGATCATTTGGAGTATTTAAAAGATCAGTTTTTAAAGATAGAGCTTTACTCAAAGGCTGCGATATTTGAAGGTGGCTCAAATGACGCTAAAAAGCGCATAAATGAGCAAATTTCTGAGCTAACAAAACGCATAAATGAGCGTGTAAAACTAAGTAAGATCAGCCTAAAGATAGAGCAAATTTTTAAAGAAAACTCACTTGATGAAAAAGAGCAGATCATCTTTTTAGCCCTTTTAAAAGAGGAGTATGCGGGCGACTTTGAAAACGGCCGCGACCTAAACACGCTAGTTGGGCTAATAAGCAAAGATGAACTTGAACGCATCAAAAATCGCACACTTTTAGAGGATGGCTCAAGGCTCATAGAGAGCGCACTTATCGACTATGACGAGGTTTTAAACGCTTATGGCAACGTAAGCAAGAGCTTTTTTATAAACGAAGAAATTTTGCAAAGCATAATGCACCCAAAAAATGACAAAAACAGCAAGAAAATCAAGATCGAAAGCTTGGTAAAAGAGCAAGAAATTTTTGAGCTAATAGAGCCAGTGACGAGCCTAGAAGACGTCGTGCTAAATGAAAAGACAAAGCAGCTTTTAAGCACGATACTAAAGCAAGTCGATAAAAAAGTGCTCGCTAGACTTAGCAGCTGGGGCATAAAAACTAGGAAAAATATAGACGCTAAGATCATCTTTTACGGCGAGCCTGGCACTGGTAAAACGATGAGCGCCGTTGGGCTTGCTAAGAGCCTAAAGAAGCAAATTTTAAGCTTTGACTGCTCAAAAATTTTAAGCAAATATGTCGGCGAGAGCGAGCAAAATGTAAGGAAAATTTTTGACACCTACAAAGAAATTTGCAAAAAAAGTGGCAGCGAGCCGGTGCTCTTGCTAAACGAGGCCGATCAATTTTTAAGCACGAGGGTGGAGAGCTCAAGCGGGGCTGAAAAGATGCATAATCAAATGCAAAATATCTTCTTAGAGCAGATCGAGCGCTTTGAAGGCGTGCTGATCGCTACGACAAATTTCTTACAAAGCCTTGACGTGGCGTTTTCTAGAAGATTTGACTACAAGATCGAGTTTAAAAAGCCTGATTATAACGGCAGGCTTGCTATTTGGCGTAAAATTTTGCCTGAAAATGCAAGCTTTGAAGATGGCTTTAGCGTAGAAAGGCTGGCTGAGTTTAACCTAAGTGGTGCGCAGATCGTCCTTGCGCTAAAAAATACCGCATTGAAAGTGGCGATAAAAGATGATGGGATTTTTACCTTTGAGGACTTCAAAACCACGATAGAGCGCGAGCTAAACTCAAGCTTTGGCGAGGATAAAAAGATGGGATTTGGCTCTTAGCTTTTCCCTTAATTTATAAATTTGACTTTGCGCTACACAAAACCGCTGGTTTGATAATAAATTTGCTTTACTCAATAAAATTTAGAAGAGTTTTGCCGATAAAATCACGGAAAACACGGGTTAAATTTAAGCTTTAGCGAGAAAAAAGCTTTACTTTTGGCTTTTAAAGTATCTTGCAGGCTTTACGTCATCACAAAGACAAAAGCGCGAATATCAAATTTGCCTTTATAGTCAAATTTACACAAAGCCTACCACTAAAGTTATAGAAAACGCAAACAATTTTAATCTTTGGCAAAAGTAAAAAGAGATTTTTCTCTTTGGCTTTTTTAAATATACGCTTTGCGTCACAAAGCAAAGTCTAAAATATTGGCGCTTGCAAAACTAAATATGAAATTTTTTACAATTAAATTTTAGCAAAAGCTACGATAAGATATATGCCCCTCATAGGCTCTTTGCATAAATTTAACTCGCTTGCTTGTTTTAAATTTTAAAATTTTATCCACTCTGCAACTCCAGTTTAGGCAGATAAATTTTTACATAAGCTGTTTTATCGCTTTTTTGCCTATTGCGGGCTTTTTCATTAAAGCAGATGACTGTGGGTCAAAGTGTGAAATTTTGCTTTTTTATTAAATTTGAACTCAAAACTACAGCTTGGCAGATGCCAACTTATAGGCACTAGCATAAATTTACTACCTTAGCCTCTGCAAAATGGTATTTTTTATCCAAAAAACCAAAAATTTTAAATTTATCCGCCGTTTGAAGCGTGGGCGTGACTATTTTTTATAACGTTTTATCATTTTTACTAACACAAAAGCCGCCCACTTCATGAAATTTAGCCCCAAAAACCCAGTAAATTTCAAACACGCTTCCGCGACTTTTGCAACAACACTTTTCCGCACCAAAAAAGCAAAATTTACCGATCTTTTTAATAAAAGGCTATGAAATTTTAGTAGTCAAATTTATGCAGAAATTTTACTGATTGATCTTATCAAGCAGCTCTTCGACCTCTTCAAGCGCAAAGGCCTCTTCTGAGCTTTGTTTTAAGAAGCTCTCCATAAATTCTTTTTTCGAGATCGCAAGGTCAAGCTCCTTGTCGCTGCCCTTTTGATATGCGCCGATGCGAAGTAGGACCTCATTTTCTTTTAAAAGCGAGTAGAGGCGCTTAAATTTCATCGCATTTAGCTTGTGTTCTTTGCCGATCACGTCGCCCATGACACGCGAGGCCGAGTTTTGGATATTGATAGGTGGGTAGATGCCAAAGTCCGTTAGCTCGCGGCTTAGCACGATGTGGCCGTCTAGGATAGAGCGGCTTTGGTCAGCTATCGGGTCGCTCATATCATCGCCCTCGACTAGCACGGTGAAAAATGCCGTGATACTGCCCTTGCCCTCCTCTTTGCCGGCGCGCTCCATCAGCTGTGGTAAGAGTGTAAGCGAGCTTGGCGGATAGCCCTTTGAGGTCGGTGGCTCGCCAAGCGCAAGGCCGATCTCACGCTGTGCCATCGCAAAACGCGTCACACTATCCATGATGAAAAGCACGTCGTTGCCCTGCTGTTTGAAGTATTCAGCCACGCTCATCGCGCAAAAGGCGCCGTACTTTCGCATGAGCGAGCTATCGTCACTTGTCGCTACGATGATGACCGTGCCCTCTAGGTCGCCACCTAGGTTTTTTTCGATAAATTCAGGCACCTCACGGCCACGCTCACCTATTAGCGCGACTACTTTTATGGGAGCTAGCGTATTTTTTACGATCATGCCCATGAGGGTTGATTTGCCCACGCCTGAACCTGCGAAAATTCCCAGCTTTTGCCCTTTGCCGCAGGTAAGCAGCCCATCTATCGTCTTTATGCCAACGCTAAAAGGCTCGTTTATAAGCCCCCTTTTCATCGCATCTATGGGCGCTCTCATGATCGGCATATATTCAGTCGTATCAATCGCCCCTTTGCCGTCAATGGGCTTCATAAATGGATCGACCACGCGACCAAGTAAATTTGGCCCCACAGGTATGCTCATGCCTTGATCGCTCTCATAGACAAAGTCGCCTATCCTAAAGCCCTCGACAAAGCCAAATGGGCTGATATAAGCGCCATCTGTCTTTATCTGCGTGACCATGCCAAGGCCGTTTTTGCTCTTGTCTTTTGCCACTATGCGCACGATGTCGCCGATACTTGGGCGAAGTCCGGTGATCTCTATCGTAGTAGCTGTGATCTTTGTGATGACGCCAAAGGTATTTGAGAGCTTCACGCCCTCTTTAAGCCTTGAATTTATACGCTCTAAGCTCAAAAATGCGTTTCCCTAGGCGAATTTATAAGAGAGAAAAACTCCCGTCTTGTGTCTGCGTTTTTGATAAAGCAGCCCCTAAGCGCCGAGGTCGTCGTAGTCGAGTTTATCTTCTCCACGCCCCTCATCTCAACACACATATGCCTAGCCTCAACGACTACGCCAACACCTTTTGGAGCGATAACGTCCTCAAGCGCCTTTGCGATCTGTTCGGTCATCTGCTCTTGAATTTGCAAGCGTCTGGCGTAGATATTTACCATGCGTGGAATTTTACTAAGGCCAACAACCTTGCCATTTGGGATGTATGCCACATGCACACGGCCAATTATTGGCAACAAATGGTGCTCGCAAAGGCTGTAAAACTCGATGTTTCGCATTAAAACCATTTCGTTGTTTGAACTAGTAAATAGCGCGTCACCAAGCACCTCTTTTGGGTCCTGCTCGTATCCGCTAGTTAGAAATTTAAAAGCTTTATAAACGCGTTCTGGGGTTTTAATAAGCCCTTCTCTGTTTGGATCTTCGCCGATAATAGTTAGCATATTTTTAACTGAATTTTCAAAACTCTCTTGCATAAATTTTCTCCATAATTTTATCGCCAAATTCTACGTTAAAACGCCTTTTATATCTATAAAAATTTACAAATTTACAATGAAATAAGGAAAATTCTGCTATATTTTGGGCTAAAAATTTGTATTCATAAAGGAATTCGATGGAAATCAAAATCAAAGCTCTAGATAGCGTAAATACCCTAGCAAGCACAACTGTAAGTGCAGATGCTATAAAGTCTAGCGTAGAAAAACTAGCAAAAAAAGCAGCAAAAACTATGAAAGTAGATGGCTTCAGACAAGGCCATGTGCCAGTCGCTGTCGTGCTAAAACGCTACGAGAAAGAGCTGACAAACGACGCTGAGCAAGATGTCTTAAGAGATGTAGTCGAAGAGGCTATCAAAAAAGCGGGCAAGAAAAATGACGACCTTATCGGCGAGCCTATCGTTTCAAAATTTGACAGAAAAGATGACAAGATCGACGTTGAGCTAACAGTTTCATTTAAGCCAAGTGTCGATGTGAGCGGCTATGAGAGCTTGATACCAGAGTTTTCAAACCCACGCGTTTTGAAAAAAGATATCGATGAGAAAAAAGCTGAACTTCTAAAAATGATAGCTCCGCTTGAAAAAGTAGAGGGTAAAAGAGGCCTAAAAGTTGGCGATTTTGCTAAATTTGACTTTGAGGGCTTTGTTGATGGCGTTGCATTTGAAGGTGGCAAGGCTGAAAACTACGTGCTTGAGATCGGCTCAAACCAATTCATCCCAGGCTTTGAAGATGGCATGGTAGGCATAAAAGCTGGTGGCGAAAAAGATATCGAGGTTAAATTCCCAGAAAACTATGGCGCTGCACATTTAGCTGGCAAAGACGCTGTTTTTAAAGTCAAACTTCATGAAATTCAAGAGAGAAAGATCCCTGAAAAACTAGACGAAGAGATGCTAAAAACTATCCTTCCAAACGAAGAAAAACCAACTGAAGAGCTACTTGAAGAGCGCATAAAAGAGCAAATTCGCCAAGAGAAAATTTATAAACTTATAAACGAAGAGCTAAAACCAAAATTTGCTGAAGCTGCGGTTGAGAAATTTAAATTTGACGTGCCAAAAAATATCGTCGAGCAAGAGATCGATATGCAGTTTAGAAACGCATGGAGCTCATTTACTCCAGATGATATGAAGAAATTTAGAGAAGACAAAGACGCTCTAGCTAAAAAACGTGACGAGTATAGAAAAGACGCTGAAAATAGTGTTCGCCTAACTTTCATCATCGATGAGCTAGCTCGCGTAAGAGGCGTGAAAGTGAGCGATCAAGAGGTCGTTCAAGCGATCTACTTTGAGGCGTATAGAAGCGGTCAAGATCCAAAAGCGCACCTCGAGATATACCGCAACCAAGGCATGCTCCCAGCTATAAAGATGTCGATGATCGAAGAGAAGCTATTTAGCGAGCTTTTTAACAAAGAAAAAGACGAGAAAAAAGCAAGCAAAAAAGAGAAGGCTGAGTAATGAGCTATTACGTTCCTGTCGTAGTTGAAAGAACTAGCAGAGGTGAGCGAAGCTATGATATATACTCCCGTCTTTTAAAAGACAGGATCGTTATGCTAAGTGGCGAGATAGAGGACGGCATGGCTGCTTCTATCGTCGCTCAGCTGCTATTTTTAGAGGCTGAAGATCCAGATAAAGATATCTACCTTTATATAAACTCACCAGGCGGCGTGATAACAAGTGGCTTTAGCATCTATGACACGATGAACTACATAAAGCCAGATGTTTGCACTATCTGCATCGGTCAGGCCGCTAGCATGGGCGCATTTTTACTAAGCTGTGGCGCACCTGGAAAGAGATATGCTCTGCCAAATTCTCGTATCATGATACACCAACCACTTGGCGGTGCTAGAGGACAAGCAACTGATATCGAGATACAAGCTCGCGAAATTTTACGTTTGAAAGAAATTTTAAATGGAATTTTGGCAAAAAATACAGGTCAAAAACTAAGCAAGATCGTAAAAGATACTGAGCGTGACTTTTTTATGAGCTCAGCTGAAGCTAAAGAGTATGGACTTGTCGATAAAATTTTGGAGAAAAGTTTTAAATAAGGCCCAAAGTGATAAAGATAGATAACGCACCAGATCCAAAAAGAAAAGCAGCTAAAGCAAAACCAGCTGTCAAAAAAGAAAAGGTAAATATCTATAAATTTTCAGAGGACGTTTTGCACGAACTAAGTGACGACAACGTCCCATCTACGCCAACAAACTACTCTATCTACTTTGAAAAGATGCTTGATGGGCAGTCAGATGAGTTTAGAAAAGAGATCGGCGATATCATCGTGGCAAATTCTGAAAGCTCAGTGCCAACAAATGGCAACATTTCTATCGAAAAAGAGGTAAAACAAGGCTTTATCCAGATAAAAAGCATGCTTCAAGCAGTCGTGCTCATCTATAAAAATTTAGGCATTATGAGAAGTCTAGTGCAAAAGCGCATGGATGGGCTTAAAAACAACACAAACGTCCTTGCGCTGCAAAATGTCTTAAGCGCCTTCAACCAAGACCTTATCAAGCTAAACGACCTCATGGACAAGCACCTTGACGTCATCAAGATGAGCTACGAAGAGGTCGGCAAGATGTTTAAGGCGATCGAAGAGCAGTCGATCTACGACACAACATACGAGGTCTATAACAAGAAATTTCTAGTAGCGACCATAAGCAGCGAGATAGAGTCTGTTAGGCGCTACGGCTATAATGCCTCATTTTTGCTAGTCAAGATAAAAGACAAATTTGCAAACCGAGTTAAAAATTTAAAAGAGCGAAACAATATGTTTAAAAGTATGTCGCAGCTTCTTTTAAGAACTTCACGTAGGAGCGATATAGTCGCACACTACGGCGATGGTTGCTTTGCTATGGTGATGAAATACACCGACGAAAATGGCACAAAGCAAGCGTGCGCGAGAATTTTAAACATGCTCTCATCTATGCCTTGGAAGATCGACAACGAAGAGTGCAAACTAGATGTGCAGATCGTCTCAAGCATGATCTCAAAGACAAAAAGTACCGAAGAGTTGCTCTCTCACGCACTTGACAAGCTAGAGACCAACCAAGACCTAAATGAGCCACTATTTTTAGACGAGAAAGCAGAGAATTAGTTTGATCCTAGACGTTTTATCCTATCCAAATAAAAAGCTTTATGAAATTTCAAAAGAGGTCAAAGTCTTCGATGAGAAGCTTCACAAACTTCTTGATGATATGTATGAGACGATGATCGCAAAAGAAGGCATCGGTCTTGCAGCTATACAAATAGGCGTTGCAAAGAGAATTTTCATCATAAATTTAGCCAACGAAGAGGGCGTGCAAGATAAAGAAAATTTAATCGAGATCATAAACCCAAAATTTGAGCTACGTGAGGGTGAGTGTGTCTATCAAGAGGGCTGCCTTAGCGTGCCTGGCTACTACGAGGACGTTAAGCGAAGTGAGGTCGTTAGCATCAAATTTCAAGACCGCTTTGGCAAAGAGCAGACCTTAAAAACTGACGGGCTACTAGCGATCGCTATCCAGCATGAAAATGACCACCTAGACGGACATCTTTTTATAGAAAAAATAGGCTTTAACAAACGCAAAAAATTCGACAAGGAATACAAAAAGCAGAAAAAAGAAAAGACATCATGAAGTCCTTAAAATGTGCTACATACGGCGACGGACTAAAGATCATTGATGTTGAGTCGATCTTTTCTCGTGGGCTTCCTGGCTTTAGCATCGTGGGTCTTGCAAGCACCAGCATCAAAGAGAGCACGGAGCGCGTAAAGGCAGCACTTTTAGCGCTTGACTTTGCCTTTCCAGCACAAAAAATAACCATAAATTTATCCCCCTCAGACCTGCCAAAAAGTGGCTCACACTTTGATCTAAGTATCGCACTTCTCATCGCCCTTCAAAAGGCAAAAAGCTTAGAAAAAATTTTCGTTTTTGGCGAGCTTGGACTTGATGGCAGTGTAAAAAGCACGGCAAATTTGTTCTCGATCCTACTTTTTTTAAGCACGCAGGTGCAAAAGGCAAAAATTTTAGTGCCAAGTGAGATAGCTGCAAAAGCCTCAATGATCCCAAATTTAGAGGTTTATGGCGTTAGCACACTAGAAGAGGCGATCAAGTTTTTTAGCGACACAGAATTTGCTAAAAGCACTCATTTTAACGCCACGCACGAGCTATTTTCAAATGTGATAGAAGTTGGCGGCAAAAGATATGTTCCAAATTTAAATTATGAGCTTGATTTTAAGGACGTTTTGGGTCAAGAAAGAGCCAAAAGAGCCTGCGTCATCGCAGCCGTTGGCATGCACAATATCCTATTTGAAGGCAGCCCAGGCAGCGGTAAGAGCATGTGCGCAAAACGCCTCGTCTATATCATGGCACCACAAAGCTTAGAAGAGGTGCTAAAGTCCGCCGCCTACCGCTCGCTCAATCTTCAAGATAGCGAATTTACAAGCATTAGAGCCTTTCGCTCGCCGCATCACACCTCGACAAAAAGCTCGATCTTTGGCGGAGGCTCGAACGTCGCAAAGATCGGCGAGATCGCACTTGCAAATGGCGGAGTGCTATTTTTTGACGAGTTCCCACACTTTGCTAAACAGGTGATAGAAAGCCTTAGAGAGCCACTTGAGGACAATCAAATCCACATCGCAAGGGTAAATTCAAAAGTGACTTATGAGACTAAATTTATCTTCGTAGCCGCTCAAAATCCCTGCCCTTGTGGAAATTTATTCTCCCGCAACCTAAACTGCAAATGCAGCGAAAATGAGATAAAAAACTACAAAGCCAAAATTTCAGCCCCAGTGCTTGACCGCATCGATCTAAAAGTCGCCATGGACGAGAGCTCGCCAGATGATAAGGCAAGTTTAAGCTCACGGCAGATGAGCGAGATGGTGCTAAAAGCCTTTATCTTTCAAAAAAAGCGGGGTCAAGATGAGCTAAATGGCAAGCTTAGTGACGCGCAGGTGGCTAAATTTTGCACATTAAACACCGAGGCAAGTGAAATTTTACAAAAGGCCGCCACAAAGTATAACCTCTCTCAAAGGGGCATAAAAAGGACGCTTAGAGTGGCTAGAAGCATCGCTGATCTTGATGAGAGCGAGCAAATTTTAAAGCCCCACATCCTAGAGGCGCTTAGTTTTAGGGCATAGAATGAAAAATTTATATTTAGATACGAGAGTTTTGGACGAGCGAGCAGGCGAGAAATTTGACCTTAGCGAAGAGCTGTTAATGGAAAATGCAGCCACAGCTATAGCAAATTTCATCCGTAAGAAATTTAAAAAAGGCGAGAGGGTGCTTGGCATTTGTGGTGGCGGAAATAACGGTGCAGACGTGCTTTGCGCTTTAAGGATGCTAGATGGCGAGTTTGAGTGTGAATTTATCCTAGCTAGTAAAAATTTAAAACCACTTGCGAGCAAACAGCTTGAAAGGGCTAAATTTGCTGGCGTGCGAGAGAGCAAAGATGTAGAAAGTAGCTTAAATATCGCAAAATGCCTCATAGACGGACTTTTTGGCTCAGGGCTAAATAGAAATTTAGACGAAAAGCACATAGAGCTTATCTCAAAAATAAACGCCAGCCCTGCTTACATCATCGCTTGCGACCTGCCAAGCGGACTAAGTAGCGATGGTAAGGTGCTTGGCGCTTGCGTAAAAGCAGACGTGACTGTCACGATGGGAGCTAAAAAGCTAGGGCTTTATAGTGACGCGGCAAAGGACTACGTGGGCAAGATAAAGGTCGCCACTCTTGGCATAAGCGCGCAAAACTACGAGTGCGAGAGCGACTATCACTTGCTTGAAAAATGCGACCTTATACTTCCAAATAGAAAAAATCAGTGCGTAAATAAGGGCGACTTTGGCCACGCATTTATCATATCTGGCGAGCACATAGGAGCTAGCAAACTTTGCGCCAAGGCAGCATTTGCCTTTGGGGCTGGGCTAGTTAGCGTGATAGGCGAGCAAGGTTTAAATTTGCCAACGCATATCATGCAAGCTAGCAAGATAAGTGAGAAAATGAACGCTGGAGCCCTTGGCATGGGACTTGGCAAAAAGGGCGTAGAAGAGCTTGAGGTGCAAATTTTAAAAGGCAAAAAGCTTGTGCTTGACGCTGATATCTTTTACAGCCCAAAAGTGCTTGATCTGCTAAGCAAAAACTGCGTCTTGACGCCTCATCCAAAGGAGTTTTGCTCGCTTTTAAAAATTTGCAAAATAGCCGATATAGATGTGCAAACTTTGCAAGAAAACAGATACGCTTACGCGAGGGCTTGGAGCGAGAAATTTAATGCCGTTCTTGTGCTAAAAGGGGCAAATACTATAATCGCCAAAGATGGGCAAATTTACGTCATGCCTTATGGCAAAAATACGCTTGCAAAAGGCGGCAGCGGCGACGTGCTAAGCGGTCTTGTGCTAGCACTTTTGGCTCAAGGCTACGAGCCACTAAATGCTGCCATCTCAGCCACTTTAGCTCATGCGCTTAGTCTTAGAAATTTTGACAAAAACAGCTACGCGCTGGAGCCAACAGACATCATCAAAGGAATAAAATGCTTACGAAAAAGATAGCCGTGCTTTTTAGCGGCAGTGGCTCAAATTTAGAAGCGATACTTAAAAAAGTTCATAACCAAATTTTTAACGGCGTAAAGATCGAAGTTTGTCTTTGTATCTGCAATAAACCTGGTGCATTTGGCATCGAGCGAGCTAAGAAATTTGGGCTTGAAACGACGATAATAGAAAGTGCTAAATTTGACAAACGTGAGGAATTTGACGCTGTTTTGGTGGAGCAAATTTTAAAAAGCGGGGCTGATCTAACGGTTCTTGCAGGCTTTATGAGGATACTAACACCAGTTTTTACGGCGCAGATAAAAGCCATAAACCTTCACCCATCTATCCTGCCGCTTTTTAAGGGCGCGCATGCGATAAAGGAGAGCTTTGAGAGCGACATGATGATAGGCGGTGTGAGCGTGCATTATGTGAGTGAGGAGCTTGACGGGGGCAAACTGATCGCGCAAAGGGCATTTGAGCGCGAGGACGGCATGAGCTTGGAGGCTTGGGAGGCTAAAATCCACGCCATAGAGCATGAAATTTTGCCACAAAGCATAATAAAAATTTTAACAAAGGAAGTAAATGTTTGAATGGTTGAGTTCGCCAGAGGCGTGGATATCGCTACTTACGCTAACTGGCTTGGAGATAGTTTTAGGCATAGATAACATCATATTTATCGCTATTTTAGTAGGCAAATTGCCACCAGAGCAAAGGGGCAAAGGCCGCATTTTAGGGCTTGGCTTTGCGATGATCACCAGGATCATCCTGCTACTTTCGCTATTTTGGATCATGAAGCTTACAAAGCCGCTCTTTAGCATAGGCGAGCTTAGCATCACTGGGCGCGATCTAGTGCTCATAATAGGCGGTCTATTTTTGATAGTAAAATCATCAATGGAGATCCACGCAAACGCCACTGGCAAGCATGAAGAGGCTCACGAGAGCAAATCTCATCCAGGATTTTTTGCAACTATCCTAGAAATAGGCATTTTAGACATAGTCTTTTCGCTTGATAGCGTTATCACCGCAGTTGGTATGGCTCAGCACATCGATATCATGATACTTGCCGTCATCATCGCAGTTGGTGTGATGATGTTTGCCTCAAAGGCGATCTCAGAATTTGTCGATAACAACCCAACGATAAAAATGCTCGCACTAGCATTTTTGGTGCTAGTTGGCTTTGCGCTCGTGCTTGATGGCTTTGGCGTGCATGTGCCAAAAGGATACATATACTTTGCTATGGGCTTCTCGCTAGCGGTTGAGTGCATAAATATCTACGCTAGAAAAAGGGCATTAAGAGATCAAAAATAAAGATGTGAGCCAAAATGCAGATAAAAAATTTAGATCACATCGTGATCGTAGTAAGCGACGTTGAAGAGGCGCTTAAATTTTACTGCGACATTTTAGGCATGCGACTAGCTCAGAAAGACGGTCACATTAGCCTAAATTTTGGCTCGCAAAAGATAAATTTACATAGGTTTGAGGGCGAGTTTTTACCTGCGGCAAAGCATCCAACAAAGGGCAGTGCTGATATATGTTTAATAGTTGAAGACGACATAGAAGACGTGCGCTCAGAGCTTCTTGCAAAAGGCGTAGAGATCGAGCTTGGCATCGTTAGGCGAAATGGAGCACTTGGGGCAATGAAGAGTTTATATATTTACGACTTTGATGGAAATTTGATAGAACTTAGCTCATATACCATTTAGTAAGAAGACAGCTTGGACCTACTAAAAGACCCGCTAAATAAACTAATCATCTCGCTCTCGCTGCCAGCTGGCGTGGGCATGATGTTTAACACGCTTTACAACGTCACTGGCACATTTTTCGCCGCCAAAATTTCAACCCTTGCAGTTGCTGGCATGGCGATGAGCTTTTTGCTCTATCTAAGTGTCGTTGGTATTGGGCTTGGCTTTGGCTCGGCACTCACCGCGCTAATAGGCAACAGCCTAGGCGCAAACAAACCAAAAATGGCTAAGCTTTATGCGGCAAATGGCATCGTTTTTGTGCTTCTTTTTGCCTTATTTATGGGGCTATGTGGCTACTTACTAGCGCCAAATTTACTAGTCATTTTAGGTGCTGATCATCACTACATCGATGAAGCACTTGACTACGCTGGCGTCATCTTTCTTGCTGCTCCATTTTTCTTGCTTATAAAATCGCTCAATGGCATACTTGTCGCACTTGGCGATACTAAAAGCTACCGCAACTGGCTATTTTGCGGCCTTTTTATCAACGCATTTTTTTGCTATCTTTTTGCTTTTATCTTTGCTCTTGGCGTAAAAGGTCTTGCACTAGCAACGGCTAGCGTGCAGTTTTTAGGCATGATCTATCTCTTTTTTAAAGTTATAAAAAGCAAGATGATAGAGCCTAGAAATTTAGGCTACTTCGTGCCAAATTTCACCGTCTGGGCAAAGATACTAAAGCAAGCCTTGCCAGCTTGTCTAAACTACCTCTCAATGTCGCTTGGCTCGCTTGTGCTTTTAAAATTTGTAAGCTTTTACGGCGTCAATGCAGTCGCAGGTTATGGCATAGCCTTAAGGATCGAGCAAATTTTAGTGCTTCCAACCATCGGCATGGCAGCAGGAGTGCTTAGCATCATCTCAAGAAACTACGGCGCTAAGAGCTTTCAAAGAGCGATGCAGTGCTACAAACTATCGCTTCTTTTTTTGCTCATCTACTGCGCCTTTGCCTACATCTTTATAAGGCTTTTTGGCGAGAGCGCGATCAAGCTCTTTGACAGCACGCCAGCCGTGCTAGAAGTGGCAAAACTCTACCTTGGCATCAACTCACTTGCCTACATGGCTTACGGCACGATAAACATCTCAGGCAGCACGCTACAAGCGATAAAACGCCCAGTGGCGATCTTTTTGCTAAATGGCTTTAGACAGCTCGTGCTTCAATGCTCGCTCTTTTACGTGGTGGTCTTTTGGCTAGGACTCGAGATCAAATTTATGTGGCTAGCGCTCTTTTTTAGCGTCTATTTTACGGCGATTTGCTTTTTGGCTTGGACGCTTTTTAGGTTAAAAAGAGCTACGAGCGCAAGCTTTTAAATTTAAAGCTAAACGCAAAAAAGCAAAGCGAGGCGACTAAGATGATGCTAGCTCCGCCTGTGATGTTAAAATAAAAGCTGATCACAAGACCGATAAAGCAAAAAATGATAGAAAAAATGGTTGAGATTAGCATCATTAGCCCCAGCCTTTTGGCAAAAATTTGAGCAATATATGGCGGTATGGTAAGTAGCGCGATGACAAGTATTAGCCCCACGACGCGGATCGTAGCCACCACGCAAAGCGCCATCATACAAACTAGCAGATAGTGAAAAAATGTCGTATTTACCCCGCGAAGTTTTGCAAACTCCGCATCAAAGCTGATCGCCACAAACTGGCGGTAAAAAAGTGCGATGAGCGCCAAAAACAAGAGGTCTAAAACGCTCATAAACGCGATATCTGTGCCGCTAACCGCAAGGATCGAGCCAAAAAGATAGCTCATAAGATCGGCGTTATAGCCAGGTGTGAGGTCGATGAAAATGATGCCAATCGCCATACCAATCGCCCAAATAGCGCCTATTACAGAGTCAATGTTTGTCTTGTCTTTTAGCGTGATCGTGGCGATGATGAGTGCTAAAAATAGTGAAAATATGCTCGCTCCAAAAAGTGGCTCGAGCGAGAAGAAAAATGCAAGCCCTATGCCGCCATACGCGCCGTGTGCGATACCTCCAGCGATGAAAGTCATCTTGTTTATCACCACAAGCGAGCCTATCATGCCGCATATTATGCTTACTAAAATGCCCACAATAAAGGCATTTTGCATAAAATTTAACTCTAAAATTTCGCTCATTTTCTCTCTTTAAAATTTAAAAACATTGCTCTTTGTTTTTTCACAACCGCACTCGCCAAGTGCGATCTCGACATCACAAAAATGGCTATGCGTTCTAGCTAGATGCTCGATAAATTCCCTCTTTGCAAGGTTTTCATGCGTTTTATGAATGTGTAAATTTTTACTCACGTAAGCGATCTTTGTAGCGTAATTTAGCACAATATTTAGGTCGTGACTGACTAAAACTACGCCCACGCCATTTGCGTTTATGCCCTTTAAAATTTCATAAATTTCAGCCTGCCCTTTTGTGTCGATGCTTGCTGTTGGCTCATCTAAGATAAGCACTTTTGCATTTGCGCAAAGCGCTCTAGCGATATAGACGCGCTGCCTTTGACCGCCACTTAGCTCGCCGATCCTTGCGTTTGCAAACTCCCTCATGCCGACCTTTTCAAGAGCACTTAGCGCTAGGGCTTTCTCATCTTTTGAGTAAAAGCCAAAGATTTTTTTATCGATTAGCCCCATTAAAACAACTTCTAAAACCATCATCGGAAAGCTTTGATTTGAGAGGAAATTTTGCGGCACGTAGCCTATAAATTTGCTAACCTCGCTTGGCTCTTTGCCAAAGAGCTTGATCTCGCCACTTTGAGGCTTAAGCAGACCCAAAATGAGCTTTAAAAGCGTGCTTTTGCCCCCGCCATTTGGACCAATTATCGCTAAAAACTCGTCGCTACTATACTCTAAGTTAATATCCTCTAAAACGACTTGTTTATCGTAGCTAAAGTTTAAATTTTTAATTTTTATAATATCTTTCAAAACAGACTCTTTTGCGTAAATGTCGTGACAAAAATGAAAAGTCCAAGCCAAAGCATGATGCCAAGGGCTGCAAATTCTGCGTAGATTTTAAACTTTTTTAGCTTAATGTTCGTGCTGATCTTTGAGCCAAAAACTGCCGCTACAAATATCACCAAGCTCATGCCAAGCGCCATAAATACGCCACTTATCACACCTGCAAAGTAGCTACCTATCTCATTTGCCAGCACAAAGACTAGTATCGTGCCAGGACAGGGCACAAGAGCCGCAGCGGCCGCTACTAGCCACTCCTCTTTACTCTTTGGCTTTTTGGTTGAGCAAATTTGACAGCCACATTCACTTTTAAATTTTGTATTTTTACTCAAGTTTTGGCTTAGATTTGATCTAAAAATATAAAATTTAGTCTCATTTTTGTTTGAAAGGTAAAATTTGATCTTTTTAATGAGCATAAAAATCGCCACAAAAAAGATCACAACTCCAGAAAACGCAGTCGTTATACTAGCAGTGTCCTTTGTAAGGTCGCTGCTTACTTCACGAAGCAGTAAAAAGCTAGCAAAGACAAAGACAAATGCACCCACGACGTGCAAAAAGCCGATCTTTAGTGCAAATAAAAACGCCCTTTTGTAGCTGCCTCCAGTTGCGGCAAAATATGAGCTTGTTAGCACCTTGCCATGGCCTGCTCCAGCAGCGTGTAAGAAGCCATAGCCAAATGAGATAAATGCCAAAAATAGCAGCGCAAGCGGACTTTTGTAATCCACGCTTCTTAAAATTTGCTTTAGCCTATCAAGCAAGCTTAGACTAGTTTTTGAGACGATGTCAAATTTCGCCTCGTCGATCTTGTCTATCTGGCTTAAATTCTCATCGCTCGCGCCTGCTACTGGCTCTTTTAGCAGCTCTTTAAGCGCTGGCTTTTGGTTGTGAGCTTTGGCCGCTTCTTTGCTTGAAAACGTAAAAAATATCAAATTTGAGTTTGAATTTGGTATCGCCCAGAAGCTTTTACCCACCAAAAATGCGTTATTTTGCGTAAATTTGAAGTTAAAATAGCTCTCTTTGTCTTCCATATCAACCGACACGACAAGTCCGTCAGCGATCACTAAATTTGTTTTAAAACTCACGTCAAATTTAAGCCTGCCCTCGTCAAAATAGAGCTTGTAATTATTTAAATTTGGCTCTATTTTAGTGGCATTTTCATCCTTGTAATAATACTCAATGTCCGTCAAATAGTGCCTTGGCACGAGGTAGTCGAGTAAATTTAGGCGGATCTTTCTAAGCTCTTTATCGTCTATCTTTTCATCTTGATTGAGGTCAAAATTTTGCTTCATCAGGTCTGAGAAATTTTGCGAAAAGGTCCAAGTAAAGGCTATCTGCGTGATATTATTTTCGTGTGCGATAAATTTCGCGCTAACGTGAGCTGTTGGGCTATAAAGCGAGCATAGAGCACACCCGAAAGCATTTATCGCTAGTAGGCAAATGACGATCAGGCGTGCTAACATTTTTATAGACTTTTAGCGAAAATTTCAGCCGTTTTTTTCATCTCGGCTAGCCAGTTTTCAGGCAGTTGGTCTATCATGACGACCTTTGAGCCAGTCTCTTTTGCGATCAAATTTGCAGCCTTTGTTGGGAATTGTGGAGCCACGAAAATGACCTTTACACCGTGCTCTTTGGCTTCTTCTATGAGCTCTTTTAGCTCAGCTGGCTTTGGCTCTTTGCCCTCTATCTCGATGGCGATCTGCTCTAAGTTATAGCGCTTTGCAAAGTAGCCCCAAGATGGGTGATATACGATAAATTCGCGAGTTTTGACATCTTTTAGCTCATTTTTGATAAAGCTATCAAGCTCGTCAAGACTAGCTTTAAATTTAGCCAAATTCTCCTCATAAAGCTTTGCATTTTGTGGGAATTTCTCTATTAGCGCTTTTGCGATGTTATCAGCTTGAGTTTTTACTAAGATAGGGTCAAGCCAGATGTGTGGGTCAAGGCCGTCATGGTGGTGATGATGGTGCTCGCCCTCGTGGTCATGGTGCTCATGCTTATGCTCACCATCGTGCTTATGCTCGTGGTGCTCTTCATGTTCATGCTCCTCGCTCATAGCGATCTTTTCGATGCCCTCTTGCGTCTTTACGATGCGTAAATTTTTAAACGTCTTTGAGAAGCGATCCAGCCACGCGTCTTCAAACTCGATGCCGATAGCAAAGTAAAGCTCGCTCTTTTCAAGCTCCTTCATCTGCTTTGGTTTTGGCTCATAAGTGTGCGGATCAGCGCCTTTGCCAACCATCGCATTTACATCTAGCGTATCTCCAGCGATCTGCTCGACAAAAAATTTCGTTGGCAGTATGCTAGTAGTCACAACCGGCTTTGCAAAAAGAGACAAAGCACAAACAGCTAAAAAAACGATAATTTTTCTCATTATCTCTCCTTTAAAAAATAATTGCGAAGTTTAGCAAAATGCAACTTGGTTGCAACTTAAAATACAAAAGCCTAAATTTAGCCTTTTCTTTTAAATATAGTTTAAATCTTTTAGCGTTAATATACGAAAAATCAAAAGGGCAAAGATGAACGCGAGAAATTTCTTAGAAGAGCACAATATCAAGGCCACGACGCTTCGCATAAAGCTTGTTGAAATTTTACAAAACGCCAAAACGCCGCTAAGCTACGACGAAATTTTAGAGAGCCTTGACGCAAACAAGACGACCTTTTATAGAAGTATGGAAATTTTTGAAAAAGAAAATCTCGTGATAAAAACCGAAAACAACCACAAGAGCTACTACGAGCTGGCAAATGAAGCCAAAGCCTACTTCATCTGCGACGTCTGCCACAAGGTGACAAACATCGATATGCCCCGCCTAAACGTCGCTAAAAATATAAAAAGTGCCGTGATAAAGGGCGTTTGCGACGAGTGCGATCACGAGTAAAGTGCGATGATCTCATCCGGGATAGCTTTTGGGCGGTTTTTCTCAAGGTCGATATAGACAAACTCCGTCTTGCCAGTTGCTATTAGCTCGCCATCTTTTTTAAACTCAAAATATCTGCAAGATGTCGCCTTGCCATCGGCCTGCGTGTAGGTGTGAATTTCTATCTTGTCCATCAGCTTTGCGCTTTTTATATATTTTGCTTCATTTTTTCTAATGAGCCAAATTTCACCCCTTTTATACTGCGCCTCAACCGTGTCGCCAACTGCGGCAGAGTGGGCAAATGCGGCCTCTTGCATAAGCGTGAAATAATAGACATTATTCATATGTCCGTGCATGTCGATGGCTTGTGGTGGGATGGTGACGTGATATATAAAATCTCTCATTTTTGACCTTTTTTGCTAAAATTATAACCAAAAATGAGGAGCTAAAATGCAAAATTTATGGGATAAAAAGGCGTCAAACTACCAAAGATTTGACGGCAAGATCAGCGCTATCCAGCAGCAAATTTTTGCCAAAGCCTTGGCTTGGGGGATAGACTTTAACGGCAAAGAAATTTTAGATATCGGCTGTGGCACGGGCGTTTGGAGCATATTTTTATCAAAAACGGCTAAACATATAACAGGCATTGATAGCTCTGAAAAGATGATAGAAATTTTAAACGAGGACGCAAAGAGATTTGGCGTGACAAATTTAAGTAGCGAGGTTTGCTCGTGGAGAGAATTTAAGCCAGCAAGGCTCTTTGATATCGCTATTTGCACGATGAGCCCGGCCATTGCAAGCGACGAGGACTTCATGAGCTTTCAAAACTGCGCCAAGCAAAAGCTCTATCTTGGCTGGGACAAGCCTAGAAGTTCTGATCTACTTGAGCCATTTTTTGAAAAATTTGGCCGCGTACTCTCTCAAAAAAACATAGTAGATAGGCTTGAAGCGTGGCTAAATGAGCAAGGCATCGCTTTTAAGAGCCAAATTTTAAATGAGACAAGGATCGCTAGACGAAGCGTGCAAGAAGCAGCTGAAAATATCTGCTGGCACCTTGAGATAAACGGAGCTAAAAACTACGATGAAAAGACGGTTTTAGTGATGTTAAAAGAGAGATTTGAGGGTGAGTTTATAGATGAAAAGATAGACTCACAAATGAAGCTTTTTGTCTTTTAGAGCTTAAATTTAGAGCAAATTTGCTTGCCAAATTCGCTAAAAATGACGCCAAAGATGATGAGCATGGCTCCAAAAATTTGCCAGATGCTAAGTATCTCGCCTGCAAAAAAGTAGCCTATTAGCCCAGCAGAGACTGGCTCTAGGCAGAAAAACAAGGCCGCCTTGCTAGCGGTCGTGTATCTTTGAGCGATAGTTTGCACAAAATAGCAAAATATAGTGCCTATCACCGTCGTGATAAATATCGCTATGAAAAATTCCCTATCAAAATTTGGCACGATACTGCCCTGAAAAAGCGCAAAAACAAGCGAAAGCAGGGCGTTTGTAAGAAATACCACAAAGACAAGCAAATAAAGCTCGCTCTTTCTAACAAAGTGGCCATTTAGCGTAGTATAAAGTGCGTAAAATATCGCGCAGACAAGCGCTAGCGCCTCTCCGCTCCCAAGTGCTAGCGTGGCGCCACTTAAGAGCCAAAGCCCAAAAATAGCGACGATAGCGCCTAAAATAGCAAAAATGGTTATTTTATTTTTAAAAATAAAAGCCGCCATAAAAGGCACTATCACGCACTCAAGCCCCGTGATAAAGGCGACGCTCGAGCTAAAAGTGAGCTTTAGGGCGTAAGTTTGCGTGGCAAATGATAAAAATAGCACCGCCCCAAGGATAACGCCGTAGATAACGCTCTTTTTATCAAATTTCTTAGTAAATTTAAGCGCGACAAAGCCCATAAAGATAGCCGAGAGAAAAAAACGGCAAAAGAGCATGACAAAGACGCCATTTGTCTTTAGCGCATTTGCCATGGGTAAAAACGTAGCGCCCCAAACGACGGCAACTACGATAAGAGCGATGTCGGCTTTGTTTTGAGCGCTTAAATTTCTCATTTAAAGATCGAGTCTAGCACCTTTTTGCCGCTATCTAGGCTAAAGCCGCTTCTTAGCCCCTTTTCCTTCTCGCTCATCACGTTAAATAGCCCATCTAGCGTCTTTCTCGTGATATAGGCGTTTAGGTCTTCGCCTTCATCTGGCACATATTCGCTTGCGCCTAAATTTTTAGCTAGGCTTTTGACTGATTTTATCGTTTCGTTGTTTTTAGCTGAGCTGCCGATGAAAGAATTTAGCCCATTATAGGCAGTCGCAAAGCTATTATCGCTCATCATTTTCTCAATTATCGGTGTAAATGCCGCCTTTAGTTTTTGGCTAGAGCTTTGCTGCAAATACTTCGTAACGCTGTCGCTACCGCCGTTAAATAGCTTTTTAACATCAGCCTCGCTCATATTTTTTATGCTCTCGCTAAAAATTTCAGCAGCCTTTGGCACAGCCGTGGTCGCAGCGTTGTTTATCGACTTGCTAAGGTCCTGCGCCCACTTCTCGCCGCCCACTTTTTTGGCTAAATTTGACGCCATCTCAAGGCTTTTTGGGAGTGGGATTTTAGCTGTGGTGTTGTTTACAAAGCCCTCTTTTGAAAGCTCGCTAACAGCCGCATTTAGCGCCTCGCTAACTAAGCTTTTATAGTCGCCACTTGATGCGTGAGTAGCGATTTTGACGCCTTTATTTATCATATCATCCATGCTTGCTGCTTGCAGATTTAAAACAAGCGCGCCACAAAGTATAACAAGAGATCTTTTCATCTTCTCTCCTTTTTTAAATTTAAAGCAAAATCATACAAAAAATATCTAAACGCTTAAAATAAATTTAATATTTTTGCACTAAAATTCACCCTTTTTTGAGGGGAATTTATGCAGCTTTTACTTCTTAGCTTCGCTCTTAGCATGGATAGCGCGGCTCTAAATATGGCAAACGGCGCAAGGTATAAAAGCCTTGGCTTTGGCAAAATTTTATTTATAGCTTTTATGCTTGGCTTTTTTCAGTTTCTCATGCCGCTTCTTGGCTATTTTTTAGGCATTAGCTTTGCTAAATTTATAAGTTCTATCGATCACTTCATCGCATTTTTTATACTCTGTTTTCTTGGCTTTAAAATGCTAAAAGAGGCCTGTAGTAGCGAGGCTGGCGAGTCATTAAGCATGGATATTAAGACCATTTTTGTGGGTGCATTTGCCACGAGTATCGACGCACTTGCCGTTGGTGTCACACTTAGCTTTGAAGCGGTTAGTATATTTAAAAGCGCGCTCATCATCGGCGTAGTCTGCTTTGTGCTAAGCCTAGCCGCCTTTTACATCGGTAAATTTATGGGTGAAATTTTAGAGAAAAAGGCGCTTTTTTTAGGCGGAGCGATACTTATATTTCTAGGCTTTAAAATCCTCATCACCCACCTGCTTGAAGAGGGCGTGCTCTAAATTTCTATCTCTATGCCAACTGGGCAGTGGTCGCTACCTGTGATCTCTGGCAGGATAAAGGCATCTTTTAGCCTATCCTTTAGTCCCTGTGATATGAAGAAATAATCAATCCTCCAGCCAACATTTTTCGCCCTTGCGTTAAAGCGGTAGCTCCACCACGAGTAAGCGTCTGCAACGTCGCCATTTACGGCTCTAAAGGTATCTATAAAGCCACTTTTTAGCACCTCATCTATCCAAGCGCGCTCGATAGGCAAAAAGCCAGAAGTTTTGGCATTTGTCTTTGGATTTTTCAGGTCGATCTCGCGGTGAGCGGTATTTACGTCGCCACAAAATATCACCTCTTTGCCGCTTTTTACAAGCTCTTTGCAGTAAGCTAGAAATTTCTCGTAAAAGTCCATCTTGAATGCCAGGCGCTCGTCGTCCTTTTGGCCGTTTGGAAAGTAGATGTTAAAAAGCACGATGTCGCCAAATCTATGCTCCAAAACTCGCCCCTCCGTGTCGTCAAAAAAGGCCGCCTTTTGCGTTTGCACGTCAAATTTTGCTAGACTCATCACACCAGAGTAGCCAGCCCTTGCGCCTGAATTTACACTGATATCTTTAAAGCCAAGGTTGTAAATTTCTTTTGGCACGTCATCTTCTTTGACCTTGATCTCTTGCAGTCCCAAAAAATCAGGCCTAACCTCATCAAGCCAAGCAAAGCCCTCTTTTGCCACGACTGCACGCAGACCATTTACGTTCCAGCTAATAAGTTTCAAATTTCATCCTTTTTTTAATTATAATTATGCCAAAAATCACAAAAAGGAAAGTTATGAGAAACCAGCCAACGTATAAATTTTTTAAAAATTTTGGCTACGCAAGAGAGGGTTTGGCTGAAATTTTTAAAAATGAAAAGAGCTTTCGCATAGAAATTTGCATATTTTTGATAGCTGCGATCTCGCTATTTTTTTGGAAATTTGACCTTATTTTTAATCTATTTTTGATCTTTAGCATGGCATTTGTGCTAGTTTGTGAGTGTTTAAACTCAGGGCTAGAGCGAGTGACTGATCTTGCAAGCCCAGACTACCACGCACTAGCAAAGGCAGCAAAGGACGCTGGAAGTGCGGCCGTGATGATCGCAAATTTCTTATGTGGCGCGCTTTGGTGCGTGGCTATATATTATAAATTTTGAGATTAGCGTGAAAGAGCAAATTTACAAGGTGCTTCTTGGCGAGAAAAAGGTAGAGATCATAAATTTACTTTGCGAGCTAAGCGATGAAAATGGCTTTATCATGCTTAAAATTTCAGAAATTTGCGAAAAGCTAAATGTGAGCAAACCAACCGTGATAAGCACGTTTAGGCTGCTTGAAGAGAAGAAAATTTTCGAGCGAGTAAAAAATGGGGTTTATAGATTTAAAAATTTATAGTGGCAAGCAAACGCCTGCCACTAGTAGTTTTAGCCTATGGTCTCAGCAGCGATCATACCAAATGTCAAGCAATCAGTTATAGCCACTGATCCTAGACGGCTGGCTCCGTGAACGCCACCTGTGATCTCGCCAGCTGCATATAAATTTGGTATAGGCATAGCTGTTTGAGAGTTCATGACTTGGGCTTTTGTGTTGATATTTAGGCCACCCATTGTGTGGTGAACTTTTGGCGTGCCACGCTCTGCGTAAAACGGCGGAACTGAGATATCAATGCCCTTTGTCGTAGTCGCAACAACTGGTTTGCCAAAGTCCTCATCAACGCCTTTTTTGACAAATTCGTTGTATCTTGCGACTGTTTTTTTGAGCTCATCAACTGGGATCTTATACTCAGCTGCCAAGGCATCAAGTGTGTCAAATTTCTTGCAAATTCCAGCTGCGATAGCCTTTTCATAGTGAGCTGGAAGCATGTGAGGAAGTGCTCTTGAGTCACAGAAGTTGATAGGGAAGTTTTTATCGTCTTCGCCCTTTTCATGGATGACTTTAAACATCGCTTCAGTTCTTGTCCTGCGGTCTGCAAGCTCATTCATGTAGCGTTTGCCAGTTCTTGGATTGACTGAAATTCCAAACGGAAAAGCGCCATTTACGTTAAACATAGATCCAACGCCAAAGCCTGTCTCATCAGCACATCCCCAAGGGCCGTATTGGATCCAGCTTGGCTGAACTGGATAAGCACCAGCTCTAAACGCCGCTAGAAGCGCACCTGCTGTTGAGCCTGGTTGGTTTGTCGAGTCTGTCTCAGGTGTGATCCTTGGATCTTGAAGACGTCTAAAAATTTTATCCCTACAAAAGCCACCAGCTGCTAGTACGACGCCTTTTTTGGCTTTTATATATTTTATATCGCCACCTTTGTTTTCGACATCGTCACTCATCAAATTGCCATCAAATTTGTAGTTTTCTCTGACGATGACGCCCACAACTGCGCCCTTGTCGTCAAAGACGAAATCATCAAATTTTGTCCTTTTTTTGATCGATGCGCCATCTAACTTTTCAAATGTCGCAGTCATAGGGAGCACGATGCCAGCGCCGCTGCCGACCTCTGTTTGAAGGCTTCTTGGCACTGAGTGACCGCCCGCGTGAGTGATCTGGTCGATATATTTTGCACCACAATCAATTGTGAGTTTGTAAGCATCTTGCGCTCTCTCGCCGATCTTTGCCAAAAGATCAACGTGGTTGATGCCGCGACCTGCTTTCAAGCAGTCTTTGATAAATAGCTCGGTGCTATCTTTGATGCCAGCTTTCTTTTGCATGTCGCTGTTTGGAACGGCAAAAATTCCGCCATTGATGACAGAGTTGCCACCTGTGCGGCCCATCTTTTCGATCAAGACGACTTTGTTGCCTTTTTTGGCTGATGTCACGCCAGCTGCAAGAGCTGCAAAGCCTGAGCCGATGATGACTACGTCATACTCCTCGTCCCATTTGACATCTTTTTCGTTCATCGCGCTAGCCATTAAATTTGTTGCGCCAACGCCTAGTGCCGTAGCACCGATAGCGCTAAATTTGACAAAATCTCTTCTAGATAAACCTGAATTTTTCATGCTCTCTCCTTTGAAGTAAGATAATTGCTATTAAGCATTATAGGGTAATTTATTAAAATTTGCAATTTAATTTTTAAAATTAAATTTTATTAAAGATTATACCGAATAGGACGTAGTTTGGTAATATTTATTGACACTATTTTTATCCAAATTTGACTTTGGATTTACGCTAAATTGGCATTTATAGTAAATTTAGTATAAAATTTGGAGATTTTATTTTTAAATTTAGAAAAAATAAGTATTAATTAAATTTTGTATTTTGAAAAATTTATGAGAAATTTTAGGATTTGGTTTTGGATATTAACTTAAGTTTAGAAATTAATTTAACTAGAGGATCGGAGCAAATTTGCCCCGAGAAATTATTTAACGCCAACTATGATTTGAGTTGCTTTAATAATAGCAGTTACTTTGTCGCCTGCTTTTAAAGCCAAGTTATGAACTGACTCTCTTGTGATGATAGCTGAAATTTTGCTGCCATTTGCGTCAATGATAACCTCAGCATTTACAGCGCCATCTTTTATCTCACTAACAACGCCTTTGATTTGGTTTGTTGCGCTAAGCTTGATGCTGTCGTCTTTTGAAACGATAACGCTTGAAGCTTTGAATAAAAATATAGCTTTTTTACCAACCTTAAGATCAAGAGCTTTCTCGCTATCAACTGTAATAGTTGCTTTTAGCACCTCGCCACCTGCTAGTTTGCCAGCTATTAGCGAATTTACCGCACCTGTTCTTACTTCTGATATCTCAACATTTAGTTGATTTCTTGCGCTTAGTGACATATTTTATCCTTATTTTGATTTAATGTTTGGGTATTATAGAGTATTATTATTAATGCGAACTTATGATCAATTAATAAAATTTTTTAATATCACAAGTAAAGATTTATAATTTACCAAAGCCCAAAATACCACACTAAATGAACTAAAATCTAAAAATTTAATTTAAATTATTTTTGAAAAATATATGAATAAATATTATTTTTTATTATAAAATAGACAAACTAAGATCGTTTCAAGATCAGATGACTTTAGATCTTAGTTTGTAGATTTTTGATTTTTAATGACTTGTTGAGAATTTATAAATTTTACGCTTAGATGCCAGCTTCAAGCATAGCTTCTGCTTGATAGTGAGTGATAAGCGGCTCGATAATCTCGTCAAATAATCCTGCAGCCATGATCGCATCAAGGCGGTAAAGTGTTAAATTTATGCGGTGATCGCTTATGCGGTTTTGCGGGTAGTTATAAGTTCTTATCCTGCCTGAGCGGTCTCCAGTGCCAACCTGACTCTTGCGCTCGCTAGTCTCTTTAGCAAGTCTCTCTTGCTCTTGCATCTCGTAAAGTCTAGCTTTTAGCACCTTCATCGCAGCTTCTTTGTTTTTGTGCTGACTCTTGCCATCTTGGTTTGTGACAACAAGTCCAGTTGGTATGTGCGTGATCCTAACGGCACTATCAGTTGTATTGACCGACTGACCGCCATGACCTGAACTTCTCATAACATCAACTCTTATATCATTTGGATTGATCTCGATCTCGCTGTCTTCAACCTCTGGCATGATAGCCACAGTCACAGCCGAGGTGTGCACCCTGCCCTGGCTCTCAGTCTCTGGCACGCGCTGAACCCTATGTGTGCCACCTTCAAATTTTAGCCTAGAGTAAGCGCCTTTGCCCTTTATGAGCACGATGATCTCTTTAAAACCGCCAGTGTTGCCCTCGCTTTGGCTAACGATCTCAAATTTATATCCACGAAGCTCTGCATATCTGATGTAAGCATTAAAAAGATCTCCAACAAATAGTGCAGCCTCGTCACCACCAGTACCTGCGCGAATTTCTAAAAATATATTTTTATCATCGTTTGGATCTTTTGGAAGAAGTAAAATTTTGATCTCTTCTTCAAGCTTCTCTCTTGAAATTTCTAAATTTTTAAGCTCTTCTTTTGCAAGCTCACCAAGCTCAGAGTCCTCAAGTAAGGCTTTATTCTCTTCGATGTCGTTTAGAATTTGTAGATATTTTTTTGCAGCAGTTGCGACTGGTTCGATAGATGATTGCTCTTTTGAGAGCTTTGTCATCTTTTCGATATCGTTTGCTATATTTGGATCGCTTAGAAGCGTAGAAATTTCATCATAGCGATCCAAAAATGGATGAAGTTTATCAGCAAACATTAAAATTTAATAGATTAAGCAGCTTTTAGAGTGTTTACTAATTGAGCAAGGCGACTAACGCGGCGAGCAGCAGTTTGTTTCTTCAAAAAGCCTCTACTTACGAAGCTGTGGATGCTTTTGTTAGCAACTTTTAAAGCTTCATTTGCAGCATTTAGATCTTTAGCTTCTACAGCTACACGCACTGCTTTTGTGATGTTTTTAAGTCTAGTGCGGTAAAATCTGTTTCTTTCTGTTCTTTTTATAGTTTGTCTAGCTCTTTTTTCAGCAGATTTATGGTTTGCCATAATATACCTTTTTTGATAATTTTAGTCCGTGATTATATGAAAAATATATTTAATTGTAACTGAATTTAAGTCTGCTTTAAAACAAATAAAATTTTAGATTTTAAATTTGATAATTTCTGATAAAATAGCACCATTTTATAATAAAAAGGATAAATTTATGAAACTTTTTGGAACAGACGGAGTTCGTGGTAAGGCTGGCGAAAAGCTTTCAGCTCAAACATCTATGCGCCTTGCAATGGCTGCTGGAATTTACTTTAGAAAGACCTCAGCGACAAATGTGATTTTAGTTGGAAAAGATACAAGAAAAAGCGGCTATATGATAGAAACTGCCATCGTTGCAGGGCTAACTGCAGTTGGCTACAACGTCCTTCAAATAGGCCCTATGCCAACACCTGCGATCGCATTTTTAACAGAAAATATGCGCTGTGACGCTGGCATAATGATAAGCGCCTCACACAACCCATACTACGATAACGGCATCAAATTTTTTGACAGCTTTGGCAACAAGCTTGATGAGACGATAGAAGCTGAAATAGAGAAAATTTTCTACGACGATGAGCTCATCGCAAACGCCCAAAAAACGATGACAGAGATCGGCGCAAACAAGAGGATCGACGATGTTATCGGTAGATATATCGTGCAGATCAAAAATTCATTCCCAAAAGAGCTAAATTTAAAGAATTTACGAGTAGTTTTGGATGTGGCAAACGGAGCTGCTTACAAGGTTGCACCAACTGTATTTAGCGAGCTTGGAGCTGATGTCATCGTCATAAACAATGAGCCAAATGGTAGCAATATAAATCAAAACTGCGGCGCGCTTCACCCAGAAGATCTAGCAAGCGAGGTAAAAAGGCTTCGTGCTGACATCGGCTTTGCATTTGACGGCGATGCTGATAGGCTTGTCGTTGTCGATGAAAACGGAAAAGTTGTGCATGGAGATGCGATACTTGGCTCACTTGCAGCATTTTTACACGAGCAAAAGGCGCTAAAAGGTGGAGCTATCGTGGCTACAGTGATGAGTAACGCCGCGCTTGATGACTATCTAAAAGCTCATAAGATCAAGCTACTTCGCTCAAACGTAGGCGATAAATACGTGCTTGAGATGATGAAAGAAAATGGCATAAATTTTGGCGGCGAGCAAAGCGGCCACGTCATTTTTAACGACTACGCCAAGACTGGCGACGGACTTGTTACTTCGATGCAAGTTGTCGCGATGATGCTTAAAAAAGGCAAAAAAGCTAGTGAAATTTTTGGCGAGCTAAAGCCGTATCCGCAAATTTTGCTAAATTTAAAGATCACAGAGAAAAAGCCGCTTGATAAGATAGAGGGGCTAAAAGAGCTTGAAGCTAGCCTTGCAAAAGAGGGCATAAGATCGCTCTTTAGATACTCTGGCACTGAGAATTTGATCAGACTTTTGCTTGAAGGTAAAAATCAAACTTTAGTTGAAAAACGCATGGATGAAGTTGAGAAATTTTTCGTAAAAGCCCTAAATGCGTAAAAGCTTGGTTAAATTTTTCATTGCGTTTTTTCTCATTTTTATCGTTGATCAAGCGATAAAGATGATATTTATAGATGGTTTTTCGTGGGAGGGCGAGTTTTTCTCGCTAGTTCTTACATATAATAAGGGCGTTGCATTTTCGATGTTTGCCTTTTTAGATGAGTGGCTGAAATTTATCCAGATCGCCCTTATCTTAGGCGTTTTTGTCTATCTAGTCGTTGAAAAAAAGCTGCTTTGCTCGCATGCCATTTGGCTTGGAGCTTTACTAGGAGCTGGCAGCTCAAATATCACAGATAGATTTATCCATGGCGGCGTCGTGGATTACGTCTTTTGGCATAAGTGGTTTAACTTTGCGGTCTTTAACTTCGCTGATGTGATGATCGATCTTTGCGTCGTGATGATACTTTGGCAAAGTTTTAGAAAAAGGAGAGAGAGTGGGAAATAATATCTACGTCGCATACGCGCTTTGGCTACTTACTGGCTGGCTTGGAGCGCATAGAATTTACCTTGGTAAATTTATCACTGGTTTTTTGATGATGGGGTTATTTTTCGTTGGCACATCGTTAGCTGTAATTCTAATTGGCTACTTATTTTTGGCTATTTGGAGCATTTGGTGGATCATCGATGCATTTTTGGTTGGCGCTTATGTCGAGAAAAATTTACAAAAGGCCGAGCTAAAAGAGAGAGTAAAACTAAAAGATAAAGAAGAGGACTTAAAAAGGCTTTACGAGCTTTTTGAGAGTGGTGCGATCAGCAAGGCTGAATTTGAAGCTAGAAAAGAGATACTTTTTAGATAAGGAGACGTTATGGCAGAATATTATCTTTACTTAAAATACCTCCACTATTTGTTTTTCATCTCGTGGATGGCAGTGCTGTTTTATCAGCCAAGGCTCTACGTTTATCACGTAGAAAATATGGACAAGCCAGACTTTGTAAAAGTGGTTGAGGTGATGGAGTACAAGATGTATCACTACATCGGCTGGGTAGCACTCATTGGCTCATTTGTTACTGGTATTTTGATACTTATCGCGATGCCTGATCTTATAAAAACTGGTCACATCCACGTCAAAATTTTAGTTGTCATCTTAATGGCCATATATCACCTAGACCTTGGACGCTACATGAAGCAGCTCAAAGAGAAACGCTGTAACAAAAGTGGCATCTTCTTTAGAGCTTACAACGAAGTGCCAACTATCGCGATGCTCATCATCATCTGGGTCATGATAGTAAATCCATTTTAAAGGAATTTGATGAAGAAATTTTTAGCATTTATCGCTTTGCCAGCGCTCTTGCTCGCGGCTACTCAGTACTTTGAGCCGATGCAGATAAAATTTGACAACAGACTCTACTCGCTAGCAAGCTCAGCCAAGCCTGTGCCAAATTTATTCACGCAGGAGTACTTGCTCCCTGGTGAGAAACTAGATAGTTTTAGCTACATGCTCTCGCTAAATACCCTTAAATTTGACGCTACACCAGAGCAAGCAGTCGAGCAAAAGATAAATGATCTAAAAGAGCTAAAAGCAAAAGGGCTAAAAGTAGCTTATAAAAAGGGCTCGCTCGCAAATGAAATTTATCTTGATATCACGATATTTTCAAATTTAAATGGCACTCCAACAGCCGAGCACTCGATATATCGCTACACCAAACAGGGCGGAAATTTAGTACTTTTTACCATCCAAAGGCGTGCTTATAAAAAAGAGGGCATTCAAAGATTTGCTACAAATTTCACGATCGAGTCACAAGACTTTAGCAAAAAAGCTCTAGCCACACCTTTTCCCCAAATCATCAGCAAATAAAGAAATTTGAGTGTAAATTTAGCCTTTTGCACTCAAATTTTAAAACCAGACTTAACAAATTTATCTAAAAATAAAACGAATAGTTATATGATAAGAAAAACTCAAAAAGGATAGCCTATGATACATAAAATTCTTATCGCAAATCGTGGTGAGATCGCAGTTAGGATAGTCAGAGCTTGTAGGGATTTACACATCCAAAGCGTAGGAATTTATACAGCGCCAGACAGCGAGTGCTTGCATGTCAGGATAGCTGATGAGGCCTATCAAGTGGGTGAAGATCCGATCAAAGGCTATCTTGACGCCAAAGCGATCGTAAAGCTCGCTAAAGAGTGTGGAGCAGACGCCATACACCCAGGATACGGCTTTTTAAGCGAAAACTACGAATTTGCAAAGGCAGTTGAGGATGCTGGGCTTATTTTCATCGGTCCAAAGGCCGAAGTCATCAAGAAAATGGGCGATAAAAACATCGCTAGATATCTGATGAAGAAAAACGGCATACCAATAGTGCCAGGCACTGAAAAGTTAAATGACGAGAGTATGGACGCCATAAAAGAGCACGCTAGACGCATCGGCTACCCAGTCATCTTAAAAGCAAGCGGTGGTGGTGGTGGCCGCGGCATTAGAGAGGTCTGGCAAGAAGAAGATATGCAAGATGCCTTTGAGTCGTGTACCAGAGAGGCTAAGGCATACTTTAACAACGACGAAGTTTTTATGGAGAAGCTTGTCGTCAATCCTCGCCACATCGAGTTTCAAATTTTAGGCGACAACTACGGCAACATCATCCACCTTTGCGAGCGTGACTGTTCTATCCAAAGGCGCCACCAAAAGATCATCGAGATCGCACCTTGCCCATCGATTAGTGAAAATTTAAGAAAGATCATGGGCGTGACTGCGGTCGCTGCTGCAAAGGCTGTGGGCTACTCAAACGTCGGAACGATCGAGTTTTTGCTAGATGACTACAACAACTTTTACTTCATGGAGATGAACACCCGTATCCAAGTGGAGCATGGCATTACCGAAGAGATCACTGGCCACGACCTAGTCGTTAGGCAGATAAGGATCGCAGCTGGCGAGATATTAGAGATCGAGCAAAGCGACATCAAGCCACGCGGCTACGCGATAGAGGCTAGGATCACGGCTGAAAATGTCTGGGAGAATTTCATCCCAGCACCAGGCACGATCGAGGGCTACTACCCAGCTCTTGGCCCATCTGTGCGTGTCGATAGCCACGTTTATAAAGACTACAACATACCGCCATTTTACGACTCACTTATCGCAAAATTGATCGTCAAGGCGACCGACTACGATCTAGCGGTAAATAAACTTGAAAGAGCGCTTGAAGAATTTACCATCGAGGGCGTGCGAACGATCATCCCATTTTTGCTAACGATCAGCAAAAGTAAGGAGTTTAGAAGAGGATTTTTCGATACTAGCTACGTCGAGAAAAACTTAAAAACTATCCTTGAAAACACCTACGATGATATGAACAAAGAGCCAAACGACGACCTAGAAGAGGTCATCGTAGAGGCGATAAAAAGATATAAAAAGAAGAGATAAATTTATCTCATTGCGGCTTTGGCGATAAATTTCGCCAAGGCTAAATTTCCGCACAAACTGCGTAAATTTTAGCTCCGTCATTTGCCACAGCGTAGAGCCTACCACCGCTTACTAGCATGATCTGATCTACGCTAAGGCTAAATTTCTCAAACTCTATCTCTTTTAATAGCAAGCCATCTTTAGCGCTTATCAAAACTGGCTTATTTTTGCGGTTTGCAAGCAAAATTTGACCTTTGATCCAAACAAAATGCTCCGTGCCACTGGTTTTAAACTTAAACACCACTTCGCCACTTTTTGCATCCACGCCGTATAGATCTCCGCCCTTGCCAGCGGTGCCAAAGTAAAGCACCCCATCATTCAGGCAAACTGGCGTGTAAAGATATGCGCCAAGCTTTAGCCGCCAGATGGTCTTGCCTATCCTTGCGCCCTGCTCTTTACGTGGCGCACTCGCGTTTAAATTTTCATCTTTCGCTTCGCTTTTGAACTCTGCACCACCCAAAATTTCTTTGCACTCCATCATAAATGGCGAACTCATTCGCACGCAAAAACCATCAAATTCATACGTTTTAGCGTCGTTATATATCTCTTTTATGGGCTCATTAGCAACGCCGAGCTCGCTCATCAACCCGTTATCTATCTTTATAAGCTTTGCTGGGGAATTTATGTAGCCCTTGTAGTATCTAGTATTTAGCACGAAGTAGCCATTTTCTGGGTAGCAACGCGCATTGCTGGCTATGAAAATTTCGCTTTGTTTGTAGGTAAGCGTTGATCTTTTATGTTCGCTAAAGTCGCGCGAAAATGTATCTAGTAGCACGTAGTTTGGCGTTAGCTTTTGAGCTATCTCTAACTCGCTAGGCACCCCAAAAGCAAAATGCACAAATGCAATGCGCTCACCCATCTCATAAATGCCAGTTACGCCGTGTCCGCGAAACTCCACGCCAGGCATATCAAGAGGATATGATCTAACCACGCTAGCTCCTTAAATTTATGGCGATTATAACCCAAATTTTAAAGCACACTGGGCTAAATTTGATAAAATTTGCCAAAATTTATCAAATTTAAGGACCGATATGTTTTTAAAACTAGACGAGATCGCTAGGAAGCTAGATCAAATTTTCTTGCCGCTAGAGCAAGAGGGTATGACTGGCATGAGGCTTTTGCCACAAAAGGACGCCACATCGATCATGCAGGCGCAAAAGAGCCTTGGTGTGGATTTTCCAGCCAAATTTACGGAGCTTTTAAACAAATTTGATCTTGGAGAATTTGAAATTTGCAATGTCAGCTTTGGCTCTAGAGGCGACTACGCGAGCGAGTTAGTGCGTCTAAACAGCGTAGATGAGTTTGGTGGCAAATGGTGGAGTGGCGAGGAGAGGCCAGCAAATTTGATAGTTTTTGCCGTGGGTGATCCTTGGATATTTTTGCTTGATTGCACGAGTGGTGCGGTCTATGCGTGGCTGCTTGGTGATAAGGAGCTTTGCAGCAGGCGCGTTGCAAGCGACTTTGAAAAATTCTTCATAGCGCTTGCTAGCACCTATATAGCAAGGCTAAATGATGAAGCCCTGCCATCAGCCCAGCAAATCCTAAATTTTGTCCAAGCAGACGACACAGCACTTGATTTTTTGGCAAGAGATGGCGCAAATTTAGTAAATTTAGGCTCCACTTAGCCTAAATTCTCTTTTGTAAATTTATCCTAGCAACCAAAGCAAAAACCACTTTTTTATAAATTTAGTTTCGATATGTAACACTCATTGCCCAAAATAAAAATATTAAAATATCTTTAAATAAAATTTTTTTCTAGCCGAGCTAATATTTAACTACAAAAAAAGGAAAAAGGAGCAAAAATGAGCGAGTACATCGAACAAACGATGGAGTGGATAAAGAAGACCAACCCAGGTCAAGGCGTCTTTGTCCAAGCTGCGACTGAGGTTTTAAACAGCCTAGAGCCGCTTATCAAAAGAGAGAGCAAGTACCAAAAACACGCGATCCTAGAGCGCATCGTCATCCCTGAGCGCACGGTGATCTTTCGCGTGACATACACAGGCGATGATGGCAGACCAAAGGTAAATAACGGCTACCGCGTGCAGTTTAACTCAGCTGTTGGCCCATACAAAGGCGGTCTAAGGCTCCACCCAAGCGTCGATCTTGGCGTGCTAAAATTTCTTGGATTTGAGCAAATTTTCAAAAACTCGCTCACTGGCGTAAATATCGGCGGCGCAAAAGGCGGCAGCACCTTTGATCCAAAGGGCAAGAGCGAAGGCGAGATAATGCGTTTTTGCCAAGCATTTATGAGCGAGTTATATCGCCACATCGGCAACACCGTGGATGTGCCAGCAGGCGACATCGGCGTGGGCGCTAGAGAGATCGGCTATATGTTTGGCCAGTATAAAAAGCTAACCGGCAGATTTGATGGCATCCTAACTGGCAAAGGGCTAAACTGGGGCGGCAGTCTAGCACGCACAGAGGCCACTGGATACGGACTAGTATATTTCACTCAAAACATGCTAAAAAAAGCTGGACTTGATCTAGAGGGCAAAAAATGTAGCGTCAGCGGTAGCGGAAACGTCGCCATCTACACGGTCGAAAAGCTCTATCAAGCAGGTGCACTGCCTATCACCGTCTCTGACTCAAACGGATATGTCTATGACGCTGAGGGCATCGATCTAGCGGTGCTTAAAGAGCTAAAAGAAGTAAAACGCGCTCGCCTTAGCGAATACACCAAATTTAGACCAAATGCAAAATATGTAAGCGTAAGCGAATACAAAGAGGGCAGAAACGGCGTCTGGGACGTGCCATGCGACGGGGCATTCCCATGTGCGACACAAAATGAGCTTCACCTAGCTGACATAAAAGTGCTTTACGCAAATGGCTGCCGTTTCGTGGCTGAGGGCGCGAACATGCCAAGCACGCTTGATGCGATAAATTTCATGCTTGCGCAAAAAGACTTTCACTTTGCTCCAGCAAAAGCAGCAAACGCTGGCGGCGTGGGTACGAGCGGACTTGAGATGATGCAAAATGCCGGCATGACTTCGTGGAGCTTTGAAGAGGTCGATCGCAGACTTCATGGCATCATGAATCACATCTTTGAACTAAGCTACGAAACAAGTAAAGAGTTTGGCGATGAGGGCAACTTGGTGCTTGGCTCAAATATCGCTGGCTTTAGAAAAGTGGCTGATGCGATGATAGATCAAGGATATGTGTAGGCCAATTTGGCTCTGTAAATTTACGTCCAAGCTAAATTTGGACGTAAATTAATATGGGGTTGGCTGGGGTTTTAGCTAAAATAGAATTTGCCTTTTGCACGGCAAATTTTACTAGCAAGCTAGCAAATTTACACTGCTTTGAAGCATTTTATGTGGCGCATATAGAGCGTTTTTTGACAAATTTTTGCTGGCGTGGCGGATGTGGATTTGAAGCTTGGTTAAATTTCACTAGGGTGGCGAGCAGACCACTTTTTTAGAGCTTTTAATAGAAATTTTGCTAAAAGAGCTGATACGGCGGCAAATGGTGGAGTGGCGAGGTTTGAGCAGTAAAATTGAAAGCTTTTGCCGTGGAGCATCCTGCGGATATTTTGCTTGATTGCACGGAGTTGTGTCGTCTATATGTGGCTGCTTGGAGATGAAGAAATTTGCAGTAAATGAGTTTTGAGAGAGAAATTTTCATAGCACTTGCAACTTCGGCATAGTAAGGCTAAATAGTGAAATCCTACCAGAGAATGAGCAAAACCTAAAATTTCTCAAGCAGATAAAAAGCACTTTTTTGACAAGAAACGGCTTATGAAATTTAGTAAATTTAGGCTTAGCTCAGCTAAATTCTCCTTTATAAATTTAAGCTACAAACAAGCGATTTTTTTGCCAAATTTAGCCTAAAACACTCTACGCGCACCATAAATTTATAAACTCGCAGAGGGTTATCAAATTTACTTTACTAGACGGCTTTATCCAGTCAAATTTCAACAAATCACTCGTGTAAGGGTCGGCAGAAAAAGGTGGGATAAATTTTGGTAAGCAAAAATTGAAATTTACTGCATTTAACCCACAAATAAGCGAATTTCTCACCAAATTTAGTCACCACATAAAAAGTATTATTAAAACAATATTTCTCTTGCCAAATTTAGCTAGATATTAGGCGAAAATTAGCTTAAAACACTCACGCAAGCGCTAAAAATTTGTAAGCTCAAAAGGACTTTTCAAATTTACTCCAACAAGTTGGCTTTACCAAGTCAAATTTCAACAAAGCAACACACGCGAGCGATAGCAAATGATTAAATTTTGCTAAATTTAAGCTATAAATAATCAAACTTCTTACCAAATTTAGCCTGCAATTAGACAAAATTTGATTTCAAACACTTAAATTTACAAACTCGCAAGAAAGTCAATTTGTCTAAATTATTTTCAGCACAACGTCTATACAAGTGATGTCAAAGTATTAAATTCCAGTAAGCAAAAATCAAAATTTACTAAATTTAAGCCGCGTCTAAATTCATCCTACGAAATTTAACCACAAGCCACATCAACCGCAAACGCCCTTGCGTAAATTTAGCAGATATAAAAATGATAGAATTTTTGAAAATAGTTATTTGTGAGTTTTTGTATTAAAAATTTAATGAAAAAGAGCAAGCCCTAGCCTGCTCTTTATGAGAATTTAACCCTTTTTTGGAGTTACAAGCATATTTACATAACGACCTTCTATTATAGGCTCTTTGTCGCGGTCAGCCTCATCTTTGATCATCTCCCAGACCTTCTCAAGCATGGCTACGCCAGCCTCTGGGGTGCTCATCTCGCGACCCTTTAAAAATACACGAAATTTAACGTGTTTGCCATCTTGCAAAAACTCGCTTGCGTGTTTAACCTTATAGTTTATATCGTTTTGGGCGATCTTAACAGAGAGTTTTATCTCTTTTATCTCGATGGTTTTTTGCTTTTTCTTGGCCTCTTTTTGCTTTTTCTCTTGCTGATAGCGGAATTTACCATAGTCCATTATCTTGCAAACTGGCGGCTTCGCGTCTGGCGCTATAAGCACTAGATCAAGCCCAAGCTTGTTTGAGATCTCTAAAGCCTCATCTCTTGAGATGACACCGTATGCCGTGCCATCATCCCCTACACATCTTACCTCTCTCGCCCTTATGTCCTCATTGAGCAATACTTCATTTTCCTTACTCAAAAATGTACCTCACTAAGTTTCTCCTTCGTTAAATTTACAAATTCCGCCAAGCTCATATCGCTCTGCGTCCTAGCCTGTCTGTCGCGCAATGCAACGCTCTTGTTCGCTACTTCGTTGTCTCCTAGCACGACTATCATAGGCACCCTTTGTTTTTCTGCCGTTCTTATTCTCTTATTTAAACTCTCATTTTTACTTGCGATCTCGCTATCGACGTTGATCTTTCTTAGTTCGCGTGAAATTTCTTTTGCATAGTCTAAATGCGCGTCGCTAATAGGCACGATGACGACTTGCGTAGGAGCTATGAAAAATGGTAGCTCGCCAGCAGTGTGCTCAAGTAAAATTCCTATAAATCTCTCAAAACTGCCAAGCAAGGCTCTGTGAAGCATTACAGGGCGCTGTCTTTCGTTATTTGCGTCGATGTAGCCTAGATCAAAGCGCTCTGGCAAGTTAAAATCGACTTGTATCGTGCCGCACTGCCACTTTCTCTTAAGCGCGTCAGTGATCTTAATGTCGATCTTTGGACCATAAAATGCGCCGCCGCCCTCGTCGATGCCGTATTTAAAGCCATTTTCATCAAGAGCTTCTTTTAGCGCTTTTGTAGCTGTATCCCAAATTTCATCGCCGCCGATAGCTTTGGCTGGCTTGGTTGAAATCTCCATCTCGTAATGAAAGCCAAAATTTTCCATTATCGTGCCAGCAAATTTTAAAATTTCTAAGATATTTTCTTTGATCTGGCTTGGCATACAAAAGATATGTGAGTCATCTTGTGCAAATTCGCGAACTCTGAAAAGTCCGTGAAGTACGCCGCTTTTCTCATGGCGGTGAACGACGCCATACTCGAAAAATTTAAGCGGCAAGTCGCGGTAAGAGCGGATATCGCTTTGATAGACTTTGATGTGGCCAACGCAGTTCATCGGCTTGATGCCATACTCTGTCTCATCGATCGTTGTAAAGTACATATTTTCTTTGTAGTTTGCGTAGTGGCCGCTTCTTCTCCACACATCAGCCTTTAAAAGCTCAGGACCTCGCACTGGCTCGTAGCCGCGGTCGCGGTGAGCTTTGTATAATAGCTGCTCTAGTTTTGATCTTAAGCGTCCGCCATTTGGTAGCCATATCGGCAAACCACCGCCCACTTCGTCATCAAATGTAAATAACTTCATCTCGACGCCAAGCTTTCTGTGATCGCGCTTTTTAGCCTCTTCGATGATGCGGATGTGCTCTTTTAGGCTCTCTTTGTCTGCGTAAGCTGTGCCGTAAATTCTAGTTAGCATCTCACGGCTCTCATCACCGCCAAGATATGCGCCAGCTACGCGTGTAAGCTTGAAAAATCTTAAAAATTTAGTATTTGGCAGGTGTGGTCCGCGGCAAAGATCCTCAAAATCGCCTTGTGCGTAGCTACTCACTTCGCCATCTGGAATTCTTTTTAAGACCTCTTGTTTTAAGTCGTCATCTTTAAATTTCTCACTCATATTAGCTTTGGTTGAGCAGGTTTTAACTATGTCAAATTTCTTCTCAGCAAGCTCTTTCATCTTATCTTCGATCGCTGCGAGATCGCTCTCGCCTAGCTTCGTGCCCTCATCATCAACTCTAAAATCATAATAAAATCCATCTTCTACGTTTGGTCCGACAAAGAATTTTGCCTTTGGATAGAGTGATTTGATAGCTTGTGCCATGAGGTGTGCACAGGAGTGTCTGATAACGTGTAGTGCCTCTTTTGAGTTGTCGAAATAGACAGGCTCAGCACTACTCTCACGTCCTGCGATACTTTGAGTATCGACTATTTCGCCATTTAGTTTGTATGCGATGATATCGCTCATTGTTTTTCCTTATATCAAATTGTCTTTTTTACGATAAAAGAACGATTAAGGATTTTATCTAAATGGGCTTTAAGCTAAACTTAATAATTGCTAAGCAAATTTTTATAAATTCTTTTTAAATTTAATGAAATTTGAGCCAAAATTTTTGGCTTTTAAAATATAAACTTTTATATATAAATATAATAATCCCTAAAATATAGGCATTTTATCAATATACTTTATTATATTTTAAGATTACCACTGATAATATTTGCCCCTGAAATGAATTTAGCAATTTCTCGTCTTTGCATTACTTAAATTCATTTTTCTCCCGACTAATTTAGTGCTAGGAAGTGGTTAGCCTAGCACTTTTTATTTTGCAAATTTAACAAGCACCGGCTTTACTATCCTAGCGTAGTCTTTTGCGTTTAAGACGATCGATCTATCAAGAAGCCCCGCATTAAAGGCGATCTCCTCATTTCGCTCTAGCAAACTCTCATCCACAACAAGGTGTAAATTTTTATGAAAGCTAAACGGCGGAACCGAGCCAAATACGCAATCAGTCAAGGCCGTAACTTCCTCTGGGCTAGCAAGGCTCGCTCTTTTGCCATCAAATTTTTGCGTAAGCGCGTCAAGATTAGCCTGCTCGTCCGCTGGCAAAACCGCGAGCAAGTAAATTTTACCAGCCTTCATCGCTGGCTTTTCGTCATCTAGCAAGTAGCCATCTAGCACATTTTCACCTTTAAAAATTTGCCTAAATTTCTCTTCATCAATGCCTTTTATAGAGCACACCAGCGCCTTTGCGCCCTGGCTCATCTTCGTGCCCCTTATCCTAGCGACCTCCTCTGAAGTCCTCGCGCTCTCATGCTCTATCACTCTAAATTTAGCTCCATTTTTGCTAAGAAGGTCGTGGATTTTATTAAAAATTTGCTCTGACACAGCTCTTTCCTTTGGATAAATTTAGTTAAAATTATACCGCTAAAACCAAAAAAGGGCAGGAAAATGCAGATAAATTTAAATGACGTAAAGATCGAGACAAGCTGGAAAGAGGTGCTAAAAGATGAGTTTTTGAGTGAAAATTTCGCTTGCATCAAAGAAAATTTCTTAAAAGCAAAAAGCGCTGGCGTCGTCTATCCACCAAGCGGGCTCATTTTTAACGCATTTAACCTAACGCCATTTCACGACGTCAAAGTAGTCATCCTAGGCCAAGACCCGTATCACGGCGCAAATCAAGCGATGGGGCTAAGCTTTTCAGTGCCTAGTGGCGTGCGAGTGCCGCCAAGCCTTGTGAATATCTATAAAGAAATTTACGCCGACCTTGGCATAAAAGAGCCAAATAGCGGCGATCTTACAAAGTGGGCAAAGCAAGGCGTGCTGCTTCTAAACTCGACCCTTAGTGTAAGTGCGGGAGCGGCAAATTCTCACGCAGGCTTTGGCTGGCAGGGCTTTACAGACGCAGTTATAAGAAAGATAAGTGAAAATTTACAAAACGTAGTTTTTATGCTCTGGGGCAACCCAGCCAAGGCAAAAGCACCGCTCATAAACGCTAGCAAGCACCTTATCCTTGAGGCAGCGCACCCAAGTCCGCTAGCGCGCGGGGCGTTTTTTGGCTGCAGACACTTTTCAAAGGCAAATATCTACCTAGCAAACCACGGCAAAATGCCCATTGAGTGGGACTTAAACGCTTAAATTTGAGCTATTTTTTAAGCTCAGTAAGAAGCTTATTTACCTTTTCTAGCTCGCTTTTGCAAAATTTCTCATCGTTATTTTGCATTATCATCGCTTCTTGGCCGATTTGTCTTTGCTTAAACTCATCAAATTTAAGCTCAAAAAGCCTTAGCGCTTTCTCATCACCCGCAAGCTTCTTGCTCTCTTTGGCATAAAGCTCGTCAAGATAGAGCCTGCTTTGCTTGACATACTCCTTGCAAACCTCGCTTGCACCAAATAAATTTACGCCCAGCAAAAGGGCAAAAATGGCAAATTTTTTCATATTTTTCCTTGAAATTTTTGCGTTATACTAGCCTTTAAGCACTTAAATTTTAAAATATTTTGCAAAAAAAGGATGAAAAATGAGGCGAAAAGATAGAGAGCTTAGCCAAGACGAGGCGCTTGAGATTATCGATAACTGCGAATACGGCGTGATCTCATGCGTGGATGATGAGGGAGAAATTTTTAGCGTGCCTATCTCGCCGGTTAGAGTTGGTGAGAGCATTTTTATCCACGGAGCGAGCGCAGGCAGCAAGGCAAAACTGCTTCAAAATGGGCGAAAAGTGGAGTTTGTCTGCGTTAGTTTTAATAAAGTCCCACATCTAAATTATAGCGAGCTAGAAGCGATAAAAGACGACGGCAAGGCGCTTGGCGGCAAGGTCTTTACGACTGAATACAAAAGCGCCATCGCAAAAACGAGAGCCTACGAAGTGACAGATGATGCCAAAAGATATGAAATTTTAAAAATTCTCAGCCAAAAATACACAGCCTACGCGATGAGCACCTTTGACGTGGCTGCGGAGTATGGGCTAAAAAACATGAAAATTTACGAGCTAAAGATAGAGAACCTTAGCGCAAAGGCTAAAATTTTGCCAAAAGCAGTAAAGGAGTAAATTTGAGCTCACTTGCACTGATGTTTAGACCAAAAAACTTGGATGAAATTTGCGGACAAAAGGCGGTTAAAGCGGCATTTTTAAAATTTATAGCCACAAGCAAGATACCGCACTCCATATTTTATGGTCCAGCAGGCTGTGGCAAGACGAGCTTTGCAAGGGCTGTGGCAAGTGGGGCAAACTACGACTTTTACGAGTTTGACGGCGGAAATTTAAAGATAGATGACTTTCGCAAAATTTTAAAAAACTACGAAAACGCCCTAAATAAGCCACTCTTTTTCATAGACGAGATCCACAGGCTTAGCAAAACCCAGCAAGAAGCACTGCTTATACCCATGGAAAACTACAAGGCCCTAGTCATCGGCGCTAGCACGGAAAATCCCTTTTTCACGCTAAGCTCAGGCATCAGAAGCCGCTCGATGCTCTTTGAGTTTAGACCGCTTAGCAGTGGCGACTTTGAGGAGCTTATTAGCAAGATAAGAGAGCAAATTTCATTTAGCATTGACGAGGAGGCAAAGGAGTATCTCTTTAAAAGTAGCGGCGGCGATGCAAGAGCTATGCTAAATTTACTCGAATTTGCCGTCACGCTTGATGAAAATGTGAGCCTAGAAAATTTAAAAACACTTCGCCAAAACGCCCTAAAAGAGGGGGCAAAAGAGGACGATACGCACTACGAACTAGCAAGCGCTTTTATAAAAAGTCTGCGTGGAAGCGACGAAAACGCCGTCATATACTATCTCGCAAGGCTCATAGACTCTGGCGAGAGCGCTGACTTTATCGCTAGAAGGATGGCGATATTTGCTAGCGAAGACATCGGCAACGCAAACCCAAATGCGCTAAACTTAGCCGCCAGCACGCTAAGCGCAGTAAAAGAGATAGGCTTCCCAGAGGCTAGGATCATACTGGCTCAGTGCGCCGTCTATCTAGCTAGCTCGCCAAAGTCAAACTCCAGCTACAACGCGATAAATGCCGCTCTAAGATACGTGCAAAGCGAAGAAATTTTAAAGATCCCGCCATATCTAAAAAATCACACAAAAGAGAGCAAAGACTACCTTTATCCGCATGATTTTGGCGGCTGGGTCGAGCAAAAATACCTAGAAAAACCGCTCGTTTTTTACAAAAGCAAGGGCATAGGCTTTGAAAAAACGCTAAATGAGTGGCTAGAAAAGATAAGGTCAAAGGACTAAATTTAGGCTTTACTCTTTCAAATTTAAAAGGGCTGTTTTAAGGATGAATGAGCAAAATTTAGAATATATCGCAAATTTAAAGATAAAAGACGTGCCATGGGATAGACTAAGCTGTAGCTACGGCACGGCGGAGCTTTTTGCGCAAATTTTAAACACACTTACAAAGGCTGTGAAAAAGTCTAAATTTGATGAAAAAGAGCTTAGCGAGCTGCTTGATGAGATAGTGGCTCAGTGCGAGTATCAAGAGACTTTTTGGCACGCAACGCCCTTTGCGCTCGTTTTTTTAGTGCGAATTTATAAAAGTGCGCTAGACGAAAAAGGCGAGGCAGCTAAATTTATCTCACGTAAGCTTGAAGTCTTTTTTAAATTTATGCTTGAAATTTGTGAGAGGTTAGAGCAGCTTGAGCACGCAAAGCCACTTACTAAAATGGAGCAAATGCTAGAGCCAAAATATCTTGACATCGTAGATCAAGACGAGCTAAGCTATGACGATAGGCTATTTTACAGCTTTTACTACTACTCACGCATGGTTTTACAGGGCGCTTTTGTAAAAATTTAGCTCGGCCATGATTTTTTAGTAGTTAATTTAAATTTTATATTTTTTCAACTATACTTCTCAAATCCAAATCAATCACGAAAGTTAAAAAATGACTACAAATTTTGCTGAAATTTTAAATAACTGCGTTGAAAGTATAAATTCATTTCTTTGGGGTCCATACTTCCTCATCGCCCTACTTTGCGGCACTGGACTATTTTTCACCATTAGACTTGGTTTTGTTCAAATTTTTAAATTTAAAATGAGTTTAGGCAAGCTTTTTGGAAATTTCTCACTTCACGGCGAAGCTGCTGGCAAGGCTGGTATGAGCTCGTTTCAAGCAGTCGCAACGGCGATCGCGGCGCAAGTTGGCACGGGTAACCTAGTAGGCGCGACGACAGCTCTTATCATGGGCGGTCCAGGAGCCATATTTTGGATGTGGTGTGCAGCCTTTTTGGGCATGGCTACAAATTTTGCTGAAATTTGCCTCGCTCAAATTTACCGCACCAAAGATGACAGCGGCCACACGATAGGCGGTCCAGCCTTTTACATAAGCCGCGGATTAAAGGGCAAATGGGCGAAATTTCTAGCTGGATTTTTCGCTATCGCTATCATCATCGCACTTGGCTTTATCGGCAATATGGTTCAAGCAAACTCCATATCAGACGGCTTTAGCGGCGCTTTTGGCATACCGCAGTGGCTAACAGGGGCGTTTTTGGCTCTCATTTGCGCACTAATTTTCATAGGTGGCGTAAAGGCGATCGCAAGGGTCGCTGAAAAGATCGTGCCACTAATGGCGCTACTTTATATCGTTGTTGGCGTGGTTATCATCGCTTTAAATTTTCACCAAATCCCAGAGGCGATCTCACTAATATTTAAAGCTGCGTTTAACCCTTCGGCTGCTTGGGGTGGGGCAACTGGAGCTAGCATCGCAGCTGCTATGAGATACGGCATCGCAAGGGGACTTTTTAGCAACGAAGCTGGCATGGGCTCAACTCCACACGCACACGCCGCTGCAAACGTCAAACACCCAGTCGATCAAGCCGTCCTTGGCATAATGAGCGTCTTTATAGACACCTTTGTCATCTTAAATATAACCGTTTTTGTGGTGCTAACCGCAAACGTCATCAGCTTTGAAAACGGCAAGGCAGTCTTTACTGGCATCACCTTGGTGCAAGAGGCGTTCTCGTCACATATCTTTGGCAAAACTGGCGGTTATAGCTTCGTGGCGATCTGCCTATTTTTCTTCGCATTTACGACGATCATTGGCTGGTACTACTTCGCTGAGATCAACGTGCGCTACCTTTTTGGTGCAAAGGCGGTTAAAATTTTTAAAATTTTAGTTGTTGTTTTTGTCTTTTTAGGTAGCTTACAAAAGGTTGATTTCGTCTGGAGTTTAGCCGATATGTTTAACGGTCTTATGGTTGTGCCAAATTTGATCGCCATTATCCTTCTAAGCCCAGTCGTGGCTAAACTTTTAAAAGATCACGATGCGGGCAAAGAGTACGACGTAAAAGAGTATTTGAAGTAAATTTAAAAGTGCGTGGAGAGAGGTCTCTCCACATTAAATTTAAGATTATAGATGGTCTTCTGGAGCGGGAATTATGGGCTCAAGTGGCATATAAAATGTCGTTGCTTGTGGCTCAGAGTATTTGTTGCCAGCCTCATCTACTGATGATGCTTGGACTGTGTATTCGTTAGTGTCAAGAGTATCCAACACACTACTCTCAGCTCTCCAGTTACCTTCAGCGTCAGCCTTAGCACTTAGTTTTTCAACCACATGAGCCGGTTTTTCTACCCAAGAATAGTCAAAGGTATTATAAATAACTTCAGCTTTTGTGATAACTAAATTTATTTCAGCAAATGGCTCTGCCTTACCCTCAATACTTGGCGATGAATCATATTCTCTATTATCTTCTTTTATTATGCCGTTGTGTGATATATCAGAAAACTCATCGGTAGATATTTTTGTGATAGACAAGGTGCTATTGTTTGTATCAACAGTTATCTCTTGCGTGCTTGTAGCTTTTAGCTCTTCGCCATTTGCAGCTACTTTGCTAGCTTCGATAGTAAATTTATGATCTCCATCAGCCAAAGGTGAAGTTGGGGTATATGACCAGTTGCCGTCATTATCGGCAGTTGTCGTGCCAAGTAGTGGTGCATTTTCACCTTCACCATCAAATATGCTTATAGTAGCGTTTGAAGTAGCCTTGCCAACTAAAGTTGGAGTGTTGTCGTTTGTGATATGCAGACCTGTTCTTTCAGATGCGCTGTGCTCTAAGATATTATCTCCAACATCAATATGGCGACTTACCGATTCGTCTGTATTACCAGTCACTACGTTATCATCAACTGCTGTGACAGATACTTCTAGCGTCTGTGGCAATATATTGTTATATGCATTATCTATCGCAGCTGCAAGTGTGTCAAGACTAAAGCCCTCCTCGCTTGCGCCACCGCTTACATTTGTAAAAGCCTCTGCGCTAGCGTTTGCTTGAGAACTTAGGTTTTCAAAATTTGCATTGATGTTTGAGTAGTGACCGCCATTTGCAAAGCTAGCAGCACCAAGGCTAACACCATCTCCACTATTACCACCACCTGCTGAGGCATTACCGCCAGCTGCAGTCTCTTCAAGATCAGTGATGTTCTTACCATTCAATAGTTGCTCCTGAAGTGAGGCGATCTCTTTGCTGGTCTCATCGCCAGCTTTTTCATTTTCACTATTAAGAGGTTGCAACTCAACCTTTACGCCGTCTTGCTCTTTTATGACCTCATTGTCATAGATCACGTCGCCTGCTTTTAGAGTTCTTTGATTTCCATTAGCATCTATAGCGACGATAGCATCCGTGCCGATTATTGATTTGATTAGTCCTTTAACTTTACTCATAACATTTCCTTTTTATGTTTTTGGATTTTATACTGTCAATTATAAGTAAATAGTTTAGTTTATTGCTATTGTACTTTGGTACAATAGTGACATTTTAGATACACGATGTCATAAATTTTAGAAATAAATTTAATAATAACTTGCCTTATTTTAGGGATTTAGTTTAAAATTTAAAAAGACAAAAGTTACAAAAAATATTTTTAAATTTTATTTATTTGATTTTAGGTTTTGGGAAATTTGATATAAAAATGGTGGCCCCGAATGGACTCGAACCATCGACCACTACCATGTCAAGGTAGTGCTCTACCAACTGAGCTACGGGACCAAAGATTTGGGATTATATTTTATTTTCCATTTTATTTAGCTTAATTGCCATTTTCTTTAAAATTTAACTTTATAAAACTAGTCTATATTTTAGTACTCTAAAATATTATTAATGCATATTTAATCAAACAAGGACTATAATTTTATAAAAATAAGTTTAAATAAAAATATTAGTTTTTCATTGAAATTTGATGTTTATAAAATCTTAATAGAAAGGAAAAGGGTATGAATAAGCTTAAATTCATCGCTATTTTTGCCTGTTTATTTTCGCTTCATCTCTTTGGTGCCGATATGCCAAAGGGCGATCTAAACGTCACAAAAGTAGTAGTCTCTGATGAGCTAAGAGCCAAATATAAGATCAAACCTCATCACGAACATCTAAGCTTTGACTGCGTTGATTGTCACCAAAACCAAGGCGATGATCCTAGCAAATTTAAAGCGATCGGCGACGCTGGCTGCCTATCCTGTCACAAGAGCAAAAAGCTCTTAGCTCAAAGGCTAAAATTTATGGATACTCTAAAGGCAAATCCTCATAACTCTGTTCACGATGGTCCGACTTTGTACTGCGACGAGTGCCACAACGAGCACAAACCATCTACAAATATGTGCTCTGAGTGCCATGAACACGAGGTGCCACAATGGATGAATGGAGTAACACCATGAAAATTTCAAAAAAATTACTAGCGCTTATAATCTTCATAAGCGGAATTGTTGGATTTTTAGTCGTTCTGCCAGTTCATTACGCGCTTAATGAGACGAGTGGGGATAAATTCTGCATCGTTTGCCACGAGATGGACCCTATGGTCATCGCCTACAACGACGACATCCACAGCGGCAAGGGCAAAACTGGCATAAAAGCAAGATGCGTGGATTGTCACATACCGCATGACAACATCGCAAAATACGCCCTAACGAAGGCTAAAAACGGCATTTTAGAGGGCTGGGTGCATTTCTTTGGCGATCCTAATGCTATTGATTGGCACAAAAACCTCAAAAACCGCGAGCATTTTGTCTTTGACAACGGCTGCACAAGCTGCCACACAAACGTGATAGATAGCAACAACACTTCAGCGCAAGCTCAAAAGATGCACGCTCACTACAAAAAGCTTCTTGACACCCCTAAAGAGCTAAAATGTGTAAGCTGCCACTACGACGCAGGTCACGGCGCTGGCTTTAGAAACTATCTTGAGTACTGGAAGCCGTCATATAAAATTTATGATAAAAAGATGATCGAAAAGAGGATCGAAACTAAGCAAAAATTCTTCAAAGATGAGTACAAACCTACAAAAGACGAAGAAGAATTTTTAAAACAAAAGGCTGAAAAAGACGCCAAAAAACCAGTCGGCGGTGGCATGGCTGGCTGATGAAGAAGATATTGTTGCTCTCGAGCGACTTTGAGCAAAATGTCATCCTAAATGCATCGCTTTACCGCTTTGGGTTTAGGATGATCCAGCTCAAAAGCGCCAGCGAAGTCATCAAAGACTTTGAGTGCGGCAACAGATATGATCTGTACGTTTTTGACGTAAAGGCTAGAAATTTAAACCTCGATCTGGTTAAATTTATAAGAGATAGTCAAAATATCACTCCCATTATGCTTTTGTTAGATGAGAGCGTCCCTAGCGTTTTTAAGAGGATTTACTACGCTAGGGTTAATGATTTTATCATTAAGCCATTTTGCCCTGAAGAGTTTTTATTTCACGTTTTTAGGCTCTAAATTTGAGCTAAAAAATGGCCTAGTCTTTGACAAAGACTCCCAGTGCAGTAAGAAAAGAGGACGAGGTCATCTATCTTGGCAAAAAAGAGAGCCAGCTGCTTGAAATTTTATGCAAAAACTCGCCCCACGTCGTCACCTACGACGAGATAGACTATCACCTATACAAAAACGAAACCTTATCGCAAGACCGCATAAGATCGCTCGTGTGAGAGATAAGAGCCAAAATTCCCACCATCTGTCTAAAAACCGTGCGAGGCACTGGATATAAGGTGGAGTGAGGGGGTTTAGTCAAATTTAGATCTTGTTTGAAGCTAAAATTCTATACTTTTGGATAAAATTTGCTTAAATTTGTAAAAACTCTTGCCTTGTTTGGCTATTTTGACTTCAACGATTTTCACAGCACCTTTGATAAATTTGCCTGCCTTTTTTATATTTTAAATAGTAGCAGCGTCTGCTGTATCATATATCTCGCCAAAGCCATATCATTTTTGCCATAACAGCTTTTTGAAAATTTGCCAAACAGTGCAACTGACATTTAAAATAGCTTGTGATAGCTAATCATAACGGCTTTTCTGTGCGAATTTGTGGCACCATTGCGCCATCAAGAAAGAATTTGTATAAATTTATAGCAAGAGCTGGCGTTACACCAACTCTCTTATGTTTTTTGTTAGCTCCAGGCTCGCTTCGATCTCGGCGCGTTTTGCCATGACACTCTCGACATTAACGCCGACGTTTATACCAAGCTTTTTGGCAAATTCATAAAGCTCTGCGAAATTTTCAAGGCAAATTTGCGATGCCATAGCTAAAAAATCATCACATTCAAGCATCCTTTTTTCGCTCTTTTTATCAACGCTTATGCCTAGCCACTTGATAAATTCTAGCGTTTTTGGCGTGCCGCAAGTAGTAAATGTCAAAATAATAGGCAAATTTAACCCGCTTTTTGCCACGCTTGTTAGTAAATTTTTAGCCAAATTTATATCAAAAACCGCCTGCGAGATGAAAAATTTCGCCCCCATTTTGGCCTTTTGGCTCATCCTTTGCTCTTCATCGCCCTTTTTAGCGTGCCTCTCAGCTATACAAACACCGCCCACTACAAGCTCTTTAAACTCATCTCTAGCGATCTCATAAGCACGCTCTAGGCTCATTTTAGGCTCTACTTTGCCAGAAGCAACGCCGACAAAGACATTTATATCACTACTACTTTTGGCTAAATTTGCTCTAAATTCACTCTCATTATATTTATTCGCGACCCTATAAAAGATGCTTGGCGTCTTTAAATTTAGATATTTTGAGTAGTAAATTTCAGGGCTTAATGTATCACTAAATTCAAAAGTTCGCTCGCTTTTTATGCGGCTACTTTCGTCTTGGATCTCGTAAAGTACCAAGCCGTCAGCCTGCACGTCTGTGATCCTCTTATCCCATTTTGCAGCGATCTCTTTAAGTTTTGCCTCGTCAAATTCAGCCTTCGGCGGCGTTAGTCCGTAAAGCACTATGCCACTTTCATTGTTTATGATCTTATCTTTTAACATTTTCTAACTTTTTTGAAATTTAAATGGAGTTTAGCGCCTAGGCTTGCTAGACGCTAAAAATTTGTATTATAGACCTCTTACGATCTTGACGGCTTCTACCATATTTTTAAGGCTTGGCTCGACCTCTTCCCATTTTCTAGTTTTTAGGCCGCAGTCTGGGTTGATCCAGAGTTGCTCTTTTGGCAAGACTTCAAGCAGAGCTTTGATCTGAGTGACGATCTCTTCGACACTTGGCACGCGTGGGCTGTGGATGTCGTAAACGCCAGGTCCGACCTCTTGTTTGTAGCCAACGGCTTTGAAAATTTTAAGTAGCTCGTTACCACTTCTTGCAGTCTCGATACTGATAACATCAGCATCCATAGCCTCAATGGTCTTAATAATATCGTTAAATTCAGAGTAGCACATATGCGTATGGATCTGAGTTTTTGCCTCAGCCGAGCTTACTGAAAGCTTGAAGCAATCAACCGCAAATTTCTCATAAGCTGGGATATTTTCAGCTCTTAGCGGATAGCCCTCTTTAAACGCTGCCTCATCGACTTGGATCACTCTGATGCCTGCATCTTGAAGGTCTGCGATCTCGTCATAGATACAAAGTGCAAGCTGTTTTGCTACCTCGCTTCTTGGAAGATCGTCACGCACAAAGCTCCAGTTTAGCATAGTTACAGGACCTGTTAGCATGCCCTTCATTACGTGTTTTGTGATACTTTGAGCGTATTTCATCCACTTAACAGTCATCGGCTCTGGGCGGCTTACGTCACCAAAGAGAAGTGGTGGCTTGACGCAGCGGCTGCCGTAGCTTTGTACCCAGCCATTTTGGCTAAATGCATATCCGCTGATCTGCTCGCCAAAGTACTCAACCATGTCGTTTCTCTCTGGCTCGCCATGTACTAGCACATCTAGGCCGATATCTTCTTGAAATTTCACGCAGTGATCGATATATTTTTTGATGCCTGCTTCATAGGCAGCCGCGTCGATCTCGCCTTTTTTGAAATTTTGGCGAAGTACGCGAAGATCAACCGTTTGAGGGAAGCTACCTATCGTTGTTGTTGGTAATATGCCGTATTTTAGTGTTTCGCGTTGAATTTTGATGCGATCTTCAAATTTCTCATCACGCTCAAATTTGCTTAAATTTTTGATGCGTTTTTGAACGCTTTCAGAGTGGATGAGCTTTGAAGTGGCGCGAGTTTTAACGGCATTTTTGTTCTCTTCGTAAATTTTAGCCTCAGCCTCATTTAGCTTCTCGCCGTTTGCTAGTTTTGTGATGATCTTGATCTCATCAAGCTTCTCAACCGCAAAGCTTAACCAGCTTTTGATCTCAGGGTTTAAATTTTCTTCATATTTTAGAGTGTATGGCACGTGAAGAAGTGAGCATGAAGTGCCGATATAAAAGTCTTTGCCGCCTATTTTTTCTGAAATTTCACGAACAAGTTTTACCTTATCATCGATGTTGCTTTTCCAGATATTTCTGCCGTCGATCACACCTGCAAATAGCGTCAAATGGCTGTTTTTGATAGTCTCAAGTGCCTCGAAATTTCTCTTGCCGTGGATGAAGTCAAGTGCGATGCCGTAAATTTTAGTTTTAGCCACTTCGCTAACTGCCTTGATCGCATGCTCAAAATATGTCGCAAACATGATCTTGATGTTGTTTGCGACGCCTGTTAGCTCGTTATAAACCTTTGTGATAAGTGGCAAAAGGTCGCTTTCGTTTTTGTCTGTTACGAAGATTGGCTCGTCAAACTGCACTAAAATTTCATCATCAAGCTTAGAAATTTGCTCAAGTAGCTTTTTATACTCGCCTACAAGTGCGTCAAGGTGCTTAAATGGGCAGCTGCCATCAGTCGTCTTTGAAAGAGCCAAAAATGTGATAGGGCCGATCAAATTTACCTTGCCCTTTACTCCGTTAGCCTTCGCCTCTTTGTATTCATTTAAAATTTTATCCGCTTTTAGGCTAAATTTACTCTCGCTGCTAAGCTCTGGCACGATGTAGTGGTAGTTTGTGTTAAACCACTTTGTCATCTCCATCGCAACGCCACTTTTATTGCCTCTTGAGCAAGCAAAATATTGCTCTAAGCCGCTTAAATTTGCAAATCTTGGAGGCGTAGCGCCAAAAGCGATGATATTATCAAGCATTAGGTCATAAAATGAAAAATCATTAACGCTAATAGCCGAAATGCCAGCGTCTTGTTGATATTTCCAGTGTCTTTGACGAAGCGTCTTTGCAGTCTCTTGCAAATTCTCTTCACTAAAGCCCTCTTTACCAGCCCAAAAGCCCTCTAATGCGCGCTTTAACTCTCTTTTCTCTCCGATTCTTGGAAAACCTAAAACATAACTTTTTATCATTTTTATCCTTTATAAATTTCTATTTTTTAATTAAAACTGCGCCCTGCACAGCAACCTTGAATATTTTTATGCAGGTATATCCCTGCGACCCAAACCCCCAGCACGTTCAATGTTGTTGTGCTGCGCACAAGTCTGGGTCACCCCAAACATGGTGGATGACAGCCACTTCTTCTTAGACTAAAGTAAAATTTATAAAAAACCCTGCTAAAAAGGTCTTTGCCAAATTTCAAACACTGCTTAGTTTTATTTTTAAAAATGCAGTTACAATGCAGCGGACCTGCTAGCAAAAATGGATTTATCTCAATGTGAAAAAATGTAAAATTGTTTAAAAATTTGCGTGTTTTTTGAAAATCGCTGATATGTTTTTTGCCGAGATTAACGAGCTTTATGCATGGGACAAGGCATCAGCGTTTTTCCTTTGTAGTGAATTTTTGCCGCATTATAAACGCTCTTTGCCAAATTTTTGTTTAAAGTTTGGGCGCTACTAAATTTCGCGCCCAGAGTTTTTAGTCTTTTTTACCTTTATTTAGGGATTTTAGCTTAGCATCCATATCGGCTGTAAGCATAGTAAAGACTTTGTTTGTAAGCTCCTGTGTTATATCCTTAGCCTCTTGCATAGTCTTTTGACTAAATTCATTTAAGAGTTTGTCCGCTTTTTTCTTATCTTTTTTATAAAGTTTTACGTACTCATCTTCAAATTTAGCCTGTTTTACCGCCAACTCTTTTTCAAATTTAGCGTAAGCCTCTTTTACCACTGGCGAATACTTCTCATAATCAGTCATCACAAGGGTTTGAAGCTTTCTATAAACCCAGTATATCGAAGTGTCATCAGCCTCGTACGAGCCATCAGAGTAGCCTTTTATAAAGCCATCAAGCCCCTCGTAATACGGCAAATAAACGCTAAGATCAGCCATGCCAAGAGCGACGTAGGTCACACGGCCGATCTCTTTTGGTAGCCATGGGCGCACCTGCATGACGTGAGACTCGTATGTTCTAAAGACGCTTATAGCGCGGTAGATGTTTTTCTTATCTTCATCTTTGCTAGCGTAGTTATCAAACGGCGTGCCGTCGTAGTGGGCTCTCATCGCAGCTTTTAGATCTTCAACACTTAGTTTTTTCTCTGGTTTTAAAAATACTGGGAATTTCTGACCATCGGCGAAGTCTTGTTTTAAGCTTGGGTTAAACATACTTTGAACCCAGCAAACACGTGGATAGTTGTAAGTCACATCTCTTTCATCGTCCCTTGTATAGGCCTTTGTAAAGTTAAATTCGCCATCTTTCGCAGGATCATAAGTCTTGTTGTCAATCGCAAATTTGATGACATCTTTTGCGCCCATGAAATTTGGATCATTTTCTTTGTAAGCGTGAAGTCTGCCTTGGTTTGCGGTGACGAAGTACTCATCTTGTGGGATCTTTGAAGCGATCCATTTGTGGCCTGTGCCAGTTTCAAAGTACCAAAGCTCATTTGCATCGACAAATACCACGCCAAAGCCCTCGCCAGCACCTTTTGTCTCAACTATCTCGCCAAGAAGCTTAACGCCCTCTTTTGCACTTTTGATGCGCGGCAAAAGCACGTCTGGGATGTCATCTTCTGTGATGCCGGTTTCTTCGTTGTATGGATCAACTTTTAAAAGCTCATCTTTTGCATAGATAGTCTCAGTGCCACTAAGTCCTACGCCAGCCTCGTTGTAGCCGACTGCTCCGTGAAGTTTTGTGTGTGAATTTGCGATAGTTGTGTATCTCATGCCATCTTTTGGGAGCGGATATGTAAAGTCATTTGCGCCGTCATGCGCCTTTGAGCTGTGCATGCCAGTTTGGTTTTTCGTAGCTGGGTGTATCAAAAAGACTTGAGCCTTTATAGCCTTGCTATCAGCGCTTCTAGCCACTAACATAGAGCCGTCATTTGAGGCTTTATCTCCTACTAAAATGGTAGTGCATGCCAAGCTACTTGTGCCTAAAATCGCACTCATAGCGACGATTGATGCAAGAATTTTGCCTTTCATTTTTACTCCTTTAGTAAAATAAAATTTTCATATGTAATTATATGCCAAATTTAATAAATTAGTTCTGATTTTTAAAACTTTTTTAAGTTAAATGTAAATTTATTGCAAATTTTGTCTAAGTGAAATTTAAATTTTCTAAAGGATTTTTCGCTATAATCCAAATCTTACGCACATGCGTATAAAATTTCAAAAAGGATTAGCATGCCAAAGATGAAAACCGTTCGCGGTGCTGCTAAGCGCTTTAAAGTAGGTAAAAATAAGATAAAAAGAGGCTCTGCTTTTAGAAGCCACATCTTAACAAAAAAACCTACTAAGCGTATGAGAGATTTGCGTGGCCCAAAATACGTGGACAGCACAAACGTCTCAGCCGTTCGCAAAATGCTCGGCGTATAAAGCAGCGTAGATTTAAGTTTTTGACAAAAAGTCATTCAAACTCCCCCAAATTTAGGGGCAAGACTCACTTCGTGAGCGCCAATTTGTAAAAGGATAAATATGGCAAGAGTAAAAACAGGCGTAGTTAGAAAAAGACGCCATAAGAAAGTTTTAAAGCTAGCACGTGGCTTTTTCAGTGCTAGACATAAACACTTTAGAAAAGCTAAAGAGCAACTAGAGAGAAGTTTAGTTTATGCATATCGCGACAGACGCCAGAAAAAACGTGATTTCAGACGTTTATGGATCGTTCGTATCAACGCAGCTTGCAGACTAAACGACATTAGCTATTCAAGATTTATCAACGGCTTAAATAAAGCTAAGATCGAACTTGATAGAAAAATTTTAGCTGATCTAGCTATGAATGACGCGAAGGCATTTGCGGCACTTGCAAAACAAGCAAAAGATGCTTTGAAATAACACCTTTTCTCCGCTTCGGCGGAGATCTTCCTTTTTATACACTTTAAAATTTAACAACAAAAACTCTAAAAACTCTTTGTTTTAATTTACTACCCGCGACTTTTACAAACCACTAGCCAAATTTAACTACCCAGCAGCCAAAGTAGCTAAATTTCGATACTCGTATCAAAGCAGTGTTTCACCGCTCCGCTAAATAAAATTTTACCTTTTTCAAGCCTAAGACCAAGCTCCTCGCCGCTTTTTGGATAGACTTTTAGACATTGCGCTGCGTTTAAATTTAAAGTAGCGCCGTAAAAGCAAGCCGCCATGCCAGTGCCACAAGCTAGCGTCTCGTCCTCCACGCCCCTTTCATAGGTTCTCACCCTTAAAACTCCGCCATCAAATTTGGCTAAATTTACATTTGCATTGTATTTTTGACGAAGCGCCCTGCACTCTTTGACGTCAAATTTATCTAAATTTTGTGTGAAATTTACAAGATGAGGCACGCCAGTATCGTAAAAGTACCAAGTTTTGCCGTTTTCATTTAGTGGCTCACTTAAAATCTTTGGACTTGTTAGCACGACCTCGACGCACTCCTCTTTCACGCTTGCCATCACCTCGCCGCTACCAGTTAGCAGAGCAAATTCGCTTGAACTAACAAGGCCGTTTAGATAGGCATATCTAGCAGCCGCACGCGAGCCGTTGCCACACATCGCAGCGTAGCTTCCATCGCTGTTGTAAAACTCCCATTTCACGCCCTTTTCGTAAGGCAAAAGCACGATGAGCCCGTCAGCTCCCACGCCGTTTGTTCGGCTGCAAATCTGCCTTGCAAGCTCACTTCTATCTTTGCTCAAAAATGTGTGAAATATGACAAAATCATTGCCGCTGGCGTTATATTTTGAGACTTGCACGATCCGTCCTTCTATTTTTTGCTTGATTTTACTAAAATTTAGATAAGAGTTATTAATAAATTTAAAGGAGCCACTTTGAAAAGCTACATCTTAAATTTAGAAAAAGAGTTTTCTTTGATAGAAAATGGCTTTAAAGAGCAAGAAAGAAGGGCTTTGGCTGACTATAAAGCAAAGGGAGCTGCGCACTGCAAAGAGCTTGCACTCCTAGCATACAGCTCGGAGGTCTATCAAGTGCGGATGTATGCGGTTTTTCTCTTTGGGTACCTATCAGATCGTGAAGAAATTTTGACGTTTATGAGAGATGAAGTCTCAAAAGATGAAAACTGGCGAGTTCAAGAGGTGCTAGCAAAGGCGTTTGACGAGTTTTGTAAAAAAGTTGGCTACGAACAGGCGCTTTTTGCCATCGATGAGTGGCTAAAAAACGGCAACGCAAATGCAAAAAGAGCCGTAAGCGAGGGGCTTAGGATATGGACAAATAGGCCTTATTTTAAAGAGAACCCAGATGAGGCGATTAGACGGCTTTCTAGCCTAAAAGAAGACGAGAGCGAATATCTTAGAAAGTCGGTTGGCAATGCAATAAAAGATATAAGCAAGAAATTTCCAAATTTAGTAAAAGCCGAGCTTGATAGCTGGAATTTGAGTAGTAAAGAGAGCTTGCAAACATATAAATTTGCTAGTAAATTTATCAAGAAATAGCGCAAATTTGCACTAGAAATTTCTCTAGCTCAAGCTTTAAATTCTCCATGTCGCTGCTATTATCTATAACAAATTTTGCCATTTTTTTCTTTTGCTCGATATCCATCTGAAGTTCTACTCTAGCTTTTGCATCCTCTAAGCTTAGTCCATTTCGGCTCATTAGGCGGCTTAGCAAAAGCTCTTTTGGCGCGTAGATCACAGCTACATTTTTAAATTCGCTGTAACGCTGCTTTTTTTCAAAAAACAAAGGGATATCGACAAAATAAACTTGCCCCAAACCCTCAAGCTGCAAAGCTTTGAAAAAAATTTCAGCCTTTATCTTTGGATGTAAAATTTGCTCTAAATTTTTAAGCTTTTTTGGCTCGTTAAAGACGATAGCACCCAGTTTTTTGCGATCTATCCTGCCAGTCTCATCTAAAATTTGCTCGCCAAAAGCTTTTACTATCTCACATTTACAAATTTCAAGCTGTTCGTGCGCGATCACATCTGCGTCGATCACGCTAAAACCTCGCTCTTTTAGTAAATTTACAACCGTGCTTTTGCCACTAGCGATCGAGCCTGTGATGACGTAGGCGTTTGGAAATTTCTGCAAAGTCGCTCCATTTTTGAAAATTGATAACAATTTTAGCAACTTTTGGCTAAAGTTTTAAAAAAATAACCAAAAGGGCGAAAATGATAAGTTATAAAGATGCCGGAGTCGATATAGATGCTGGAAATAGCTTTGTTGAGGCGATCAAGCCTTTCGTAAAATCTACGCAAACACCAAACGTCATAGGCGGCATCGGGTCATTTTCAGGTGCGGTGAGACTGCCAAGCGGATATAAAAATCCAGCTATTTTAGGTGCCACAGACGGCGTTGGCACGAAGCTTCGTCTAGCTATCGACGCTAAGAAATTTGACGGCGTTGGCGAGGATCTAGTCGCTATGTGCGTAAATGACCTCATCTGCAACTTCGCCACACCACTCTTTTTCCTCGACTATTACGCGACTGCAAAGCTTGAGATAGAAAGCGCCAAAGAGGTGGTAAAAAGCATCGCAAATGGCTGCAAAAAGGCGCAGTGCGCGCTGATAGGCGGTGAGACAGCCGAGATGCCGTCGATGTATGAAAAGGGCGACTTTGACCTTGCTGGATTTGCCGTGGGTATCGCTGAGGCTGACGAGATCGATAGAAGCAAATTTGTAAAAGCAAGCGACGTTTTAGTCGCACTTCCAAGCAGTGGCCTGCACTCAAATGGCTTCTCTCTTGCAAGAAAAGTGGTAAGCGAGCTTGGACTAAAATTTGACGAAAAAGTGGGTGAGCGCAAGCTAATCGACGTGCTTCTTGAGCCAACTAGAATTTACGTGAGCGACTTTTTAAGATTAAAAGATAAGATCACAGCAATGGCGCATATAACTGGTGGTGGCATAGTTGAAAACCTGCCTCGAGTTTTCCCTGCTGGACTTGGCGCGAAGGTGCAAAAAAGCGCTATAAAAACGCCTGTAATTTTTAAAATCCTAGCTCAAAAAGTAGAAGATAGCGAGATGATGAGGACATTTAACATGGGCGTTGGCATGATCCTTGTTGTGCCTAAAGAAAACGTTGATGCTGTGCTAACAAATAGCGATGGCTACGTGATCGGCGAAGTGGTAAGTGGCAAAGGCGTTGAGCTAGTTTGATGCAAGAAAATAGCAAAAAATGCTTGCTAAGGACCGAAAATAAGAGCTTTTTTAATCTTATCATTTATGAATATATAGGCTATTTTGGTGTACTAGAAAGCGATATCAAAAAACTTGATCTCTATAGTCACTGGTGCAAGGTCTCACGCGCCTCTACTATGCTCTGCGTCACGCATGATAGCGGCGAGAGTGACAACCTAGTCTATCTATATGACTGGGAGAAATTTAGCCGTATCTACATAAATACAGGAAATTGACTTGGCAAAACAAAAGGCGAAAATCGCACCGATCTGGGCTAGAGTAAAGGCCTCTATCATCGATCTTTTCATCATCGGTATGCCTATATTTTACGCCACGACCTATCTTTTGCTTGACGGCAAAGAGGCGTTTTTGCACAACCAGCTTGCGATCTTTGGCGTAAATAGCCTCATCTCATTTATAATGTGCCTTTTTTTTAGCATAAAGGCACAAACTCCGGGCTACAAAGCGCAAGAAATTTATCTCATAAATTTACAAACCGGTAAAAAGCTAAGCCTTCTTCACGCGATCTTGCGCCAAATTTGCTTTGCATTTGCTGGCTTTAGTATCATCGGACTTTGCCTTTGCTTTTTTAGAAAAGACAAGCTAAATTTACACGACATCATAACCCACTCAGCCGCCGTGCAAAAAGCAGCTTAAATTTACTTCGCTCCGTGCCAAAGTAGACCGCTTTTGCCTAGTTTTGTGTCAATACTCTCTTTTATAATGGAGCAAATATGCTCTTTAAAAGCCCTATGGCTTACTTTAGGCTCTTGTCCTTTATAGGGTAGCAAGCAAACACCACTAAGAAGTTACAAAACGGGCTAATCTATGCGCTTATTTTTTTATCATGGCAACAGCTTTATCACAAAATAATGCACATTTATCAATGTAAATTTAGCTGATGAAGTGTTGTTTCAAATTTTGGTCACAAATCGCCTAAACTAGCTAGATAAATAGAGAAAAATCAAGGTCAAAAACGAAAAAATTTAGCTACAAGCCACGAAAAATTTTTGATTAAATTTAGGATGAAATTTAAGCACTTTGCGAGTAGAGTTTAACTTCGTTTATCAAAAACTCATATACCCTTTGCTGCACTAAAATTTCCTCCTCGCAGCCACTCATCAAGCGGCGAAGGTGCGAAAAGTCTATCTTTTTAGCATATCTTTTGTGATCTTTCATATCTTTATCTATGCTTAAAAGAAGTGTGTCAAGCGTGATCCTATCGCTTCTTTTGACCCTTGCCACGTACTCTCTAACGGTTTGGATTAAGAAGTCTTTTCTAGTCTGATCGTTTTCATAAATTTCATTTACGATGTCATTTAAAATGAAAAAATCATCCTCGTCTGGGTCAAATTTAGCCGAGATAATCGCAGCAAAAATTTTGGCACGAAACTCTAAAGACTTGTGGTGATAGATAAAAAAATCCCTAAAAGCCGATAAAAAACGAAGTTTGATCTTTCCTGACATTGCCCTACTTTTGGTGAAATTTATGTGAGATTATATACTCTTAAAGCTAAATTTTTAAAAATGTAACTATAAAACTAAATTTAAGTATAGTTTTTGTATGATTGCGAAGCTCCTTCTTAGACCTGTGCAATGCTTTTTATGAGCACCGCTTCAGGGTGGGAACACAGCAGAGCACTTGTATTAAGTGTGTGCCGCAGTCATCTGAGAGGGGGTCTTTCTAAACCAAAATGCTCATTAAAATCATCGCAAATTTCTAAAAAATCCACTCCATCGATCTTAGGTTTTTCGCTAAAAAATTTATACATATTATTAAAGCCATCAGTTAGCTCTTTTGACTTGACGCCGTAGCTTATAGAAATTCCAGCTTCGATGTAGGCTGAGAGCTTGTCGCAGTATTTTAGCGCTTTGCCATCGATCGGGTTAAATTTATCCTCATTTACGTTCTCCATAGTTCCTTCGTGGCAGATGATCTTGCGCTCATAAGTCCTATTTTCAAACTCATCTTTGATAAATTTCTCGCCATCTTTTCTGATACCAAGGATGTAGCTAAACTCATCTTTGATCTTTTCTGGCACAAATGGCAAAATCCTCTCATCAATAAGCCTCATCTCATACTCGCTGATGATCTCATTTAGCCCCTTTACGCCGTATTTTACAGGGCTTATGATATCCCTTGTAAGGCTCTCTGGCAGATCGTGAAATAGTGCGCAAAAGAAGTTATTTTCTAGGCGTTTTTTGCAAGCTTTTGCTTTTAGTGAGTAAAAGTAGCTAAGTATCGCAACAACTAGCATGTGTCCTAATACCGCGGTTTCAGGGATGCGAGGCGTTTGTGCCCAGCGCTTTTGAAACCTTAGCCTGCCACTTAGATCTACAAGGCGGGCTAATTTTTGATTCATAGCGATCTTTCTAACACCAATTAGCTCGTAATAATCCTCCATCTCCTCCTCAACCTTCGCTTTAAGCTCGTCGATGTCACTTAAAAATTGGCTCGTTTGATAGACGATAGAAAATTCCCACCTCGTGGCAAGATAGCTGGCTGCTTTTAGTATAAGGCGCTCTTTTTCGTGAGTTTTGTCGTTTTTATAGTGGTTTTTAAACCTCTCCAAAAACTCGCCGCCCTCGATATCTGAGATGAGCGTCTCGAGGTTGCTTAAAACCCAGCTATTTATCTGCTCTTTTTTTGTCTTTTGGATGTGGTGAAAGACGTCAGGGCGTATGTCTGTGACTACGACCCTGCTTAAAAACTCAAAAATCCCAGCCTCGATGATGTAGTTCATGTCGGCATTTTGCTCTTGTTTTGCTATGAAATAAGCGATGATAAATTTATGAGCCTGCTTGTCAAGCTCGACTAAATTTGTCATCTTTGGATAGTCGTTCCAACGTGATATAGATGCTGCTTTAAAGATATGTTCTATAAGCTTAGCACTTATCATTATTTATCCTTTTTGACTACTTTTGGCTTTTTATCATCGGCGTAGCTTATCTTTCTAAAGCCCTCTTTGTTTGAGCTTCTTCTTGGCTTGTCATCTTTTTTAAATTTATCATCTCTGCTGCCTCTGCTGCTAGCTCGATCGCTTGTGCTACGTCTCTCGCGCGGCTTGTCGCTAAAGCTTCTCTCTCTACTTCTTGGAGCGTATTCTTTCTCTTCAGCTGGCTTTTTTACCACTAGATCAGAGCTGATCTCGATAATCGTATGGACATTTCCACGTGGGTTAAAGTCGCCAACTATCTTCATAAATTTAGGCTCAAGCTTTTTTTCTAAAACAGAGTAAATTTCATTTATACTATCTTCGTGGCTGATGTTGCGGTTCATAAAGCTATTTATATAAAGCTTTATCGCTTTTAGCTCGACAACTAGCTTATTTGGGATATACTCAAGGTATATGGTCGCAAAGTCAGGATAACCAGAGCGAGGGCAAAGGCAGCAAAACTCAGGCAGAGTAATCTTTATGACATAGTCCCTTGTTTGCTTATTTTCCCAGACCTCAAGGTCACTCTCTACGTCAAATTCTTTTAAAATTTTCTCGCCATACTTCATCTCTTCGCTCATTTTTTATCCTTTATATTTTAAATATCCAAGTGTTTAACGTCTTTTGCGTGATCTTGAATGTAGTTTCTTCTTGGCTCGACCTCATCGCCCATGAAGAGATTAAACGTGTCAGAAGCGCTTATAGCGTCGTTTATATCGATCTTTAAAAGTCTTCTGTTCTCAGGGTTCATCGTAGTCTCCCAAAGCTGCTCAGGGTTCATCTCACCAAGACCTTTGTAACGCTGGATATATGCACCTTTTTTCGCATTTTTCTCTACTTCATCAAGCACATCTATAACGTCACTATGTAAGTCTAGGCCGCGCTCTTTTATCTTTTGGCTGATGTAAAGCGCCTCTTCATAGAGTGGATTTGTAAATAAATTTTCATTTACCACAAGCTCTTCTAGGCCGCTTTCAGTTTGGACATAAATTCTAACCTCATCTTCGCTAACGTAGTGGTTTAGGATGTTGTGACCCTCAGCTTTTAAGAAGTCTCTTAAAATTTCAAAAATTTCATTGTAGCTTTTTGAGACGATGTCTGGATTTTCTATCATATAGCGGATCGCTGAAAGGACGTTAAAGCGTTTTTCAAGCTCTTTTAAGACGCTTCTATAAGCTGCAACGATCTTTAAAAAGTCAATCAAATCCGCACTGCCAATGCCCTCTATATCAACGCCCTCGATGCCAGTTTCGATAAGAAATTCATTTAGTGCCTTTTCATCTTTTAGATAAATTTCTTTTTTACCTTTTTTATAGCGGTAAAGTGGCGGCTGAGCTAGGTATATGTGGCCGTTTTCAACAACTTTATTTAAAAATCTAAAGAAGAATGTTAAAAGCAGTGTCTGGATGTGGCTACCATCGACGTCAGCATCAGTCATGATGATGATCTTATGATATCTAAGCTTTTCAGCGTCAAATTCATCTCCGATGCCGCATCCTAGAGCTGTTATCATATTTTTTATCTCATCAGATTTTAAAATTTTATCCAGTCGTGCTTTTTCAACGTTTAGAATTTTACCCTTAAGCGGCAATATCGCTTGAAAAACTCTATCACGTCCCTGCTTTGCTGAACCGCCCGCAGAGTCGCCCTCCACTAGATATAGCTCGCTAATTACTGGATCTTTGCTTTGGCAGTCAGCTAGTTTGCCAGGGAGTGTGCCTACACTCATGCTCTCTTTTTTGCGAGTTAGATCCCTAGCTTTTTTAGCGGCCTCGCGACCACGAGCTGCCATTAGAGCTTTATCCATTATCGCTCTTGCTTCGATAGGATTTTCTTCAAAATACTTTGTTAGCACGTCAAAAACCATCTTTTGAACGATAGGTTTTACGTAGCTTGAACCTAGTTTGCCCTTTGTTTGTCCCTCAAACTGCGGCTCTGGCACCTTTACGCTTACAACTGCGATAAGACCCTCGCGGATATCTTCACCAGTTATCTTTGTATCTTTTTCACGTGCAGCAGCGTTTGCTTGAACGTAGTTTGTGATAACTCTTGTAAGGCCCGCTCTAAAGCCAGCCTCGTGAGTGCCGCCATCTGGAGTTTTGATGTTATTTACAAAGCTTAGTAAATTTTCACTATAAGTGTCATTATAAAGCAGCGCAAAATCAACCATAACATCATCTTCGCCGCCGCTAAATGAGACTGCTTTGCTGACAGCATTTGCTTTATTCATATCAGTTACAAAGCTCTCAAGTCCGCCCTCAAAATGAAAGCTCTCGCTTCTGCCATTTCTTTGATCTTTAAAATTTATAGTTATCTTTGGGTTTAGATAGGCTAACTCACGAAATCTTTTTACTAAAATTTCATCGTCAAATTCAGTCACTTCAAATATACTATCATCTGGCCAAAACTCAACTTGCGTACCTGTGCGGTTTGTAGTCTTTATAACTTCAAGATCGCTTTGTGGGATGCCTTTTGCAAATTCTTGTCTATGAAGCTTGCCATCACGTTTGATATTTACGATTAGCTTTTTAGAAAGGGCATTTACGACAGATACACCAACGCCGTGAAGACCACCAGAGACTTTATAAGTGTCCTTGTCAAATTTACCACCAGCGTGAAGCACAGTTAGAACAACAGTCGCAGCTGAAATTTTCTCAGTCGGGTGCATATCTACTGGGATACCACGGCCATTATCACTAATGATCGCTGAGCCCTCACGTGTAAGCTCAACATCTATCGTATCGCAGTATCCTGCCATCGCTTCGTCGATAGAGTTATCAACGACTTCGTAGATCATATGGTGAAGACCGCTTATGTTAGTATCGCCTATATACATGCCTGGGCGCTTCCTGACCGCCTCAAGCCCTTTTAGTACTTTAATATTTTCTGCGCCGTAATTATTTTCCATCATAAACCTTTTTTAACTTATATATTTAATGGACTTATAACCGTTAAAAGCTCTTTTGAGCTAACAACGAAAGGTAAATTTTTATCTTTAAATCCAAACTCAAATTTCTCATCTTCTATGCTTTGTAGGAAGTCTATTAAATTTCTATTTTTGACATTTATGCTGATATCTTCTTCAAGTCCAGTTTGAAACTCTATCATCGTTTTGGCTTCTGAGTTATCCTCTATGATGCTCTCAAATGTGATGCTCTCTTTTGAAAAAGTTATCTTCATCTGATCGCTTAGCATCGAGATAGTCTTGATGCCCTCAACCATCTTATCTCTGCTTAGCTCAAATCTAATAGCGATATCTTTTGGTATAACACGCTCATAGTCAGGGAATTTACCATTTATCAGCTTTGTGAAAAACTCAAAATTTTGGCTTTGAGCGATGAGGACGTTTTCATCATAGTAAATTTCTATCTTGTCAAAAAATAGCTTTTGAATTTCATTTATCGCCTTTTTAGGGATGATTAGTGAAAATTCATTGCTCGCTTCATTTGCAAATTTAAATACAGCTAGCCTTTTTGTATCAGTACCGACTATATTTATATAGTTTTGTTTTATATCTAGCAAAGCGCCATTTAGCTCAAATTTAGGGTTGTTGCTATCAATGCATGGCAAAATTTTCTTTAAGCTTCTGCCTAGCATTATGGCGTCTATGTTAAATTTAGCCTTGCCTTCTATCGTTGGAAACTCTGGGAAGTCTTCAAATTTATACATAGGAAGTTTGTATTTTGAGTTTTTTTGCTTGATGTAAAGATAGTTATTAACAGTTTCAAGCGTCACCTCTTCATCTTTTAGGCTTTTGATGATGTCAAGTAGCTTTTTGCCATTTGCAGTCGCATAGCCTTCATCAACGATCTTTGCGTTGCTTAGTTTATATGCTAGTCCTATCTCGTGATCAGTCGCTTTTATGTTTAAAACTCCATCTTTTGCAGAGATATAGATGTGAGAAGTGATAGCACTAAGATCTCTTTTTTCGAGATATGGATTAGTGTTTGTTACTATGCTCTCAAGCATGTTTTTGTTTATTAAAACCTTCATTAAATACTCCCTCTTATTTTTAATTTTCTTTTTGTTGTATTAGTTGGTAGCGTGAAAGTGTGAAAACCATCTTTTCTCACGCCAGCATCGTTATTTAAAATGTGAAAAGAATTTTTCATTTCTTCACATTTATTCACGAATTTCATTATGTTTTTATCCTTTTGTTAAAATTTTGTTCTTTATCTCAGTCACTCTGAGGTTGAAAATTTCGTTGCTCTCCATGAGCTCGTTTATCTTTTTTATATTGTGACTAACGGCGCTATGGTCTTTCATACCAAAATAGTTTGCTATCTGAGGCATAGAGTTTGTAGTGAGCATCTTCGCAAGGTAGATGATGATGCGTCTAGCCTCGACGATATTTTGCACTCTTGACTTGCTTTTTATGTCGCTTGGCTTGATATTTAGCTCTTTGCTAACGATCTCTATAATGGTCTCTAAATTTATATTTTCATGCTTCTCTTTGATGAGATCTTTTAGCGTGTTTTTGGCAAATTCAAGCGTTATCTCAACTCTCATCAAGCTTGCATAGGCGTTTAAATTTATTATAGCGCCCTCGATCTCGCGGATATTATCGCCCATATTTGTAGCGATGTAGTCGATCACTTCTTTGTTTAGATAAATTTTGTCAAATTCACATTTTTTGATGATGATAGCTATCTTTGTATCAAGCTCAGGTGGTGTGATATCAGCCATTATGCTTTGTTCAAACCTAGACTTTAGCCTCTCATCAAAGCCTTTTAGTATCTTTGCAGGGCGGTCTGAGGTCATGACGATCTGACCTTTTTTGGCGATGAGCTCGTTAAAGGTGTTGAAAAACTCCTCTTGAATTTTATCGGTTTTTCCTAAAAACTGCACGTCGTCTATTAGTAAAACGTCGCAGTTTCGGTACTTTTCACGAAATTTAGTCATCGAGTGGCTATTTAGATGTGTGGTAAAATCGATCATAAACTGATCGCTCGTCACGCAGATGACGATCTTACCTTGATCTAGGCAGTAGTTGCCAACTGACTGAAGCAGGTGCGTCTTGCCAAGGCCAGTTGTGCCATAGATAAAAAGTGGGTTATAAAGTACGCCAGGCTTGTCCGCAACTGCTTTTGCGTTTAGAAATGCAAATTGATTTGAGTCGCCGCAGACAAAATTTTCAAATGTATATCCAGGGTTTAAAATGCTGCTTTGCGCCTTGATCTGCTTTACATTTACTTGGTTTTGCTTTATGTTTTTTAGCTTTGTTTGGCTAGTTATCTCGACCTCTGGCTTTTTGCCGGTTTTTACTTCGTAAAGGTAGGCTATCTTTTCTGCATATCTAGTTTTTATAAATTTAGCCATCAATTCACTCGTGGCGTTAAAAACTATAAAATCTTCGTTTGAAGCCTTTTCATTAAATTTTAATTGTTTGATGTAGCAGTCAAATTCATTAGCTGATATTTTTGTCTGTAAAAGCTCTAAAATCTCGTCTGCTAGCAAATTTCAACCCTTTTTATTTAATGAATTTTATTAGCGATTTTATCTTAAATTTAATAAAATCTTTGTTAAACTCTGACAAACTTTTTCACGGCGTGAAAAAGTCGTGAAAAAGTATTGAAAAGATTGTGATGAAAATTTTAGGAATCGATCCAGGCACGAAAAATTGCGGTTACGCGATACTTGAAAAGAGCAAATTTAAAACTACTCTTCTTGAAGCTGGGCTTATAAAGATAAAGCCAAACACGCTTCAGTATCAGATCACAGAGCTTTGCGAGGGGCTTGACCTCATCTTTAAAAACCATAAATTTGATGAGGTCGCGATAGAGGACATATTCTTTGCCTACAACCCAAAAACGGTCTTAAAGCTAGCTCAGTTTCGTGGGGCACTTAGTCTTAAAATTTTGCAGCTTCATGGGGACTTTGCCGAGTATACGCCACTTCAGGTGAAAAAGACGGTCACCGGCAAGGCAAAGGCTGACAAAGAGCAAGTGGCATTTATGGTTAAGAAAATTTTGGGCATAAACAAAGAGATAAAACCGCTTGACATCACCGATGCGATCGCGATCGCGCTAACTCACGCAAATAATTTAAGAATAAGCTAAATTTGATAGGAAAAAGATGGCAATACTAAAAGCTTTACTAATCGGCGATGTGAAAAACTATGGCTTGCAAAATGCAACTGATAAGTTAAATTTACCTTGGAGTTCGGCTATTTTTAAAGTAGCTCAAAATGGCGAAATTTTTGCAAATAAGCTTGGCTTTAAGGGCGATAGTGTCGCTGATACGAAGCATCACGGCGGCCCTGAAAAGGCAGTCTTTGCAAATTCGTTTGCAAACTATGCCGAGTGGGAGAAATTTTTAGGATTTAAAAATATGGCTTATGGGGCGATGGGGGAGAATTTATGCGTTGATGGGCTTGATGAGAGTAGCGTCTGCGTGGGTGATATCCACAAGGTTGGCTCGCTTGTGCTTCAAGTCTCGCAGCCTAGAAAGCCATGCTTTAAGCTCTCAAAAAGATGGGGTAACGAAAATTTAGCCACTCATATCTTTGAAACAGGCCTTACTGGCTGGTACTACCGAGTTCTTACGCCAGGCTCGTGCAAGGCGGGCGACGCGATAGAGGTTATAGAGAGTGACCCAGTTCATATGAGCATTTTAGAGATAAATAGGCTCTTTTACGCGCCAAGTGAAAATTTAAATTTACTTGAGAAATTTAACGCCCTCACCACTCTTACAAATGGCTGGCATGATGATATGAAAAGACGCATCGAGGGAATTTATAGCACCGAATTTATGAGAACACTATAAACATTGTAAATTTTGTTTATATAATTAAAGCAAACATTTATTTTAATATTAACCACTCAAATACTACTAGGCTCATGCAAATTTACGTGGGCCTTTAAATTTTTAAATCTTTTTTACGCTAAAATTACCAAAAATTTAAAGGAGAATATATGCCACTACTTGATAGTTTTTGCGTAGATCATGTGAAGATGAAAGCCCCAGGAGTTAGACTAGCAAAGAGTATGAAGACCCCAAAAGGCGATGATATCAGCGTTTTTGACTTGAGATTTTGCAAGCCAAATGAAGAAATTTTGCCAGAAAAGGGCACTCACACTTTAGAGCACCTATTTGCTGGCTTTATGAGAAATCATCTAAATGGCAACGGCGTGGAGATCATAGACATCTCGCCGATGGGTTGCAGGACTGGCTTTTATATGAGTGTGATCGGCACACCTAGTGAAGAAGCTGTAAAAAAGGCATGGCTTGCTTCAATGAAAGATATCTTAGAGGTCAAAGATCAAGATAAGATCCCAGAGCTAAATAAATTTCAATGTGGCACTTACAAGATGCACTCACTTGATGAAGCGCACGCCATAGCAAGCAAAATTTTAGCACAAGGCCTAGTCATCATAAATAACGAAGAGATCAAACTTGACGTTGATGCTATGGGACTAAAAAAGCACTGATTTGAAGCCAGCTAAACAAGAAAATCAAGCCTATCTAAAAGAGCAAATTTTAACCTATCTTGGTAACAAACGCTCTCTTTTAGGCTTTATCGAGCGAGGCGTAAAATACGCAAAAGACGAGCTTAAAAAAGAGAAGCTTAGCTGCTGCGACCTCTTTAGCGGAAGCGGCGTGGTGGCTAGGTTTTTAAAACAAAATAGCGAATTTCTAGTCGCAAACGACTTGGAGCTTTATAGCTTCATCACAAACTCATGCTACCTACAAAACGCCACAAATGAGCTAAGAGATGAGATAAATTTCTGGCAAAAAAAGCTTGAAAAAGAGATAAAAAAGAGCCTTTATGAGGGCTTTATAACAAGGCTTTATGCCCCGCAAGATGATGAAAATATCGCTTTTGGCGAGCGGGTCTTTTACACAAGGAAAAATGCCAAATTCATTGACACCGCAAGAAGGCTCATAGATGAGATGTTGCCAGAGGAGATGAGAAAATTTTTAATAGCTCCACTACTTTATAATGCAAGCGTGCATGCAAATACGAGTGGAATTTTTAAAGGTTTTCATAAAAATAAAGAGGGCATCGGTCAGTTTGGTGGCAGGGGGCAAAATGCCATCTCAAGGATCACTTCTGATATAAATTTGACTAAGCCTATTTTTTCAAATTTTAGCGTGCCATTTGAGGTCTATCAAAAGGACGCAAATTTACTGGCAAAAGAGCTTGATGGGCTTGATCTAGTCTATCTTGATCCGCCTTATAATCAGCATCCATACGGCTCAAACTACTTCATGCTAAATCTCATCGCAAGCTATGAAGAGCCAAGTAAAATTTCAAAAGTCTCAGGCATCGCAAAGGACTGGAACAGATCAGTTTTTAATAAAAAATCATCAGCAAGCGAGGCATTTTTCGAGCTGATAGCAAATTTAAAGGCGAAATTTGTGCTTATCTCGTTTAACTCAGAGGGCTTTATAAACCAAGATGAATTTGATAAAAACCTAAATAAAATGGGCAAAGTTCATCTACTGCGCCAAAAGTATAATGCCTACCGCGGCAGCAGAAATTTAAAAGCTAGAAACATCCACGTAGACGAGCTTCTTTACGTTTTGAAAAAATAAATTTAGCGCTCATTTTATCACTTCTAAATTTCACTAACGTAATTGTTAGTTTTGCTCATCCTCTGGCAAGCACTTCTCAAAGATAAATTTATGCTCATTTGGCAAGGCGTCGTAGATAGCATTTGCTAAATTTCTTATCTCCCAAAGGGCTGATTTTGAGCTTCTTAGAGAGATGAAATTTTGCAAGCTTCTAGCGTTTATGCTCCACGTAAGCTCTGTTTTATAGCACTCTGGCAAGCAGTATTTGACTATGTCTAGACTCTTTGTCGTTGTAGCTAAAATTTCACGTAAGTTTTCAAGCGCTCTAATGCTTGCGTTATCGACCATTTCGTCATTTGTTAGCACGATAAATTTAGCCGCACGCTCAAACTGCCCTACTTCAAATTTCTCCTCTTTTTTTAGCTCTTTTAGCGTGTAGCGGGTTGATTTGACGCTTAGGCTTGCTATGCGGTGGCGGGCTAGCTCTTGAAGTAGTGCGCGCGAGATGCCTTGGATGTAGAAGTTGTAGTAAAGATGCTCCAGCGTTGATGCGTGTTTAAATTTATTACCCACCCTATCTATCAGCTCGACGTCTTTTTCACCACCATTGTCGCCTTTGTCAAAGCTTTGCCAGCATGTGCGGATCGCGTGAGAGCAGATATTTAGTGGAGTGTGATTTAGTAGTGTTACTTGCATATTTTCTCTTTTTGTGAAATTTTTTAGCATTTTACAAAAAGAAGGCTGATTTTATTTGTAAATTTAAAAGGGAGCGAGCGCCCCCTTTATGATTATTGTTTTAGTTGAAGAAGTGTGTTTAGCATCTCATCACTTGTTGTGATAGTTTTTGAGTTTGCTTGAAAGCCTCTTTGGATTACGATAAGATCTGTTAGTGCGCGGCTTAGATCGACGTTACTAGCTTCTAGTTTTGAAGCTGCGATCGTTCCTTTATCGCCAGTGCCTGCTGCACCGATGACTGCTTCGCCTGAGTTTGCAGTTTGTGAAAAGACGTTTCCGCCCTCACTTTGAAGACCCTCATTGTTTGTAAAGCTAGCAAGTGCAACTTGAGCTAGACCAAAGCTTTGGCCGTTTGTAAATGCACCGATGATAGTGCCAGTCTCATCGATCTTTAGGTCATTTAGTGTGCCACCTGTGTAGCCATCTTGTGAGATAGACTCAGTTGAAGAGTCTTTATCAAAGCTTGTTAGTCCGTTAAAATCAGTTCCCAAGCCAAAATTTAAACTAACATTTTGACCGCTTTGTGAGCCGTTGTTAGCTGAAAATGTTATCGTAGCTGGGTGAAAGCTAGCAAGTGAGCCATTTGAGTTAAATCTCAATGAACCAGTCACAACGTTGTCTGGACCCTCTCCTGTGTAGTTTATCTTAGCAGGCTCTGGCACTTGGATCACCATGTTCCACTCAGTTCCGCCATCTTTTGTAGTGCCTGTCTTTGCCCATTTAATGCTAACAGTGTGTTTTGAGCCAAGTGAGTCAAAAATTTCAGCCGTTGAGCCGTGGCTTGACATCATCATCTTACCACTTGCTCTTAGAGCTTGACCCGGGCTTAGTGCGCCATCAAGTGCTTTCATCATTGTTGTAAGTCTAACATTTTCATTTATAGCTGCTGTATTTGCATTTTCTGCTGGCTTTGTTAAACCAGTAATCGTCATATATAGGGCTTGGTCGGCATTATCGCTCGCTGGGTTTTCTAATTGAAATTGACCTAGTTTATTTACTGTTATTTTTACTCCGTCGTTTAGATCTGTCATCTTTTTCATTAGTGCTTTTTTTGCTTCATCGCCGATTGCTCTATTTAGTTCATCCATATTTTCTTGTATCATTACACGATTTTTTACAGCCTCATTTGCATTATTTAAAGCAGTGGCTGCCTTTTGAGCGGCCTCGTTTGCATCTTTTACTTTTTTTGCAGCCTCGTTTGCAGCCTCGTTTGCATCTTTTATGGCTGTTTCTGCTGCTGTCCTTAATGCTGCTATGCCAGCCGCAGCACCACCTGCACCACCTGCAAATACTACATTATCTATTGCAGTAATTAGATTATCATTGGCAGTTTTTGCAGCTGCTACTGCAGCATTTGCTGCAGCATTTGCTGCAGCTGTTTCGGCAGCTGTTGCATTTCTAGATGTTGCAACTAAATTTGCTTTGTTTATAGCATCCATAGCAGCTCTTGATGCTGCATCTGCTTTTGCCATAGCATCATTTACTGCATCTATAAGTGCTTGACCTGGTGCACCAGCGGCAGCACCGGCAGCAGCTATAGCGGCATTTAATGCAAGTATAGCATTCGTGGCAGTAACATTCTTTGTTCTAGCATCTTGTTCTGCATTTTGTGCAGCATTGTTTGCAGCATTAGCTGCTGTTTTTGTAGTTGTTTTCTCTTGTATAGCCTTTGTTTCAGCCTCTTGTGCGGCTCTTAGTTTTTCTGCCATCTCATCTGATGTTTTTACATTAACAATATTTCCATCACCATTATAATCAACGTGGTTTCTGGCATCCTCTTGCATAGCAGCACGAAGATCTTCTGTTGTAGTGATCTGTCTTGCGATTTTGTCGTTATTTGGATGAACAGCTGTTGTTTGTGAGCTTGTATAGACATATTGATAAGCTGTTATGATGTCTTTGCTAGCTAGACCAGCAACGCTGTTTCCTGCATTTACCACTAAGTGAATATTTTTTGTCTCTTCAGTTGTGCCTAAGTTATTTCTATTTATAAGTGTTAGCTTATTACCCTCTGAAATTTCAGCTCTAACGCCAGTTTTATTATACTGAGCGTTGATAGCAGCGGCAACGTCACTGATGCTTGTCATAGTATGATCTTGGGATTTAATAGTTGTGCCATTTATTGTGATATCAAGTGTTTTTGCTGGATCTATCTTACCAATTGTTTGAGATTCAGGACTTCCTATGCTAAATTTCTCAGTTTTAGCATTTGCGTAGCTTACCCATATGCCTTGTCCATCTCTTAGTGCAAGACCGTTTCCAAGCTCGTCAAATGTAACACCAAGATCGACGCCACGCTCTGTTAGCATTTGTTCTTTTTTTGAGTTTGTATAAAATTCATCGTTATTTACGTCGTTTTCATTATGAACTTCGTTAGCGTTTAAAATTCCATCGTTATTGTAGTCGCGTCCGCCAGCAACTGAGTCAAGAGCGTAAATAGGTGTGCTTCTTTGACCGATGCTGTTACCTGAGTCGAGGTTGCCTTTTATTTTAACTTCTGTTGTTGCTCTTGCTGGAGTTGTAAGACCTTTTTTGATGACGATGTTGCTTATAGGGCCTGTTGAGTCGATAGTGCCAGTCTCTTCATCTCTAGTCCAGCCTTGAACGATATAACCGCTATTATTTACAAAGTTACCAGCCTTATCACGGACGAAATCGCCGTTTCTTGTGTAGTATCTTGTCGTTCCGCCATCTGGAGAGACGACAAAGAAGCCATTTCCTTGAAGAGCAAGGTCGGTTTGCTTGTCAGTAGCTGTTAGTGTGCCTTGTGAGAAAATTCTTGTAGTTGAGTTTATGGTCGTTCCTAGACCTATTTGCATAGCGTTTTGACCGCCTAGCTGACCTTGTGGAGCGGTAGCAACTCTTGGAGTTTGGCTTAGTATATCAGCAAAATTTGCGCGGTTGTATTTAAAACCATAGGTATTGACGTTTGCGATATTGTTGCCTTCTACGTCCATGGCTATCTGGTGGGCTTGTAGGCCTGAAACACCAGACCAAAGTGATCTCATCATTGACTTATCCTTTTTCTCGTTTTAAAATTTTTTATGATCTTTTTAAAGCAAAAGATGTTCCAAAATTTATATCGGCAAAAAGAGAAAAATTTGAAAATTTTTGTGTGATCGTATTTTTTAGTATGCTTTTTCTCGTGATGAAATTTCTATTATCTCAATAGTTAAAATTTCATCTTGCTTAAGCCCTATTATGCGGTAATGTATGCCAACTCTCCAACGCCAGCGATTATCATAGCCTTGCATCTTTTCTGCGTTATTTGTTGCAAAAGGATTTTCTACTTTTTCGAGCTCTTTTAGAAAGGTACGTATTTTTAGAGCTGCTCTTAGATCACATTTTGAAATTTTATCTAGTTGCTTGTCGGCAGAGCGCTTAATGGCTATTTTATACACTAAACACCCATTTCAGTTTTAACTTCGGCTATTAGTGCTTCTTGCTCTGCTTTTGAGAGTTTTTTAAATTCTGTATCGAGTTTTTTTATGCTTGGAGACTTTAAAAGTTCATAATCTTTTGGCTCATCAAGTTTACTTTTTATCTTTTTTTTAAGATAAAGGATCAGTTCTGATTGTTTTTTTAAAGTATCTTGCAATGAATTTAGTTTTTTTTCTTCTTTTTCAAGAGAATTAAACAATGCTTTACGTGTCATAGTCTCGTATTTTGCATAATCAATATTTGTTTGCATCGCATTTTCCTTTAAATTTTTTAATGATTTTAACACATTTATCCAAGTATCATGGCTCCTACGATGCCACCGATGATTAGCGGGATGTTAAAAAATATAAATGTAGGCACACAAGTATCATATATGTGGTTGTGCTCACCATCAGCATTTAGACCGCTCGTTGGCCCAAGTGTGCTGTCACTTGCTGGGCTTCCAGCATCGCCTAGAGCCGCTGCTATACCAACTAGCAAGATGATAGCTGGCACGCCAAAGCCAAGGCTAAGGCAAAGTGGCACGTAGATAGAGGCTAAGATAGGGATAGTGCCAAAGCTAGTGCCTATGCCCATCGTGACTAAAAGTCCGATAAGTAGCATCAAAAATGCTCCACCTATCTTGCCGCCAGAGACCAAGCTAGCGTATTTCACAAGCTCGTCTATACCGCCACTCTCTCTTAAAATGGTGCCATATCCCGCAGCAACAAGCATGATAAATGCGATAAAGCCCATCATAGCAAGGCCATTATCCATGATCTTATCTACCTTTTTGTATTCGATGCCGCCAAAAACGACCATGACCAAAAGTCCAAGTAACGCGCCAAGTGGCAAGAGCGAAGTGTAAATTTGCACGACAAAGGCGACAACTGCACCAGCTAAGACCGCCCACTCTTTTTTAGTCATCTCAAGGCTTTTTGCACGCTCGATCTCATCAAGTTCAGCCTTTTCAAATTTAGAAGTTTTATAAATCCTTTTTTTACTATAAAAAAGTATGGCTAAGATAAGCCCCACAAACATCGAAGCTCCACCTATCCACATGACTGATGAGATGTCTGAGATGGTTGTGTTTATGCCGTTGTTTGCTAGCTCTTTTTTAAGGATATTGTGAAAAAGCAGACCAAAGCCAACGCTAATGCTCACATAAGGCGCTTGAAGTCCAAATGTAAGAGCGCAAGCCACAGCGCGTCTATCTATGCCCATTTTGTTCATAAGGGCAAGAAGTGGCGGGATCAAGATAGGTATGAAGGCTATATGAACTGGGATCAAATTTTGAGACAAACAAGCGATAAATGCGATAGTTAGCGTAAAAATGACCTTATTTGAGCTAAGAAATTTACTCATTGCATTTATCAAAATGGCTGTTAAATTTGTATTTGCGATGGCAGCTGCAAGAGCACCTAGCAAGATGTAGCTAAGAGAGGTTTCAAGGTTGCCTTGCATGCCACTTATGAGGCTTTGCGTGGTCTCTTTTAGAGCCGTAAAAAAGCTCTCAAAACCGCTTGCCAAACCACTTTCAAATCCACTAAAACCATGCTTATACATAACCCCAGCAACAAGCGCAGAAACGAGGATAGAAAGCAGGATGTTAAAACGCAGCAAACATAGCACCGTCATCACCAAAATGCTAAAAACAACAGGGTTAAATAGAAGCATGAGTGTCCTTTTTGTATGAGTGCAAGAATTATACAAGCGTGGGGCTTATTAAATTTTAAAAAGAGTGGCTTAAGTGGGTATGTGTTAAGATTTTTGGCAAATTTTAAAAGGAAAAAGCGATGGATTTAGAGAAAATTTATAAGGACGCTGGGGCGTATCTAGAGGGGCACTTTTTGCTAAGTAGTGGCAACCACTCGCAGTTTTATCTGCAAAGTGCAAAGGTGCTTGAAGACCCTGCTCTTGCAGCAAAGCTAGCAGATGAGCTAGCCAGTGTGATAGAGAAATTTGGCATTAAATTTGATAGTGTTTGTTCTCCTGCACTTGGTGGAATTTTAGCTGGATATGAGCTAGCTCGTGCGGCAAAAAAACGCTTTATATTTACTGAGCGCGTTGATAGGGTGATGAGCTTAAGACGCGGCTTTGAAGTGAAAAAAGGCGAGAAATTTATAGTTTGTGAAGATATCATAACAACTGGTGGTTCAGCACTTGAAGCAGCCCACGTGATAGAGAGCCTTGGTGGCGAGGTGGTTGGCTTTGCGGCACTTGCAAATCGCGGCTTTTGCAAGGTTGCAAATTTAGGCAATGAAGCTAAGGCAAATGCAAAACTGCCAAGCGATAAGCCGTTTTTTGCTTTGGGAAATTTTGAATTTGAAATTTACGAGCCAGAGCACTGTCCGCTTTGTAAGAGTGGTAGCAAGGCGATTAAGCCTGGAAGCAGAGGCAACTAAAGGATAATTAGGAAATTTAGCCAAATCTTTGGCTAAATTTAACTTTATCTTTTAAATTTATCGCTTAAGTATCGAGCCGATTTTTTACTTTAAGCTTACGATCATGATGTAAATTTATGAAATAATTTTTATTTTGTGTTATTTAAGTCGGCATTTTGGCTTAAGAGATGAGATGACGTATGCAAGAGTATGATATTTTAGATGTTTTATCAAACAAAAAGGTCCTTTGCTTAGAGGATGAAGAGGCGATCTTGCGAAATATCTGCGCCTCGCTGGAGCTATTTTTCGCAGAAGTTAAAGGCGTGACAGACGGCTTTGATGCGCTTGAGCTTGCTATGAGTGGGGCGTATGACGCGTTAGTGCTTGATATCAGCGTGCCAAATATCGATGGTCTTGAGATCGCTAAAAAAGTAAGAGCTATCAATCAAAAAATCCCTATCGTGATCTTATCAAGCCACGTCGAGCAAGAGTATCTGTGGCGCGCAGTTGAGCTAAAGATCACAAGATATCTCGCAAAACCATACGATAAAAAATCTTTCATCAAAGCGCTTGAAGATGTGGCTTTTGAGCTAGTTGGGCGCACGCCAACTATCAGGCTAAATGACGAGCTTGAGTATGACTTTGGCAAAAAAGCGCTTTACGTAAATGGTCAAATTTCTCATCTAAGTAAGAGCGAGAGCAAGCTTTTGGAGTACTTTTTAAACAACAAAAACCAAACTATCACTTATGAGCAAATTTTTGACTACATCTGGGACTACGAGCAGCCGACAAAAGAGGCTATAAAGACCATCGTAAAAGAGCTTAGAAGAAAGCTAGGCAAAGATGTGATCAAAAATTTATATGGTATAGGCTATCTTTGTGAAATATAAATTTCAGCTAATCGTCGGTGCTTTCATCTTTGTATACCTGCTAGTCTCGGCGCTTGTGCTAAATTTCTACAACGACCTAGCGATGAAAGACGCCAAAAGAGAGGCGCATTATGTGCTTGAGAGTATAAATTCTGTAAGAGAGTACATCTCAGGTGTGCAACGCCCGCTAATCGAACAGCTAAAGCAAGAGGGCATTTTAAAAGAGGACTTTTTTGACGAAAGGCTTCTATCATCTTCATATATAAGCCGTGAAATTTACAATATCCAAAAGCAAAAATACAACCTAGACTTCGACTACAAGCTAGTTGCTATCGCACCGCTAAATAAAGCTCACCAGCCAAATGAATTTGAAGCTGGCGTCTTGCAAGGCTTTAAAGAAAATAAATTTCAAGAATTTGTAAGGATAATAAGAGATGAAAATGGCTCACAGCTCTTTGTGGGTCTGCCTATAAAAAACCAAAGCCCGACCTGTCTAGCCTGTCATAGCAGCGCAAATGCCCCGCAGCAAATGCTAGAAAAATACGAGATGGAGGGCATAGAGATCCCAGATGTGAACGAAACGGTTGCGATGATCTCTTTTAAGATCCCAATTCGCGCCATTTTTACCTACCATTTGCAAGAGGTCATCGTCATAATGAGCGCCATAACGCTTATATTTGGGCTATTTTTACTACTTGTTTATAAGATGCATAAGCGTGGCGAAGAGAGCAAAAGGCAGACTGAGCAGCTGATGATACATCAAAGCCGCCTAGCCTCGATGGGCGAGATGATAGGCAATATCTCACACCAGTGGAAGCAGCCGCTAGCTCAGATAAGCTCAGCTTTGATAAATTTAGAGCTTTATCAAGAGCGAAAAAAGCTTGATGAGGCGAAAATTTATGAGTTTATAGAAGAGACAAGCAAGCAGATAAATTTCATGTCAGAAACTGTTGATGACTTTAAAAATTTCTTTAGTCCAAATACCTTGAGAAAAGAATTTAAGGTGCTTGAAGTGATAAATCAAACGATAAAAATTTTAAACGCAACTCTTAAAAAGTATCAGATCGAAGTGCAGCTTGACGTGAGAGAAAATTTTGAGATATTTGCAAATTTTAATGAGATAATCCAAATTTTAATAAATATCATAAACAACGCAAAAGACGCATTTAAGCAAAGCTACACAAAGCCAAGAGTGATAAAGATAAGCGCCTTTTTAAAAGATGGCAGAAAGAATTTATGCGTGCAAAATAACGCAGGAGCGATAAAAAATTCATTTTTAAAGGTCATCTTTGAGCCACACTTTAGCACAAAAGAGAGCGGTAGCGGGCTTGGGCTATATATGAGCCGCCTTATCGCTCGCAAAAATAACGCCCTAATCTTTGCTAAAAATGTGGATGAAAACCACGTTGCATTTACAATTAGTTTCGAAAATTTATAATTTGTTAATTTTCCCCCTTTTCTACCCTTTTTTGGTGTTAAGATTATCAGTATGAAATCATTTTGATTTTAGGATAAAAATTCAAAGGAGGAGACGTGAGAAACTTACACAAAGCCTTAGCAGGCTTACTCATGGGTGTTAGTATCTTTGCTTCACAAGCCTGTTGCGAAGAGCATAATATGCAGATGTCCGATAAAGCACGTGATGTTATCGCAAATCCTAAAGGCACACTGCAAAGTAGAGGTGTTGTCTCCTTGCAAGACTACGTCGTAGAAGAGCAAGAGATGTATAACTGGCTATTTAAAAACCACCCTATTTTTACAAAGTATGGTGGCAAAACCGTCGGCAAAATGGTCGTTCATGACCGCGGCTTAGAGTGGCTTGCCGAGGGACATGGCTTTGATATGTCAAAGCTTAGTAAAAGAGATGGCGGTAAGGGCTATAGCTCTATGATGTATAGAATTCCAGCCACCTCATCACTTCAGTTTCCTAATAAATTTGTAGGTCCAGAAAAGTGCGGTGAGTGTCACCCAGCTCAGTATGAGGTCTGGAGCAGATCTCGCCACGCAACTACTATGCGCTTCCCTGGCGAGCACCCAGAGGTCAATAACAACCTAACTGAGCCAGTATTTGACAAAGATACCGCTTCTATCCTTCCAAAAGGTATCACTCCAGATGTCATCTATGCAACCGTTGGTCACTTAAGAACTAAGATGGGCTACGTCGATGCATGGCTACTTCGTGGTACTTACTACGTTGAGGGCGGCTTGCTAAGAGATGGCACAGGTCAGATCGTTGCTGGCGGTAACCAATGGCAAAGAACATGGGCGTTAAATTTAGACGACGCAACTGTTAAAAAGATAAAAGAGCTCGTGCCTGAATTTCCTGGCACGCTTGAAGAGTATGGCGATAATGGCGGATATGTCAGAGGTCTTGCCTCATACGCCGCAAAACATAAAAAATCGATGTTTTTCCAAGCAAACTCATCATATTGTGAGGTTTGCCACCCAGTTAAATTTGACTTTAAGTCAAAAGCAGAATTTTACGCAGCACTTGGTAATGCCAAAGAGCTTCAAAAACACACTATCTCAAAAGGCGTAAGCTGTGAGGAGTGCCACGGAGCTGGCGGTCACCTTGATGGAGCTACAAATTTTAGAACATCAAACTGCGAACGCTGTCACCAAAGATTTAACTTTAGCCCAGATCTAATGCGAGCTAACCCACTTAATAACGGCAAGCTAGATCTTTCTTTAAGCTCTAAATTTAAATCAATGGGACCAGGATGCGGCTCAGAAGGCTCACAATCATACTTTACCGCTCACTACGATAAAGGCATGAGATGCGTCACTTGCCACGATCCACACGACAACACAGGTAACGTTGTAGGTGATAAGAGCGTAACTGGTATGAACTATAACCCAGATCAAGGCTATCTAAGTGCATTCTACACTAAACCAAAGATCAAAAAAGATTGTAAAGATTGTCACGAGACTCAAGCATATATCGCATCAAAAGCAGATACACACAAAAACAACACTTGTGCATCTTGCCACATGCCATTTATGATGAGCTGCGAGAACTTCTACGCTGTTCAGTTCCAAGACAACGCTGGCTTTGATACTCAAAGACGCTCTCATATCTGGAAGATCATGGTCGATCCAAAAGAGAAATCTCTTGTCCCAGGCGACGCTGCTAAAGGTCCAAGAGATGCTAAAGATTGGCACTTTGAGAGAGATAAAAATGGCCACAACTATGTTGATTTGATGTGGGCATGCGCTAGAACATCTTGGGCTGATAAAGATATGAAAGATAATAAAGGCTGCCATAGCCCAGTGCTATCTGAGCTAAAACCAACACTTCACTTCAAAAACCAAAAACAAGTTTATGATGAGGTTATGGGATGGCAAACTCCAGTTAAGAATGAATTCTCAGAGGTCAAAATAGGCATCGAGGGAATTTACTCACTACTAGAGACTAAAAAGCTAGATCCAAGCGATAAAGCAAGAGTTTATGAGCTTGTCCAAAACGCTCAAGAGATCATCGATATGGTCGAAAAAGATGGTTCGTGGGGTATGCATGGATTTAAATTTACTAAACAAAGACTAGATGCATCTAAAGAGTATATAAAAGAAGCTCAAAGAATTCTAAACAAAAATTTATAGCATTTAGGGGCTAGTTTTAGCCCCTTTAATCTTAAGGGTTTGAAATGAAAAATGGGTTTTTAAAATGTTCGCTACTTCTTAGCCTAAGCGCGGCTAGCCTCTTAGCAAATGTCGATACAAACGACTCTTATGCCATAGGCGCAACAAGTGGTGGATATGTTTTAAAAGGACTGCTAGATCAAAAGCAACTAGGTGTTGGCTATGACGCTGATGCAGTGATAAAAGGCTTTAGCGATGCGCTAAAGAGCGAGCTAAAACTAAGTGATGATGAGATAGCAAAGCTACTAAACAAAAGAGCTGAAAGCTTAGATAAGATAGTAAAAGAAAAAGAGGCTGCCAAGCTAAAAGAGAATTTAGCCCAAGGCAAAGCCTATATGGAAAAAAATGCAAAAAACAAAAATGTAAAAACAACAAAATCAAATTTACAATATGAGATCATAAAAAGTAGCTCAAAAGGGGCTACACCAAAGCCTGAGAGCATCATCATAGTAAATTATAAAGCAAGCTTTGCCGATGGCAAGGTCTTTGACGAGACAAAAGAGGCTCCAGCTCATCTTTCGATGCTAAATTTGATCCCTGGACTTGAAGAGGGGCTCATGCTTATGAAAGAGGGCGAGAAGTTTAAATTTGTCATCCCGCCTGAGCTTGCATACGGCGATAGCGGCATGGAGGGGATACCTGGTGGCGAGACTATCGTTTTTGAGATAGAGCTTATTAAGGTCTTAAAGCCTGGCGAACTAGCTGAGGCGGCAAGAAAAATTCATGAAAAAGAGCAAAATGAGGGCATTAAAAAGCCTCATTAAGGCATAAATGGAGTTAAAAATGCAAAATCAAAATAGCAGAAGAGCCTTCTTTAAACGCATGGCAGTTGTGGCTGCTGGTGCTAGCGTGGCAAGTAGTGGTTTTGCTTTTAAGAGTGAAGAGAGTGCGAAAAAACCACATTTTGGCATGATATTTGACCAAAACAAATGCGTTGGCTGCACGGACTGCGAAGTGGCATGTAGAAAAGTAAATTTAGTCCCAAAAGGACAGATGAGACTTTTTGTAGAGGATAAGACTGATCCAAAGAATTTGCTCGATAAAAGATATGTAAGAGTATCTTGTCAGCAGTGTGAGGATGCACCTTGTGTGGCTGTTTGCCCAACAAAAGCCTGTCACAAGGACATAAAAACTGGCATCCAAACTACAAACATAGATGACTGCATCGCCTGTAAATACTGCATCGTAGCCTGTCCTTACGACGTGAGATATATCGATAAGTTTAGTCACTCAGCCCAAAGCTGTAACTTCTGCATAGATACAAATTTAAAGGATAAAAAAGATCCAGCCTGCGTTGAGGCGTGCAGATATGAGGCTTTGGTATTTGGTGATTTAAACGATGAGAGCTCGCACATTAGCCAGTTACTAGCTGTCAAAGATAGCATAAGGCTAAGAGCAGAACTTGGCACAAAACCAAGCCTTAGATATATTCCTAAAGTAAAAGCGGGGGTGTAAGATGGATGGTGCATTAAATTTCACTGCGACATTTTCGCACGCAGTTGAGTGGGGCTGGCCGATCGCTGTTTATCTTCTGCTAGCTGGTATGAGTGGCGGAGCGCTAATAGCTGCCATACTTCTAAAGCGCTACAAAAGACAAGAGAGCTTTAGTCCATTTTTCAAGGCTGCTTCGCTTTTAGCCTTTGTTAGCATCATGCTTGGTATGGTTTGCTTGATAGCTGACCTTGAAAAGCCACTTTTGTTTTGGAAAATTTTGATTAATTACAACTTCACATCGGTTATGTCTATCGGTGTAGCCGCGCTTTGCGTGTTTATACCGCTTAGCTTTTTGATGTGTCTATACGCCTTTGGCGCGGAGTTAAAGTCGATTTGTGGCTTTTTTGATGGCGTGATGAAAATTTTATCGCCACTTTATCCGCTCTTAAGCGCGCTTTGCCTGCTTTTTGCGGTTATCATTTGCGCATATACAGGCTTTTTGATCTCGGTGCTCATTAGATTTCCACTTTTAAATACCGCTGTTTTACCAGCGCTTTTCATAGCTTCAGGACTTAGTGCTGGCATAAGTGGCAGCAGCCTGATAGCGGCACTATTTTTCAAAGAAGATCCACACTCAAGCGACCTTGGCTCGCTTCATGGCGTGGAGTTTTACGTCTTATGCGCTGAAATTTTACTCATTTTAATGCTTTTTGTCTCACTTTTGCTTGGTTCAAGCTATCAGCAAGGCGCGGCAGTTGCATTTTATAGTGGAGTTTGGGCTAAATTTTTCTGGCTTGGGGTTGTTTTAGTTGGCTTTGTCTTGCCTCTTGTTTTAAATTTCGCACTTGGCAAGATGAAATTTAGCTTCTACCTTGGCTCATTTGCAGCAGTCGTTGGCGTTTTATTGCTTAGGGTTTTTATACTTTATGCAGGACAGACTTATAGCATTTAAGGCTTAAGGGCAGGTGATGAAAATTTTAAATATTTATCGCTTGTCTTTAATATTATTATTTATCCTTGCTTTTGGTGCAGGGGTGGCGACCTTTTTGGAAAATTTTTATGACACACAGACGGCTAGAGTGCTTGTTTATGAAGCACTCTGGTACGAGTGCGTCATGGCAGCTTGTGCCATTTGCTTAGCCATTAGCATCGTAAAAACCAAGATGTATAAGAAATTTGGCGCATTTTTGATACATCTTGCTTTTATTCTGATCTTCATCGGTGCTGCGCTTACAAGATACTTTGGCGAAGAGGGTGTATTGCATCTTAGAGTGGGCGAGAGCGGCAACTATATGCAAAGCACAAAGCCATATTTGAGAGTGCAAATTTCAAATGAAAGTTTTGAATATCCACTAAAACTTAGCCTGCTTGGCAAAAATGACTTTCGCTTTAAAAAAAATATAAATGGAAAAGAATTTGAGATAAAGATAACTGGCTACAAAAAGGATGAGAAAAACGCTCCAGCCACGCTTAGCATAGAGGCTGGCTTTGCTAATGAAAAGAGCAAGAGCGCCAAGCTAAAAGGCGGAGCTGGATACGATCTTGAGCCAAGCATTTTAAGCTTTGATGGGCAAGAGGCGAAATTTTACTTTAGCTCACGAGCGATAAATTTACCTTTTTCGCTAAGGCTTGATAAATTTATCCTAGAGCGCTACGCAGGGCTAAATAGCCCATCATCTTACACGAGCAAAGTAAGCATCGCAGGTGCTGAGCATGAAATTTCACTAAATCACCCACTAAGCATCATGGGCTATAAAATCTTTCAGTCATCATACGACGCTGACGAGCTTGGAAGCGCCTTTGAGATCAGCTTTGATCCTGGTAAAGTGCCAACTTATATCGGATATTTTCTACTTTGCCTTGGCTTTGTGGGAAATTTATTTAGCAAAAAGAGCCGATTTTTTAGACTTTGTAACTTCATAAAAGGCACGCAGTTTGCGTTTTTGGCTCTACTTTTACTAAATGCCACGCCAAATTTCGCAAGCGATGAAGCCATAAATTTTAAAGCTCATGCAGATAAATTTGCCAAAATTTTAGTTCAAACTGATAGCAGGATCGCCCCAGCTAGCTCTTACACAAGGGCAGTAATAAGCAAAATTTCAACCAAAACGACGCTCTTTGGGCTTAGTAGCGATGAGCTTATGCTCTCTTTTGCCATCTCGCCACAAGAGTGGATGGATAAAAGGATGGTAAAGATCACAAGCGATCGTGTGGGCGAGCTTCTTGGAGTTAGTGAGAAATTTGCTAGCTTTAATGACGTTTTTAACGAAAATGGCGAGTATAAGCTGGCTAAATTTGTAGAGGCTGCAAATGAAAAATCCGCCTCAAAAAGAGATAAATTTGATAACGACGTCATTAAATTTGACGAGAGGCTAAATGTCTTATACCTTGTGCTAAAGGGAGAAATTTTAAAATTTATCCCCGCTAAAAATGGTGATACTATCACGTGGCTAGGCGTAAATGAAGCCTTTAGCAAAGATGAAATTTCAAACGAGTTTAAAAGCGTTTTAGGAGCTTACATAGAAAATTTAAGCCTTTGCGTAAAAAGTGGCGAGTGCAAAGAGGCTGATAAGAGTTTAGAACAAATTTCAAGCTTCCAAAGAAGCACTCTAGGCTCTCTTGCGCCAAGCGAGGCAAAAGTCGGCCTTGAAGTGCTTTACAACCAAATGGAGATATTTAAATTTCTTATCTATTTTTACATGATCCTAGCTCTTGCTTCGCTCGCTCTTGGCTTTTATAGGCTATTTTTTGGGAGGAAATTTAGATTTGAAAGAGCGCTTAGCCTTGCGTTTTTTACCGCATTTATAGTGCATGCTCTAAATTTAGCCCTACGTGCCTACATCTCAGGTCACGCACCTTGGAGCGATGCTTATGAGAGTTTAGTCTATATCTCGCTTATAAGCGTGCTAGCTGGAGTGCTATTTTTCAAGCATCAAAGCTTCGCTCTTGGCGCTGCTTCGCTTTTTGCAAGTGTTAGCTTGCTCGTTGCTCATCTAAATTTTATAAACCCACAGATAACAAATTTAGTCCCAGTTTTAAAGTCATTTTGGCTTAGTGTGCATGTAAGCGTCATCACAGCAAGCTATGGCTTTTTGGGCTTTGGCTTTGTGCTGGGGCTTGTGGGACTTATATTAATGGCTCTAAAAAATGACAAAAATGAGCAAAAGCTTAGCGAGCAGATAAGATACCTTGCTGCCACCGACGAGCTAAGCCTCATCATAGGACTTAGTTTGCTAACTGTAGGGAATTTCGTAGGCGCCGTCTGGGCAAATGAGAGCTGGGGCAGATACTGGGGTTGGGACAGCAAAGAGAGCTGGTCATACATCACGATCATCGTCTATGCCATAGTGCTTCATTTAAGGTTTATACCAAAGCTAAGGGGCGTTTTTACCTTTTTAACAGCTAGCGTGCTATCATTTGCTTCGGTACTTTTTACATATTTTGGAGTAAATTTCTACCTTAGCGGGCTTCACTCATACGCAAATGGCGAGAGCTTTGGCGTTTCTGGGCTAATATACTTGATCTTAGCGGCTCTTGCCTTGCTGATCGCCCTAGCCTACCGCGGCAGAGATATAAAAGTAGTTTAGGAGATATGATGAAGAGTTTGATTTTACTGGCTGCTAGTTTGTGCGTTTTAAATGCTGGCTACATAAAAGAGGCCTTAAGCGCAAAAGATGATCACAACAAACTAGCACAAATTTATGAAGATGCTTGCAACAAAGAGAAAAAGGCATCAGGCTGCTACAACCTAGCTGTGCTTTACAGCAGGGGGGAGGGCAATGTCAAAAAGGACGAGGCAAAGGCGGCAATGCTCTATGAAAAGGCTTGCGATCAAAATTTCTCTATGGCTTGCAGCAACCTTGGCTATGTATATGAAAAGGGCAAAGGTGTAGAAAAAGACCTAACAAAAGCAGTTAAATTTTATGAAAAAGCATGTAGCGACAACGAGGGCTGCACGGAGCTTGGCTTGCTCTATACAAATGGCACTGGTGTGGCAAAAGATCTAAAAAAGGCAAAAGAGCTCTTTGAGAAGGCTTGTAAGGCAGGTGATGGCATGGGATGTAGTAATCTTGGCTACTTATACGCTCAAGGCGAAGGCGCCGAGAAAGACTACTCAAAAGCTAAAACATACTACGAAATGGCCTGCGCAAACGAAGCTGGCATAGGGTGCGATAATCTTGGCTTTTTATATGTTTATGGGCAAGGGGTTGATCAAAACCTTACAAAAGCGACAAAGCTTTACGAGCAAGCGTGCATATACGCCTATGAAAAGGGCTGTAACAACTACGCTATCATGCTAGCTGAGGGCAAAGGCATGAAAGAGGACGTAGAAAAAGCACGTGAAATTTTCACTAAAAGCTGCAAAAATGGCTTAAAAGAGGCGTGCGAGAATTTAGAAATTTTAGGAAAGCATTGATGAGTTTTAAAAACTGGGGCAACATGCAAGCAAGCCTAGAGGCACTTTATCTGCTAGATAGCGCTTTTTTGGAGCCAGATGAAGAGTATCTAAGGCTCATTTCTAAAAGAGAGGATGAAAATAGCCTAAGATACGTGGTAGATAACGGGCAGGGCGATTTGCTAGATGTGATATTTACGCGTGAGGCGGTGCTGGTTAGAGGGTTTGATCATGAAAATGAGCTAAATATGCTAAGCATGGCAGACAAAAGCGTGATAGAGCAAATTTATAGTGGCGAGGCTGCTAAATTTCGCTCTTACTTCTTGCCAGATGAGATAGAGCAGACGACCTTTTTTATCTGGTATGACGGGACGGAGCATCAAAATTTAGTCGGTGGCAATAACGGCGGACGCTGGCTGCTTGGGTATGCATTTGATGATTTTGCTAAATTTAGCGAGTTTGTAAAGGGCTATTACGAGATAGAATTTGACGATGAGATGTTAAAAAAGCTCTATGAAAAGGGCGAGTTAGAAAAAGAGAAACTAAAGGAGATGAGATGAAATTTATAGCTTTATTGCTTAGTGCAGTTTTTGCCTTGTGGGCTGGAAATTTGACGAGTGAGGCAAACGCCTATAAAGGGGCAAAAGAGCGCATCGAGCTACCAAAGGACGCAAGATGTGCGGTGTGTGGCATGCCTATAAAAAATAAGCAGTGGGCGACGCTTATCAAGGCTGGTGGCAAGGATTATTACTTTGATGGCGTAAAAGATATGGCGCACTTTTACTTTGCTGATGAGGTGGCGAAAGAGGCTTATGTGAGTGATTATTACACGCTTGAAAAGCTCGATGCAAAAGAGGCGTTTTACGTTCATGGCTCAAACGTTTTTGGACCGATGGGCGAGGAGTTTATCCCGTTTAAAGATGAAGCAAAGGCAAATAGCTTTATGAAAGATCACGCTGGCAAAGGTGTCATAAAATTTGACGAGATAAAGACATTTATCGGTAAATAAAGTGAAATTTCTAGCATTTTTGGCGTTATTTTTTGGACTCTCTTACACGCTCTTAGCGGCGCACTACCTTAGCTTTGACCACAAAGCAAAGCAAGATGAGCTAAGAGAAATTTCAAAGATAACAAGGGCAAATTTAGCTTCTAGCTTTAGCCTAAAAGAGCAAAAAGGCTTTGTCTATGATAAGTAGAAATTTCATAAACTACGCTGTGGTCCTGCTTTTTAAAGACAAAAAGGATCATCTATTTAGCTTTTGCCTCTTTGCGCTCATTATCTTTGTGCTAAGCTCGGTGCTTTTCATCTCTAGCTCGATCCAGCATGATCTCATAAGTTTAGTAAAAGATAGATCAAGCATCGTTGTTAGCGCCTTTCGTGCTGGCAAAAACGACCTCATGCACCCTGGCTACATCTATGATATCTCAAAGATCGATGGTGTGGCTGATGTTAGAGGCGTGGCGGATGGGGAGTATTATTTCGTGCAAAAGCGCGTCTGGTTTCATCTATATGAGGATGATAGCTTGAAAGAAGATGAGATGATCGTAGGCGAGGGCGTAAAAGCCGCTATGAACGAGCTTTACTACGATGAGAGCTTTAACTTCTTGACAGAACAGCGCATGATATCAGTAAAGATAGTAAAAACCATGCCAAAACAAAGCGCTCTTATCACAAATAACGCCATATTTTTGCATCCAAAAACCTTGCGAGCTATCTTAAATTTAAAAGATGAAGAGTACACAAAGCTCTATGTCGATGTGCCAAACACTGACGAGATCAGCCAAGTGGCTTTAAAGATAGAGAATTTATATCCAAATTCGTTTGCCATTAGCATAGAAGACGAGGTGGCAAACATTAGGCATCTTTACTACTATAAGGGCGGAATTTTTATGAGCATTTATGTTAGCGTTATGCTCATTTTTTTCGTACTGCTTAAAAACCAAATTTCGCTTGCTTATGGCAGCAAAAAGCGTGAGATAGCCATTTTGCGAAGTATAGGCTTTAGTATAAAAGAGATCATTTTTTTAAAATTTATACAAAATTTCATCGTTAGCGTTAGCGCCTTTTTGCTTGGTGTTATGTTAGCTTATATCTTTGTATTTGTCTTTAACGCTCCATTTTTAAAGGGGATATTTTTAGGCGATGAGCTTTTAAATTTTACAAATTTCACGCCTATTTTGGAGTTTGATAAGCTCTTTTTGATCTTTGTCTTTGGCGTCATACCATTTTTGGCATTTGTCCTTATCCCGTCGTGGCGTGTGGCGTGTGGCGACATAAATGAGGGGCTAAAATGATAAATATAAGAGGCGTTAGCCTAGTCTATAACCAAGGCAAACAAAACGAGTTTTGCGCTCTAAAAAATATAAATTTAGACATTAATAACGGCGAGTTAGTGATACTAAAAGGCGTTAGCGGAAGTGGTAAAAGCACCCTACTCTCGCTCATAGCCCTACTTCAAAAGCCAACTAGCGGAGAAATTTTGATAGATGGCACTAACATCGCAAAGCTGCCTGACGCATTTTGCTCTGAGTTTAGACACAAAAGGCTTGGGCTTGTCTTTCAAAATTTTAACCTCATCGAGGGTTTAAGCGTCTATGAAAATTTGTTAGCTCCGTTTGCTCTAACAAATTTCAAGGCAAATGTGCGTGAAGAGATGATAAAAAAGGCTCTAAGTCTTGCAAATATCTCTCACAAAAGAGATGAAAATGTATCAAATTTAAGCGGTGGCGAGCGTCAAAGATGTGCGGTGGCTAGGGCTTTATCAATGGATGCGGATATCATTTTGGCTGATGAGCCAACGGCAAATTTAGATAGAGATAACGCACGTGCATTTTTGGGTTTGCTAGAGTCATTTAAGGCGCTTAAAAAAAGTGTCATAGTCGCCACTCACGATAGCATTTTTGACGAGCTGGGCACAACTGATAAGGTTGTAAGCTTGCAAAATGGAGAGATAGTATGAGTGTATTTTTATCAAACGCCGTTATCGCCTTTTTGTTAGCGGAGTTTGTGCTGTTAGTTTTGATGAGTATTTCGCTATTTTATGTCGTTAGGATCGTGAGATCGTGGGACTATAACGCGCTAACATCGCTTCAATACTCACTTGAGAAGCAAAACTACCTTGTAAATACGATCTTGCTCTTTAGCGTCTGCACAAAGATCGTTTTGTTTATATTTTTCGCACTTTGTCTAAACGAGCTCTCTGACATCGTGCCAGGGGCTATGTGCTCGGCTGGCGTGATCGGCTCAAATAAATTTGGCGGCATCTTGATGCTCACTAAAATTTTGCTCATCTTTGGGCTTGGTATCTGGCTAGTTGTAAACAAGCTTGACTTGCAGGCTCTAAATTTCCCATATCTAAAGAAAAAATATGCCATTTTCATTTGCCTTTTTGTGATGATACTAATAGAGCTTGGCATAGAAATTTCGTTTTTTTATAACATCCCGCTAAAAGTGCCAGTCTTTTGCTGCTCTGTCACTTTTCAAGCTCCAAAGCTGCCGTTTGGTTATACAAATTTTGGCTTAGTAAGCGTATTTTTCGTGCTATTTTTTGTCATTTTGGCGCTAAATTTCTTAAAGCAAAGCATGGCAAGCTTTGTAGCAAATTTGCTATTTTTAGTGCTTAGCTACTACACTATCACCTACTTTTTTGGTCTTTACGTTTATGAGCAGCCAAATCACAAGTGCCCATACTGCATGCTAAGAAGCGACTATTTTTACGTTGGCTACCTTATCTGGGGCAGTTTGTTTTTGGGTGTTTTTTACGGCCTTATGCCATATCTTGTGGAGATCATCACAAAGACAAACTACTCGCACAAGCTTAAATTTTCATCGATCTGGCTAAGTGTTTGCGTGCTGATCTGCTCGCTTTACGTGCTCAAATACTATTTGTTAAGAGGATTTTTATTTTGATAAAGCAAATTTTTTCTCTTTGTTTGTTGGCTCTAGTCTTAGCCGTGCTAGCCTATAATGCCGACATAAGTGACGATAAAATTTTAGTCCTAAATAACGGCAAATTTGAGCCCATAGAGCAGCTAACGCCAAATAAATTTATATGTTATGAGAGCAGGACACTCATCGCTGATAACAACGACACAGCTCAGGCCATCATGCCAAATGGCGACATCTACTTTTTTAACGACATCACAAATTCCTTCATCTGGTATATGGCACAAAAGAGCAAAGATAAGATCAAGTTATATGTCTATTCAAGAGATACAAACCGCTACATCCTAGCGCAAGATGCCTGGTACTCGAGGGTCGATATCACGCCTATGGGATATGGCATAGGGGCGTATGAGTTTCACACTTACGGCATAAATGACAACTACTTTAAAGAGGTCTTGCTCTACGCAGCACGCGGCGAAACGCTGCTAAATCCATACATAAACATCCTACTTTCAGAAAATAAGATATAAATTTAGAGAAGCTCTAAAATTTGTTAGAGCTTGCTTGGTTTTGGGTATTAATGGAGGGAATGATTTAAATTTATTGCCTAAAATCTGTTGCTAGTTTATTCTTATTATGTCTATGTTGCTATTGTTCATTTTTTTAAAATAATCACATCCTCTCTGATATCCTAAATCACAAGCCTTTTTAAATAGTTTAATTGCTTTGATATAGTCATGTTTTATACCCTGGCCTTTTAAATATAAAACCCCTAAATTAGAACAACTTGGGCTAATTTCGTCATCACATGCTTTTTGCCATAGTTTGGCTGCTTTTAGGTGGTCTTGTTTTACTGATTGCCCCTTTGAGTATAAATTTCCTAAATTATTACAGCTTTGAGAATATCCATCATCACAAGCTTTTTCAAACAACTTGGCTGCCTTGTGAAAATCTTGTTGCACACCTTGTCCGTTTTCGTATAAAACTCCTAAATTTGAGCAGCTCTCACTTACATCGGCTTCACAAGCTTTTTGCCATTGCTTGGCGGCTTTATCAAACTTACCCTTATTTATCGTAAGCCTCAAGCCCAAGTTCAAAAAGATCTTTAGAGAAGCTAGTAGTAAGTAAGATCACAGATAAAAGAACAATCTTTTTCATTTCTTCTTCATTTTTATAAATTTAATTTGCCTCTTCGTTAGAAAAACAATCCTAATGTTAGTATCTAACGTTATTAACTTTTAAAAAGTCTCTTAGGTCTTCGTATTCGCTATTTTCGAAGTAGCGCCATTTGCCGGGTTTTAGCATATCAAGGCTAATACGCCCAAAGCTAACACGTTTTAGATCCATCACTTCAAGGTCAAAGTAGCCAAAGAAGCGACGAAGCTCCCTATTTTGCCCCTCGTTGATGATGACTTTTAGCTTTGTATAGCCGCCACTTGAGCCAAAGACTTTGTAGGCTAGAAATGGCTTAAATTCCATTGATTTTATAGTTGTTTTTGCGTGCGCGCCTTTGGTGGCGTCCTTGGCAAAAAAGCCATTCGTCATTGCCTCTATTACCTCTTTTGTTACTTCGCCTTTTACCTTCAGGTAGTATTCGCGCTCTAGGTCGCTATTCATTAGCGCTGTGGCGATCGCTGGAGCGTCAGTTAGTAAAAGTAGCCCCTCGCTTGCATAGTCTAAGCGCCCCACGCTAACAAATTTGGCAAATTTCTTATCTAACGTGTCGTAGATCGTCTTTCGTCCGCGGTCATCTTTCTTGCTAACTAGCTCGCCCTTTTGTTTGTGATAAACGATAACGGTAAATTCCTTCTTTAGCTTTATCAAACGGCCATTTATGCGCACTTTGTCATCTTCATCCACGCTTGTAGCAAGGTCACTAACCACACGTCCTGCTATACTAACCTTGCCAGCTTTTATCAGCTCATCTGCCTCACGGCGTGAGTAGTTTGTGTTATGCGAAATAAATTTATTTAGTCTTGTTTTTTCCATTTTATAGTCCTAAATTTGCAAGGTCGTGGATGTGTAAAACGCCCACAGGCACGCCATTTTCTACGACGGCTAGAAGCTGAATTTTATACTTTTCTATGAGGGTTAACGCATCTACAGCTAACATCTCTTTGTTATCTATCTCTTTTGGATGCAAGGTTGCAAATTTCATCGCTGGCTCGTCTAAATCAAAGTCCTCTCTCATAAGCGCACGCCTAAGGTCGCCGTCACTTAAAAGGGCGTCTAGCACGCCATCTTTATCTACTATTAAAACCGTGCCAAGTTTGCCATGCGTCATTGTATCAATGGCACTTTTTAGGGTTGCATTCCAGCGAACTATCGGTAAATTTTCGCTTCTCATCACATCTTTTACTTTTAAAAATAGCCTTTTGCCAAGGCTGCCACCTGGATGAAAATTTGCAAAGTCCTCTTTTTTAAAGCCGCGCTTTTGCATCAAGCAAACAGCTAACGCATCGCCAAGAGCTAACGTTAGCGTGGTTGATGCCGTTGGAGCGGCATTTAGTGGGCACGCTTCTTTTTCTACATTTATATCTATAAAAGCGTCGCTAAATTTACCAAGCGAGCTTGTTTTGCTCCTTGCCATGGCGACTATTTTCACGCCAAAGCGCTTTACATGAGGCAAAATTTTGACAAGCTCATCGCTCTCGCCACTAAAACTAATGGCTAACAAAACATCGTCTTTTTCTATCATACCTAGATCTCCATGCATAGCCTCTGTTGGGTGTAAGAAAAAGCTTGGCGTGCCAGTGCTTGCAAGCGTAGCAGCGATCTTTGCGCCCACGTGACCGCTCTTGCCCACGCCTGTTACTATGACTTTGCCTTTTGCGTTAAATATCAAATTTACAGCATCTTCTATCTCTACGCTTTTAGCGTGTCTTAAAAGCTCATTTGCTTCTATCTCTAAGACTTCAGCGGCGATTTGGTTGGCTTTTTGCATAAATTTTCCTTACATTAGATAGATGATCGGCACGATAGTTGGGTACTTTTTGACCTTTCTAAAGATGTGCTTTCTGATCACTTGGCGCACTTGTGACTCGAGTAGTCTGCTATCTTTCAAAAGCTCCTCTTTGACGTTGCTTAAATACTGCTCTAGCACGCCCTCCATCTCTTTTCTAAACTCAGCATCTTGCTTGTCACCCACAAGGCCGTAGCTGATGACGCGAGGCTTGTTGATGAGCTTTGCGCCGTGACGTGAAATTTGAGCGATTATCATGACGACACCTGCTTCAGCTAGATTTTGTCTGTCGATGACGACGTCGTCTGCGATTTGTTTATTTATTTGATTATCTATGAAGACTTTGCCAGTTTTTACAGTTTTTACACGTTTTAGGTATTTTTGACAAACCTCCATCTGATCGCCGTCGCTCATTAGATAGATATTTCTCTCATCCACACCACAGCTAATGGCCGTCTCTTTGTGCTTTGCTATGTGGTTGTATTCGCCATGCACCGGCAAGAAAAATTTTGGTTTTATGAGGCGAAGCATCAGCTTTTGCTCTTCTTGCGCTGCGTGACCGCTGACGTGGATCTCGCTAAAGTCTTGGTAAGCGACGCTCGCGCCTGATTTTAGTAAGAAGTTTAGCACCGTTGAGACGCTGTTTTCGTTGCCTGGGATCGCTTTTGAGCTGATTATGATCTGATCGGTCGGCTTTATCTTTATATATTTGTGCTCGTCTGTCGCCATGCGGTAAAGCGCACTCATAGTCTCGCCCTGAGAGCCAGTAGTGACGATAAGCACCTCATCATCTTTAAATTTACCAACCTCGTTTGCATCGATAAAAATTTTCTTATCAAGCTTGATATAGCCAAGCTCCATCGCAGTGTATAAATTTCTCTCCATTGATCTGCCGATGACACAGACTTTGCGGTTGTATTTTAGTCCCCACTCGATCGCTTGATAGACGCGGTGGATGTTTGAGCTAAATGTGCTCATTATGACGCGGCCTTTTGCCTTTGAAAATATCGCGTCAAAGGTCTTGCCAACGCTGCTTTCGCTCTTTGTAAAGCCCTCTTTGTAGCTGTTCGTGCTATCGCTTAATAGACAAAGCACGCCACGCTCGCCATAATATGCTAGTCTGCCAAGGTCTGTTGGGTAGCCATCTATCGGCGTGTGATCGATCTTGAAGTCGCCTGTGTGGATGATCGTGCCAGCCTTTGTCGTGATCGCAAGTGCCGAAGCGTCGATGATAGAGTGGGTTATATGTATCCACTCGACCTCAAAGTCACCTATGAGATATGGTTTTCTTTTTTCGACCGATCTAAAGAGTGAGCGCTCTTGTTTTAGTCCGTGCTCTTCAAATTTATTATTTATCATGCCAAGCGGTAACGGTGTGGCGTAGATAGGAAATTTAAACTCTTTGTAAAAATAAGGCACCGCGCCGATGTGATCCTCATGCGCGTGAGTGATGATGACACCTTTTATCTTATCTTTTATCTTGCGAACATAGTCAAAGTCTGGGATGAGGATATCCACGCCGTGCATGCTCTCGCTTGGAAAGCTCATACCGATATCAACGATTATAGCGCTAGTTTCTGTCTCAAAGACCGTCATATTGCCGCCGATCTCGCCAAGACCGCCAAGTGGCGTTATGCGAATTTTATGCTCGCTTGAGTTTAGATATTTTAGTGGCTCAAGTCTTAGCTCGTGAGTGGCTTTGTTTGCCTCCATCGCGCTTGCGATATCTTGTTGCCACTGCTCGTTGCCATTTAGCTTTGCGGGTAAATTTTTCTTTGGTTTTTTAGCCTTTTTAGGTTTTTCTTTTTGCTCTTTTGTCTCGTTTTTAGCTTCAGCTTTTGGCTCTTGTTTAGGCTTTTCTTTTTGTTGTTTTTGCTCTTTTGGTTTATTGTTTTCGCCAGTTTTGTTTTGATTTTTGTTATTTCTTTGCTTTTTTGGGCGAGGATTTTGACTCTTTGGCTCGGCTTGCGTTTTGGCTTCAGCCTGCTCTGCTGCAAAGAAGTTATCTATCACGCTTTTGCTTGCCAGTGAGGTTTGCTCGGTAGTTTCGCCCTCTTGTTTTGGCTTGTTTTTTGGTCTAAATCTTCGTCTTTTGTTGTTTTTACTTTGGTTAGTTACAACTTTCTCTTCGTTTTTGTCGTTCATTATCTTCCTTTAATCTTTCAAATACTTTTAGATAAGAATCGACATCTAGTTCGTGTGGACGTAAATTTTGAGCTAAGCTTAGGTCTTCAAAAATTTCTTCTAACGCTTTTTTGTCAAAATTTGTGGATAAATTTTTCAAAAGCGTCTTTCTTGGCGAAGCAAACGCAGCTCTTAAAAATGCTTTAAAAGCCTCGTATTGTTTTGCATCTTTGAAAATCCCGTCTTTGCCAAAAATCTTTTTTGTTTTTTGTAGTTTGATGACTGAGGATGTGACCTTTGGAGGTGGATTAAAAAGTTTTGCATCCACGTCAAACAAAAGCTCACACCTGCCTTGAAGTGAAGCGAGGATCGATAAAGCGCTAAATTCTTTATCCCTGCTATTTGCACTAAATTTAAGAGCAACCTCTTTTTGTATCATCACAATAAGCCCAAGGCATTTTTCGTCATCTATCGCATTTAGTATCATCTTCGTAGCAACGTAATAGGGCAAATTTGCGACCAAAAAGTAGTTCTGGCTACTTAGTCCGCCCTCTTGCTGCCACTGCTCTAAAGCATCTTTACAAAAAAGTTTTAATTGTCCATTTTGGATCTCATTTGCAAATTTGACCTTTAAAATTTGAAACAGCTCACAATCTATCTCAAAAGAGGTCGTCTTGTAAATTTGCAAAAGTCTAAATGTCAAATCACCTAAGCCAGGCCCAATCTCAACGACGTTTTCTACGTCCTTGGGTATCGCTTGGATGATCTTATCTAGTGTCGCTTTGTCTTGTAAAAAATTCTGTCCAAAGTGCTTTTTTGCCTTTATCATAGACGCGATATTAGCCAAAGATTACTTATACAATGATTACAAGTTTAGTTTAATCATATATAAAATGGACTATAATCACTAAATAACAACAAAATAAGGCGCAAATTTGAGTAGGGCAAATACCTTAAAATACTTTTTATTATCACAATATTTAGAGCCAAAAACCTTAGACGAGCCAAAAAAGACAAATAGCAAATTTAAAAAATCAATGGACCTTGAGATCGCAAATTTCGATGAGAAATTTATGCAAATTTTAAGGGCATTTGATAGGTCGCTTTTAAAAAATGGTGTAGAAATTTCGATTTATGGTGGCATTTTTGAGACTGATCTGCTCGCCCTTGCGATATCAAAGCTAGCAAAGGTGAAATTTGAAAAAGAGCAAATTTTAGAGGAACTACGCTCTGAGCAAACGAGCTTTGAAAAGGCATTTTGTTATAAGCTTAAGCTCTCTGGTGATCTACTCTTTTGCAAAAATGAGCAAAGTTTTGCTTTAAAAGATGCAAATTTAGATGATGAGCTAAGCCCATTTTTCACGCCAAACTCATCAAATGAGCTCTTTATCCCAACGGCTCCTTGGGCGATGGTGCGCCTAAACCACCTAAAAGAGATCAGCCAAAACGACTTTAACAAAGAGTGCGAGCACATCAAGGATAAAATTTCTATCCACAAAGAGAAAATGAAGCTTAGCGACTATGTAAAAGCAGTCCATGATGAGATAAAAAGCTCGCTAAAGACGCCATTTTGTAAAGACGTGATCAGGCTTGAAGTAAGGATAGCTGACCCAAATTTTAAAGAGAACGACGCCCTTTTAAATAGCTTTTTTATAGATGATATAAATTTACTTATCAAATTTTACGAGTCAGGCAGGACGCACGAGCTGACGGATCAGTTTTTAGACGAGGGCATTGAGAATAGATTTGAGCGACTTGACGTTAGAGACGAGCTAAATCAAAGGGCGGTTAGGGACTTTTTTAAGGCTGAGCGCTACCCTAGATCGGCCTTCGCAAGTGATTTTGCCTTAAATTTCTCACAGCAAATGGCGCTAAATAACATCATAGAGAAATTTAAAGAGGGAAATGGTGGAATTTACAGCGTAAATGGCGCTCCAGGCACTGGAAAAACAACGCTTTTAAAGGACGTGATGGCTGAAGTGGTGACGCTTAGGGCGATGAAGCTCGCGCAAATGAGCAGGCACGATATTTTTAGGCCAGTCTATGACAGCGACGAAAAGGCGCTTTATTTTAGGCTAAATGACGAGCTTCAAGACTACGAGATGGTCGTTAGCTCTTGTAACAACGGTGCGGTTGAAATTTTGAGTAAGGAGCTAAGCCAGTTAAAGAGCATAGGGGATTATGCGGGCGAGATTGATTATTTTAAATTTATAGCCACAAGGCTGCTCTCGGCTGATGAAAAGAGTGAATTTGACGAGAAGTCCTTTATCTCAAAGCCAGCTTGGGGATTATTTTGCGTGGCGCTTGGATCAAAGCAAAACAAGTCAAATTTTGTTTTTAACGCAATTAATGGCGTAAAGATCGAGGCTACTCACAGCCAGTATGACGAGATCACAAAAGAGTATGGCGAGTTTTTGGAGCAAGATGGCTTTTTGATGGGGCTTGGCAAGTACCTTGCAGTGGGCGAAGGCGTAGATGACTTTGACGAGGCGAAGGATAAATTTAACCTCGCACTTCACGAGGTAAATTTACTTTTTAGTGAGATCAGGATCAAAGAAGAGGAGCTAAAGAGCCTTAAAATAGAGCTAGCTGATGTTGATAGAAGGCTTGAGAGCTACTACTCGGCCAAGCAGATAGAGGAGCTTTTATCTCCGCTTGAGAGCGAATTTACTAGCGTTAGTGGCGAGCTTGGCGCTAAAAAGGCGGAGGCAGAGGAGCTAACAAGAGTTGTTAGTCAAAATGAAGCTTTGCAGGAGTATCTAAATTTACCGCAAAAGCCAGCATTTTTTACTTTTCAGCAAATTTTTAAGACAGAGGCCTTTGAAAAGTATAATGACGAGGCGCTAAAGGTTGGTGAGATAAACCGCCAGATAGCCGAGCAAAATTTAAAAGCAAGCAAGCAAAATGGCGAGAGCAAAGAGAAAAACGAGGCAAGGCTAAATGAGCTAAAAAACGAGATAGCAGGGCAGCAGAGTAGGGCAGCAGAGCTTGGCACTAAGATAAATCTTTACAAAAGGCTGCAAAGCGACTTTGCTAGACGCCAAAAGATACTTGGTAGGAGCGAGGAGCTAGATGGCTATCTAAACGGCAGCTTTAGCGAGAGTAATGACGAAATGCAAAAGAGTATGCCATTTATGATGGAATTTGGCATCGATCAGAAATTTCACAAGACAAAGCTTTTTAAGGCTAGGATAGAGCTTTTTAAAGAGGCACTAAATTTACACAAGGCAGCGATATTTGCTTGCAAAGAGGCTGTTAGGACAAATTTACGCGCCCTTAGCGTTATCTTTAACGATGAAAAGATGGCTGAGAAAAACGGCTTAGAGGCAAAACATAGACGTGAGATCATTAAAGGATTGTTTCTGCTAACGCCTGTTGTTAGCTCGACTTTTGCCTCTTTTAATAACACCTTTAAAGACCTTTTAAATGGCGATATAGGCATGCTTTTGATAGACGAAGCAGGGCAGGCAAATTTAACTAACGCGTTAGGCGCACTACTTCGCTCAAAGATGGCCGTGGTAGTAGGTGACCCGCTTCAGCTTGAGCCAGTCGTAACACTACCTGTTAGTTTAAATAATGCGATCCTTAGCTACTGTGAGGCAAAAGATGAGTTTAACCTGCTAAAGTCATCAGTGCAGCTAAGAGCCGACAAAGCGCAAAAGATCGGCACATATATAAAAGGTAGCGGCGAGAGTATCTGGGTCGGCTCACCACTCATTGTGCATAGAAGGTGCGCTAACCCTATGTTTGAGATCTCAAACGAGACCACATACGACGATATGATGATACTTGGCAGAAGCGCAGCAAGTAAATTTGCAAACACTAACGTGCAAACAAAGTGGATAGACGTTAGAAGTGAAGAGTGGATAGGCAATTACAACAAAGCCGAGGGCGAGGTGGTTAAAGAGCTCTTGGCAGGTGAGCTAGCTAGTCAGAATTATAACATCAGGATAATAACGCCATTTAAAGATGTTTGTAGAAATTTAAAAGGTGCTGGCACTATCCACACTATGCAGGGCAAAGAGGCTGATGTTATCGTCTTTGTGTTAGGGGGAGCTACAAAGGGCGCTAGAGCGTGGGCTGCTAGCAAGCCAAACCTGCTAAACGTGGCGCTAACAAGAGCAAAAGAGGTTATTTATATAGTTGGAAACCGAGAAAATTGGGCTAGTTTGCCATATTTCGAGGTGGCAGCCAGAAAGATAGACAAAGGATAAATTTGAATCATTTCGCAAAACGCATAATCCCATGCCTCGACGTAAAAGACGGCAGGGTCGTAAAAGGTGTAAATTTTGTTGGACTTGTAGATGCTGGAGACCCAGTCGAGATAGCTAAAAGATATAACGACGAGGGCGCTGACGAGCTTTGCTTTTTGGATATCACAGCCTCTCACCTTGGCCGTGATACGATAGTTGATGTCGTAAAAAAGGTCGCAAGCAAGCTTTTTATACCGCTAACCGTTGGCGGTGGCATACGCACGATCGACGACATCTCTCGCCTTTTAAATGCAGGCTGCGACAAGGTGAGTCTAAACTCATCGGCGATAAAAGATCCAAATTTGATCGACGAAGCGGCTAAGAAATTTGGCTCGCAGTGCGTCGTCGTAGCGATCGACGCTAAAAAGATCGAAAATGGTTATAGTGTTTTTATAAATGGCGGCAGGATCGATACGAAAAAAGATGCCTTTGCTTGGGCAAAAGAGGTCGAGTCGCGCGGAGCAGGGGAAATTTTGCTAACGTCTATGGATAATGACGGCGTCAAACAGGGCTTTAGCTTGGAGCTAACAAAGATCTTTAGTGCGCTTTCTATACCGACTATCGCAAGCGGTGGTGCGGGGAAAATGGAGCATTTTAAAGATGCTTTTGAGGCTGGGGCTGATGCGTGTCTTGCAGCTTCGATATTTCACTTTGGCGAGATCGAGATAAAAAAGCTAAAAGAGTATCTTAAGGCAAATGGCGTTGAGGTTAGGCTTTGATGTTAGTTATCTCAGCTGGAAAAAATGAAATTTTTGACTTTGCCTTGCCTATGGGAGTGGGGCTAGTTGATATGGCGATAAATTTGACAAAGTTTTTGCAAAAAAGATCATGTGTGGGAGCAGATGAAAAGAGTATAAATTTAAAAAACATTGATCCTCACTACCTCGCAAAGATCGAGGCTAAATTTGCAAACTCATCAAACCCAGAGCTGCAAAATTTAAGCCAAAATTTGTCAAAAAATCCTGAGCGAAATTTATACCAGATGCCAGAAAAGATAGTTTTTATTGGTTCAGCTGGTCTATATAAAGATGGTGAAATTTTGCAAATTTATGAAAGCTCGGTTGGAGCAAATGTTGAAATTTCTAGCATAGAAAATAGATCTTATTCGCCTATCGAGTGTGAAATTTCTTCTATCGTTTCACGTGGAACTATCAAAACAAATTCATCGAATTTCATAACGACAGACAAAAATTTGGCTTATAAGATGTTTGAAAAGGGATATTTTTTAGAAAATATGGAGTTTTTTTCTGTTCTAAAAGTGGCTCAAATTTTTAAAATTCCAGCTTATGGAATTTTCGTAGCAACAAATTTTTGCGATGAAAATGCGCATGCTGATTTTATAAAAAATCACGCAAAAGCCAAAGAGCTACTAACAAAATATGTAAAGGAAAATATGTGAAAAATTTGCTTGATCTTAGCATCGAAGAGTTAAAGGAGCTAGTCTCTCCCTCTTTTAGAGCGACGCAAATTTATGAGTGGGTTTACAAAAAAAATGCTACAGAATTTAGCCAAATGCTAAATTTACCAAAAGATATGCGCCAAGATCTGGCTGATAAATTTTACCTCGATCCTCTAAAATGTGTAAAATTTGAGCAAAGTAGCGACGGCTCTATCAAGTATCTTTTCGAGTTAAAAGATGGGCTAAAGATAGAGAGTGTTTTGCTACCGATGAAAGAGGAGATCAGCAACGAGGATGGTAAGGTTAGCCGACACGCTCGTTACACTGTTTGTGTTAGTTCACAGGTTGGCTGTAAAATGGGCTGCGCTTTTTGCCTAACAGCAAAGGGTGGTCTTGTTAGAAATTTGACTGCTGGCGAGATCGTAGGGCAAATTTTGTGGATAAAAAGAGAAAATAACATACCATATGAAAGGCGCATAAACGTCGTTTATATGGGTATGGGTGAACCACTCGATAACCTTGCCAACGTTAGTAAAGCGATCAAAATTTTAGCACTTAATGAGGGTCTAGCCATATCGCCACGCCGTCAAACCGTTTCAACTAGCGGCCTTGGTAGCCAGATAAAAAAGCTTGGCGAGATGGACCTTGGGGTCTTGCTAGCTATATCGCTACATGCTGTTACTAATGAGCTTAGAAGTCGCCTAATGCCGATAAATAAGGCTTATAATATCGAGGCTGTTATGGATGCTGTTAGGGGATTTCCTATCGATATGCGAAAGCGTGTGATGTTTGAATATCTCGTTATCAAGGACTTAAACGACAGCGTTAGTGATGCGAAAAAGCTGGTTAAACTGTTGCATGGTATCAAGGCAAAGGTAAATCTCATATATTTTAACCCACATGAGGGCAGTGAATTTGGACGACCCGAGCTTACTAACATGCTAAAATTTCAAGAATATCTAAGGGATCATGGCGTTACCTGTACGATCAGGCAGAGTAAAGGACTTGACATAAGTGCTGCTTGCGGACAGCTAAAACAGCGAAATGAAAATCCAAAATTTAAAGCTAACGTTAGCGATAAGAACGCAGCTAAAGCAGAAGAAAAACCAACTAACGATAAAACTAACGTGAGTAAAAAATGACAGCTCTTGATATCGCTGAGATAATTTTTATAGTGTTGGTTGCTGGTGTTGGACTTGGACTTATCATAAAAGTTTTGAAAGAAGAAAACAAAACTTCAAAATAAATTCTAAAAATTTGGCATGAAATTTTGTGTGAAAAACAAAAACACAAAGTTGATTGCCAAAATTTAATTCACAATGCGGTGACACTAAAAATCTAATTCTATTTTTCAATAAAAACTCTATTTCAAATTTAAAAGCAAAATTACGAAAAATTTTTGTAGATTATTTTTACTAGAAAGACTTTTTAAAATTTAAATATTTTGATTATTTGCTTCTTTTGCAAATTTATAAAACTCATTTTCGGCGTCAAATTTGCTTTTAATATTGTAAAAAATTTCATCAAATTTAAATGAAATTTCATCCGAGTGAAGTAGGAGCCTTTTTGCTCCAGTTAAATTTATCCGTTCACTATCGCTCATCTCTTTGTCTAAAATTTTCTCGATCTGTGGACGTGACAAACCATAAAGTGGTTCGCCAAGGATCTTGTGTTTCACATGAAACAAATGCAAGCGAATTTGATGCTGCCTGCCAGTGAGTGGGATAGCTCGAATTAAAGTCGTATCGATATCATCAAAATATCTGATCGGCAAAATTTTAGTCACCGCGCTCTTGCCATTTTCACAAATTTGCATTCGCATTTTCACATCGTCGTAGTTGTTTGCTAGATCCATCTTAGCATCGATCGTAAATTCTCGCTCGACCTTGCCTTGCACCATCGCGACATAGCTTTTAGAAACCTCTCGATTTTCAAAGATTTTCTTTAGTTTTATCGTAGAATTTCTATCTTTGCCAACGACTATCACGCCGCTTGTTTCGCAGTCTAGCCTATGTGCCACGCTCGCATCTCGCCCAAAAAGTGTGTAAATTTCATCATTTAGCGAGTAGTCGCAGTGCCTGCCATTTGGGTGGCTGAGCACACCACTTGGCTTGTCAAAGACGGCAAAGCTCTCGCACTCAAAGATCGGCTTTAGCCCCTTTGGCTTGGCCTCATAGTCGATCAAAAATACATCGCCGCACAAAATGGCATTTTTCTCGCTCACGACACTGCCTTCGCATATCAGCCTGCCTTTATCGATGAGGCGTTGAGTTTGGCTCATGTTAAAGCCGTTTTGCAGTAAAATTTCATAAGCTTTTTGATGATCTGCAGTAATGATAAATTTATTTATGTAGGGCAAAAATGATCCTTTTGAAAAATGAGCGAGCTATCTTAAGCCCAAATTTATAAGCGTATAACCGACATTTCAGCCCGGATTTTATATAATCAAAACTTAAATTTAGAGAAATTGCACGACGTGATTTCTGGCTCAAAAAGCCAAATTTATACTTTCAGGACAAAAGCAAACTAATACAAAAGGTTCAACAATGGTCGAAAGATACTCACGCAAAGAGATGGCTGAAAAGTGGAGCATACAAGCAAAATACGACGCTTGGCTCAAGGTAGAAAAAGCTGCCGTTAAAGCTTGGAATAAGCTCGGCTTCATAAGCAACAGCGACTGCGAGAAAATTTGCAAAAACGCTAAATTTGAAGTGGCTCGCATCGACGAGATAGAAAAGACGACAAAGCACGACGTCATCGCATTTTTAACAAGTATCAGCGAGAGCCTTGGCGAGGAGAGCAGGTTTATACACTACGGCATGACCTCAAGCGACTGCATCGACACGGCCGTCGCACTTCAGATGAAAGAGAGCTTGGAGCTCATCATAAGTGACGTCGAGGAGTTTATGCAGGCGGTCAAAGATAGGGCAAACGAGAACAAGCACACTCTCATGGTCGGCAGAAGCCACGGCATCCACGGCGAGCCGATAACTTTTGGCCTAGTGCTCGCCATCTGGTACGACGAGATCACAAGGGCGCTAAAGCTCATCAAAGACGCAAAAGATACGATCAGCTATGGCAAACTCTCAGGCGCTATGGGAAATTTAGCCCACGCTCCGATGGAATTTGAAGAGCTAACTTGCGAGGAGCTAGGCCTAAAAGCCGCCCCAGCGTCAAATCAAGTGATCCAGCGTGACCGCTACGCCCATGTGGTGAGTGCGATCGCAGTTTTAGCCTCTACTTGCGAGAAGATAGCTGTTGCCGTTAGACACTACCAAAGGACCGAAGTTTATGAGGCGGAGGAGTACTTTAGCCCAGGACAAAAGGGCTCAAGCGCGATGCCACACAAACGTAACCCAGTCCTTAGCGAAAACATCACCGGCCTTTGCAGGGTGCTACGCTCATACGTCACACCGGCACTTGAAAACGTCGCACTTTGGCACGAGCGCGACATCAGCCACAGCTCGGTTGAGAGATTTATCCTGCCAGATATGTTTATCACGGCTGATTTTATGCTGGTTCGTATCAAAAATTTGATAGCAAATTTGGTTGTCTATCCGGAAAATATGATGAAAAATTTAAATTTAACAGGCGGTCTAGTCTTTTCTCAGCGTGTGCTTTTGCAGCTGCCGCAACGTGGAATTTCTAGAGAGGACGCCTACAAGATCGTTCAGCGCAACGCCATGAAGGTCTGGGCGGACTTGCAAGAGGGCAAAAAAGCGATAGACGAGCAAGGTCACAGCCTATTTTTACAAAATTTGCTAAACGACGAGGACCTAACTAAGAGCCTTAGCAAAGATGAGATCAAAGAGTGCTTTGACTACAACTACTACACCAAAAATGTAGATAAAATTTTCGCCAGAGTCTTTGGCAAATAAATTTAAACGCAAGGGGTAAATTTAGCCCCTTGCAAATACCCTAATACAAAATCCACCTTAAATTTAGCTCGCCAACTTTAAGCCTAATTAGCGTCAAATTTATCAGCTGGGAGCTAGCATTTTCAAGTAGCTTTTACAAGCATCAGCAAAATTTATCTGCAATGTTGGCGCATTTAACTTTTGGGCGCCAAAGCTAGCACAAAAGCTTATCATGTTTAACACCTTCGTCGCTCTCTCAGACTAAAAAACGATAGTTTTAACAAGCCTTTATCCTTCTCATTTTGGCTGTAAATTTTATATTTATTTAGTAGTTTTTGGCAAAGAGAGTTTTTATATCTTTTTGGATAAAATCTCAAATTAAAATTTAACACGGAGAGATATTTTTGAAAGTTATAAAACGTAATGGCAGAACAGAAGAGCTTGATATCAGCAAGATCAAAAAATACACAAACGAAGCCGTCCTAGGTCTTAGCAACGTAAGTCTTAGCGAGCTTGAGGTAGATGCGAAAATTCAGTTTAGAGATATGATAACGACTGAGGAAATTCAGCAAACTCTTATAAAAACAGCAGTTGATAAGATCGACATCGACCGCCCAAACTGGACATTTGTTGCAGCAAGGCTATTTTTGTTCGACCTTTATCACAAAGTGACTGGTTTTAACGGCTACAACCACCTAAAAGACTACCTCGCAAAGGGCGAAAAAGTAGGCCGCATCATCCCTGGACTAAAAGAGAAGTACGACTTAGAGGATCTAAACGCCTACATCAAGCCAGAGCGTGACCTTCAGTTTGCATACCTTGGTATCAAAACGCTTTATGATCGCTATCTCATCAAAGACAAGAGCGGTATGCCCATCGAGCTGCCACAGCACATGTTTATGGCGATCGCGATGTTTCTTGCGCAAAACGAGCTAGATAGCCAAGGCTGGGCTAAGAAATTTTACGACCTTATCTCTAAATTTGAAGTGATGTTAGCCACGCCAACGCTCTCAAACGCAAGGACTACGCGCCACCAGCTAAGTAGCTGTTACGTAGGCAGCACGCCTGATAATATCGAGGGCATTTTTGATAGCTACAAAGAGATGGCGCTACTTTCAAAATTTGGCGGCGGTATCGGCTGGGACTGGAGCAAGGTGCGTGCGATGGGCGGCAGTATCGACGGACACAAAAACGCAGCTGGCGGCATCATCCCATTTTTAAAAGTGACAAACGACATCGCAGTAGCGGTCGATCAGCTAGGCACTAGAAAGGGCGCGATCGCTGTTTATATCGAGCCTTGGCACATGGATGTGAGCGATTTTCTCGATCTTCGTAAAAACTCAGGCGAAGAGAGACGCCGCGCGCACGAGCTTTTCCCTGCGCTTTGGATAAACGATCTATTTATGAAGCGTGTCAAAGAAAATGGCCGCTGGAGCCTCTTTGACCCAGCTCAAGTGAGCGACCTTTGCGACCTTTACGGCGAGGAGTTTGAGAAGAGATATTTGGAGTATGAAAACGACGAAAATATCCAGAAAAACACCATCCTTGCAAAAGAGCTTTGGAAGAAAATTTTAACTAGCTATTTTGAAACGGGCATGCCATTTTTATGCTTCAAAGATAACGCCAACAAAGCAAATCCAAACGACCACGAGGGCATCATCAGAAGCTCAAATTTATGCACCGAAATTTTCCAAAACACAGCGCCAAACTACTATAAGATCAAGATCACTTATGAAGATGGTGGCGAGGAGCTATTTGACGAAGAAGAAGACGTCACCGTCGATAGCGGCATAACTAAAAAAGCCAAAAAGCTTAGCGCGCTTGATAGCCTAAAAGGCAAGCAAATTTTCATCGTAGAAAAAGAGAGCATCGAGGGCAAAACGGCAGTTTGTAACCTTGCAAGTATAAATTTAAGCAAGATAAACAGCAAAGAGGACATCGAGCGTGTCGTGCCGATAGCTATCAGGATGCTTGATAACGTTATAGACCTAAATTTCTACCCGCACAAAAAGGTAAAACACACAAATCTTGCTTCTCGCTCGATCGGCCTTGGCGTCATGGGCGAAGCGCAAATGCTAGCTGAGAAAAACGTAAAATGGGGTAGCTATGAGCACTTGGCGCTCATTGATAGCATAATGGAAAACATAAGCTACAACGCGATCTATGCTAGCTCAAATTTAGCCGTAGAAAAGGGCATCTATCCAAAATTTGAAGGCTCAAAATGGAGCAAAGGCATCATGCCGATAGACACCGCAAACGAGAACGCAAAAGCCCTTCTAAACGACAAAGGCGGGCTATTTGACGAAAATGTCTGCGACTGGGACAAGCTAAGAGAAAAGGTCAAGCGTGACGGCATGAGAAACGGCTACCTAATGGCGATCGCTCCAACTAGCTCGATCTCGATCCTAGTTGGCACTACTCAGACCATCGAGCCAGTCTATAAGCGCAAGTGGTTTGAGCACAACCTAAGCGGTATGATCCCAAATGTCGTGCCAAATTTAAGCCCAGATACGTGGCAGTTTTATACGCCAGCTTATGAGCTTGATCAAAGAATTTTAATAAAAGCAGGCGCTATCCGCCAAAAATGGATCGATCAAGGTCAAAGCTTAAATATCTTCATGAGCTTAGACAAAGCAAGCGGCGGATATCTAAGTGAAATTTACACGCTTGCGTGGGAGCTTGGACTAAAATCAACCTACTATCTACGCTCTGAAAGCCCAGATAGCGAAAAACTAAACGACGTGGCCGACCGCTCGATCGAATGCGAGGGTTGTCAGTAGTTAAATTTATCCTTTGCTTGTCATAAAGGATAAAAAATGAGTGAGAAAAGTTTTAAAGAAGAGTTTTTAAAAAGAGGTTTTAACAAAGGCATTAAGAGAGAGCGAAAAAGTGAGCTTGATAATTATATTTTAGATATAAACGAACTCTACGAAGAGGGCTACTCTTTAAAAACGATACACTCTTTTTTAGTAGAGGAGAAAGAGCTAGGTATGAGCCTAACTACTTTCTCAAGTGCATTTAGAAGATTACGTAAAAGGAAAGGATTAGATAACTCGAAAAATAAAGCTAAAAAGCAAGTTGAAAGCAAGGGGGAATAAAAATGCAAAAAGAAGTAAAACAACTGGAAGATAAGAGCGATAAAGTTACTTTTGTTACTGACTTCGAGGGCGAAGAATTTTGCATTGTTAAAATTCCGCCTGCTCTTGGTTTAAAGCCTGAAATTGTAAAAATAGTTGATTATGAAGAGCTAGAAAAAGAATTAAATAAAGAAAAGGAGCAAAAATGAAAACTTTAGTATTAATTATAACATTATTTTTGAGTATATTAAATTTGAATGCTTATGAAGTAAATCCTGATGTCTTTCACAAAGAAAAAAATAATACAAATAAAGAAAAAGTGGATTGCTCTGACCCTAAAAATAGACCTCGAAATATTGCTGGAACACTAATGGGGGGAAAAAAAGAGTGTTATTTAACCGCCGAGCAAGCAAAACGTGATTTAGATTTAACTATCGGACGTAACCCAGTTACTGGAGAGGTTACTTCAAGAGCAAAGTTGGCTGGTGGGGATAACGCTACTATGCGCTTAGAAAACGCTCAAATGAATTACGGCAAAAAGAAATACGAGCTTGAAGAGGCAGAGAAATTTTATGCTGATGACCCTAGCACCAAAAATTCTAACCGCCTTGATAAAGCTCGTAAGGCATTTAAAAAAGCGCAGCTAGGCTTAGAGGCGGCAGAAGAGATAAAAGGTAAAGACGATAGAAGAAATACAAAATAGTAGCGGCGTGGTCTTTCACGCCTTGGGTTTAAATTCTCTGAAGGTTCAAAGCTTTTTTGAGAGTAGAATACTAAAATATTTTCAAGGTCTGATTGAAAGCGTCTGCTTAATAAAAGCTTCATTTAGACCTTTCTTTTTAAAAAACGTTCTCATCTCTAGGTTAAATTCGTCTAAATTTATACACTCTAATTCGCCACGTTTTTTAGCGTTTATTAGCCCAGCCAGATCCTTTTGATCTGCTTCATCTAAATATCCGTCGTCATCATAATGATACCCAAATAAGCTTGATTGACCTGTAAAATTTCAAATCTACTATTTTAAAAACTAAAATTAAAATAATTATTTAAGTAAAAATAATCAAATTTTAGTTTAAAATGCTTAAAATACGCAAAAATATACTTAATAAAACTCTCTAAAATTTTATATTTTTTGATAAATATTATTAAACAAAATAAAATAAGTTTTCTATATTTTAAGCTTTCTTGTCCTATACTTTTAAACTCCATATCAAAAAAACAATCAGAAAAGAGCGAGCGATGCGTGAAATTTTAAAACGAGATGGCACAAGGCAAGAATTTGTAGCATACAAGATAGTAGATGCGATAAAAAAGGCATTTGCAAGCGAAAATAAAGCTTATGACGAGCAAGTTTTTACAAACGTAGTCCAAGACATCTTTCAAAAATCAAGTGCGATAACAGTCGAAGACATCCAAGATGCGATCGAAAAAGAGCTATTTGACGGCGGACATTTTGAAGTTTTAAAGAGCTTCATGCTCTACCGCCACACGCACAAGCTCCAACGCGAGCAAATTTTAGGACTAAACGAAGATACGACCTATATAAACTCAACTCAGACGATAAATGAATATATAAACGGCACCGACTGGAGAATTTCTGCAAATTCAAACACTAGCTATTCAAATGCAGGCCTTATAAACAACACCGCTGGCAAAGTCATAGCAAACTACTGGCTAGACGCTGTTTATAACAAAGAAGAGGGGCTAGCGCACAGAAACGGCGACTACCACATCCACGACCTTGACTGCCTTACAGGATATTGCGCTGGCTGGAGCCTGCGAGCCTTGCTAAATGAGGGCTTTAACGGCGTTCGTGGCAGGGTTGAGAGCAGAGCGCCAAAGCACTTTAGAGAAGCACTCTATCAGATGGCAAATTTCTTAGGCATTTTGCAAAGCGAGTGGGCAGGCGCTCAGGCTTTTTCTAGCTTTGACACCTACCTTGCGCCTTATGTTTTTAAAGACGATCTAAGCGACGCCGAGATCAAAAAGGCGATAACTAGCTTTATTTTCAACCTAAACGTCCCTGCACGCTGGGGACAAAGTCCATTTACAAACGTAACCATAGACATCACCTGCCCAAGCGACTTAAGGGATCAGATACCAACTAGCGATGATATACACCTTTTTACAAATGTAAAAGATGAGAAAATTTTGAAAAAAGCAAACGAGCGTGGCAGGAAAAATTTAGTCGATATGACCTACAAGGACTTTGAGCCTGAGATGGCGCGCATAGATAAGGCATTTTACGAGGTTTTAACAGCTGGGGATAAGTGCTCGCAGCCTTTTACATTTCCGATACCGACGGTAAATATCACAGAGGATTTTAACTGGGATAGCGAAGTAGCAGACGTGCTCTTTGAAAATACCGCAAAAATGGGCTCAAGCTACTTTCAAAACTTCATCGGCTCGCAATACACTTACGACGAAAATGGCAACAAGATAGAGAACGAAAACGCCTACAAACCAGGCCACGTGCGCTCTATGTGCTGCCGCTTGCAGCTTGATCTAAGAGAGCTTTTGAAGCGTGGTGGCGGTCTTTTTGGAAGTGCTGAGATGACTGGCTCGATCGGCGTTGTGACTATAAATTTAGCCCGCCTAGGATACAACTACAAAGGCGATAAGGTCGCACTTTATAATAGACTAAGCTACCTTTTAGACCTAGCTAAATCAACCCTAGAGAAAAAGCGTAAATTTATCCAAGAGATGTATGACAGAGGGCTTTATCCTTACACGGCTAGGTATCTAAAGCACTTTAACAACCACTTTAGCACGATCGGCATAAATGGCATGAACGAGCTACTTAGAAATTTCACCGACGATAAAGAGAATATTTCAACTAAATTTGGACGTGAATTTGCCCTTGAGATGGTTGGATTTTTACGTGATAAGATAAGGACATTTCAAGAAGAGAGCGGAAATTTATACAACCTTGAAGCAACTCCGGCTGAGGGCACTACCTACCGCTTTGCCAAAGAGGATAAGAAGCGCTATCCAGACATCATCCAAGCAGGCGAGGGCGATAATATCTACTACACAAACTCGACCCAGCTACCTGCAAATTTCACAGACGACGCTTACGAAGCGCTTGATCTGCAAGATGAGCTACAAAGCGCCTATACTGGCGGCACCGTCTTTCACCTATATATGAAAGAGCGCATAAGCTCGGCTAAAGCTTGCAAAGAGCTTGTAAAGAGTATAATCTCAAACTACAAACTCCCATACATCACGATAACGCCGGTATTTAGCGTCTGCGCAAAGCATGGCTACATAGCTGGCGAGCATGAGTTTTGCCCACTTTGTGATGCCGAGCTGATAGAAAATGAAAAGAAAAAATCCAAATAAGGAGAGAAGATGACAGAAAAAGAAATTTTAGAAAAAGTGCAAGACAAACGCACAAGATGCGTGGTTTATACTCGTGTTATGGGTTATCACAGACCAGTTGAGAGCTTTAATCTCGGTAAAAAAGGCGAGCACAAAGAGCGTGTTAAATTTGACGAATACGCAAGTTGCTGCAAGAGATAAATTCTTGCCTAAAAACAAGAATAAATTTAAAAAAATCAACTAAAATGCAAACCAAAGGCACGCCCCTGTGCCTTTTAGTTTAAAAAAGGGTCAAAACTTGCAAAAAGTCTTTAGTATAACGCCATTTACGACGCTTGACTACCCAGACAAAGTGGCAGCTGTCATTTGGTTTGCAGGGTGTAATATGCGCTGTGGATACTGCTACAACATCGAGGTTGTAAAGTCAAATGGCACTATAAGCTTTAGCAAAGTTTGCGACTTTTTAGACCGCAGGGTCGGCAAGCTAAATGGCATCGTATTTAGCGGTGGCGAATGCACAGCACACCCTCTTTTTTTAAGGCTAGCACGTGAGGTAAAGGCGCGCGGCTTTAGCTTAAAAGTAGATACTAACGGCTCATATCGTGACGTCTTGAAAGAGGCGATAGATGAGGGGCTGATTGACTACATCGCGCTTGATTTTAAAGCTCCAAAAGAGAAATTTATAGGCATCACTGGCTCAAATTTATATGAGAAATTTGCCGCCACACTTAGATACTTGCTTGAGATAAATTTTAAATTTGAAGTTAGAACGACCGTGCATGCGGACTTGCTAAGCGAAAAGGATATCTCTGAGATGTCAGAGCTACTTTTTGAACTTGGATATAGAGGGGATTATTTCTTACAAAAATTCTTTAACACTGGCGAAAATTTTGGAGGCTTAGGCGATCCAAAAAACAGCTTCGATCCAGATAAGATCACATCAAAACTACCTATCAGACTAAGAAATTTCTAAATTTAGCGCAGATAAAAATAGCTAAAAATAAGAAAATTTAACTAAAATTTACCCCAAATCACAAAAGCAAATAAGGAGAAAACTATGCAAAATTTCAGCTTTTTAAACCCTACTAAAATAGAATTTGGCAAAGACAAAGAGCAAAACATCGGCAAATATATGAAAGAATTTGGCGCAAAAAAGACGCTCATCATCTATGGCAGCGACAGGATCATGAAAAACGGACTTTTTGACGTTGCCACAAAGAGCCTAAGCGCAAATGGCATCGAGTTTTGCAAGATAGGCGGCGTGAAGTCAAATCCAGTGCTAAGCAAGGTAAATGAGGCTATAAATTTAGCTAAAAAGCAAGGCGTCGATAGCGTGCTAGCCATAGGCGGTGGCTCGGTGCTTGACACGGCCAAGGCAGTGGCTGCAGGAGTTAAATATAACGGCGACGTTTGGGACTTTTTTACTGGCAAATGCCCGAAAGAGGCGCTTATGATCTTTGACATCATAACGCTTGCTGCAACTGGCTCAGAGATGAACGGCGGCGCAGTCGTCACAAATGAAGCCACAAAAGAGAAATTTGCCATGCACGGCGCTTGTCTTTACCCAAAAGTATCGGTGGTAAATCCGCTTCTTCAAGCAAGCGTTAGCAAGGAGTATTTGGTCTATTCAGCCTCTGACATCATCGCTCACAGCATCGAGGGCTACTTTACGGCGAGCATCCAGCCTGAGATCATAAATTTATACATCGAAGCAAACATCAAAACGGTCATGAAAACGACTGAAATTTTACTGAAAGAGCCAGAAAACTATGGCGCTAGAAGCGAGTTTGCTTGGGCTGCTACTATGGCGCTAAATGGCCTAACTTACGTCGGCACGGCTGGCTACTCTTATCCAAACCACATGATCGAGCACGCCATAGGTGCGGTGGTTGATTGCGCGCACGGGGCTGGGCTAAGTGTCGTTATGCCAGCTTGGATGAAGTGGTATAAGAGTAGAAATTTAAAGGCATTTAAGCGCTTTGGTAAAGAAATTTTTGGCGTAGATGACGCGGACGTAGCCATTGAAAAGCTAAAAGAGTGGTTTAGCAAGATCGGCACGCCAACAAGTCTCATTGAAATCGGCGTTGATGAGTCAAATTTAGACGAGATCATGGCGCTAGTTTATGACTACGCCAAGGGCAGGGGCTTGGAGCAAATTTATACAAAAGAGGCCATAAGCGAAATTTTTGCCTTAGCGAGATAGAATTTATCCAAATTTTAAAAAGGATAAATATGAAAAAAGTCGCCCTTATAGCAGGAGCCAGCGGCGCTGTGGGAAGTGAAATTTTAAAAGATCTTTGCCAGAGTGAGCACTATAACAAGGTGGTCGCCCTTGTTAGGCATGAGCTAGAATTTACCCATGAAAAGCTTGAAGTAAAGATAGTAAATTTTGATGATTTTAAAGATGAGGTGCCATTTATCGCTGATGATGTATTTTGCGCGCTTGGCACGACGATGAAAGCGGCAAAGCACAAAGAGCAGTTTTACAAAGTCGATGTGACCTATCCGATAAATTTCGCCAAATTTGGCTTGGAGTGCGGCGCAAAACGCTTTGTTTTACTCTCAGCTGCAGGCGCAAACAGAAAGTCAGGCTCGTTTTACCTAAAGGCAAAAGGTCAAGCAGAAGCAAAGATAAAAGAGCTTGGATATAGCTCATTTCATATCGCTAGGCTGCCACTTATCGAAGCTGAGAGAAAGGAATTTAGACTTGGCGAGTATCTAGCGATAAAGGCGTTTAAATTTATCCCAAAAGGTTTTTTTGACGAGTATCGTCCGATGAAGGCAGCTGACATCGCTAAAGTGATCGTGGAAGTAGCGCAAGATGACCACAATGAAGGTGTAAAAATTTATAGTCCGGAGGAATTTACAAAATGAAAAAATATATAGTGATCACAGGGGCAAGCTCTGGCATAGGAGCGGCGGCGGCAAAGGCATTTGCAAGGCGCGGGGAGAATTTGATCCTTGTTGCAAGACGCGGCGAGCTTTTAGAAAATTTAAAAAGCGAGATAGCTAAATTTGCAAATGTCGATGTGGTGATAGAGCTTTGCGATCTCTCAAAGCAAGAAAATGTCCTAGCTCTTTGGTGTAATTTAGAAAAATTTGAGCTAAAAGCGCTTATAAACAATGCTGGCTTTGGCGACTATAACAAGGTTGGCGAGCAAAATTTAGACAAGATCACGCAGATGATAAATTTAAACATCATCTCTCTTGTGACGCTCTCAACGCTCTTTACTAAAAAAAATAAAGACAAAGATACACAGCTTATAAACATCTCTTCGATAGGAGGCTACAAGATCGTGCCAAACGCCGTCACATACTGCGCTAGCAAATTTTTCGTCAGCGCCTTTAGTGAGGGGCTTTACCACGAGCTAGCACAGGACAAGCAGGCGAAAATGCAGGCAAAAGTGCTGGCCCCAGCTGCCACAAAGACAGAATTTGGCATGGTGGCAACTAGCAAAGAGAGCTACGACTACGACAAGGCGTTTAAAAAGTACCACACGAGTGAAGAGATGGCGGAGTTTTTGCTTCGTCTTTATGATAGCCATTACTGCGTTGGCGCGGTGGATAGAGATAGCTTTGAGTTTAGTCTAAGTAGTCCCAAATTTGACTATGCATTAAAGCAAAAGTAGGACAAAATAAAAAGGCAGATCATGAAATGCGTTAGAGTTGCTATTTTAGCGGTTTGTTTGGTAGGCGCTTGCTTTGGTGGCGAGCTTAAATTTGATGAAAAGAAATTTGAGCTAAAAAGCGTGCAAGTTGGCGAGAGGACGCTTAAATTTAGAGCTTATGAGGGCATAGTCTATGTTGCAAAGCCAGTTAGCGACTATGAGGTGCTAAATTTTTACGTGCCAGAGGGTAAATTTAGCGACCAAAAAGGGGCTATCTTTATGCCAAATGCGATCGGTGGCTACATGAGCGCAATGCCACAAAAGCCAGAAATCCAAAACGAAAAGCCAAATACCACTCTTGAAGCGCTTCTTAGAGGATACGTCGTGGCAAGCGTTGGCGCTAGGGGCAGGACGCTAAAAGATGGCGAGCGCTTCATCGGCAAAGCGCCAGCTGCGATAGTCGATCTAAAAGCGGCCGTTAGATATCTTAAATTTAACGACAAATTTATGCCAGGCGACGCAAATAAGATCATCTCAAACGGCACGAGCGCAGGCGGCGCGATGTCAGCACTTCTTGGCACTAGCGCAGGGGCAAAAGAGTATGAGCCATATCTTAAAGAGCTAGGCGCTGCAAAGGCGGACGATCAAATTTATGCCGTCTCAGCCTACTGCCCTGTTACAAATTTAGAGCATGAGGACGAGGCGTATGAGTGGATGTTTGGGGATTTGGATAAATTTGAAAGGATTGATTTTACAAGTCTTGATGCGGCTAGCTTTAACGACAGGAGCAAAAAGCCAAAGATGATCACGGGCGAGCTAAACGCCACGCAAAAAGAGCTCTCACGTGAGCTAAAAGTCAAATTCCCAGCCTATCTAAACTCGCTAAATTTAAAAGACGCCAAAGGCCATACGCTAAGCCTTGATGAAAATGGCGAGGGCAGCTTCAAAGAGTATATAAACGCCCTCATCTCAAAGGCATTTACCGCTACAAAAAACAGCGATAAAAGCACGCTCACGCCTAAATTTATCACTCTTGACACGCAGGGCTGCTCGCTTGGATATACGTTTAAGCTTGAAGACTTTATCGCCTCGCTAAAACGTGCCAAAGCAGTAGTTGCCTTTGACGGCCTAGCTCTTGAAAATGCTGAAAACGACCTTTTTGGCGATAGCAAAACGCCGGCAAAGCACTTTACTAAATTTGCCAAAGAGCGAAGTATTGGCGAGATGGCGGAGGCTAGCGTCATAAAGATGATGAATGCGATGAACTACACCGCAAACAAAGAGGCGGCGAAATTTTACCGCATAAGGCAGGGCACAAACGACTCCGACCTAGCCCTTGCCGTGCCTGCTATGCTAGCACTTTCGCTTAAAAATGCTGGCAAAGAGGTTGATTTTGAAGCGGTCTGGGGGCAAGGACACGGTGGCGACTACGACCTAGACGAGCTTTTTGCTTGGATGAAAAGAGTGGAGCAAAGATAAATTTAAGGAGTTTTGATGATAAAAAAGCTATTTTTACTAGCGGTTTTGGCGGCTTTTGCCTTTGGGGCGGAGGCAAAAGTGAGCTTACAGGAGCTGCTTTCAACGCCAAATAACAAGAGCTTGCTAAAGCGTCTTGGCAGGGAAGAAATACTAAGCTCAAAGAGCGAGCCAGGCACGCAGGCGATCTTTTTTGCAAGCGCAAAGAGCAAGCCAGAGCTGTTTTATGTGCTTGAGTTTTACGAGGACGAGGCGACTTATAAAAAGCATCTAAACTCGGCGCATTTTAAGAAATTTGCAAGTGCAAGTGCTGAAATTTTGGCTAGCAAAAAGGCTATTAGTGTGAAAAAACGGGCTGCGTTTTCTAAAAATTTAACGCCAGAGCGCCTAAAAGATGCCTACTTTCATATCACAAATTTAAGCCTTAAGGCAAAGAGCGATGCGAAATTTGAAAAGATCATCAAAAAATATATGCAAAAAAGCGTAGATGAGGGCGCTTACGCACAGTTTGCCTTTAGTCAAAAAGAGGCACCTAATAAGTGGGTACTGGTTGAAATTTACAAAGACGAAGCTAGCTTTGAGAGCTACCGCCACAGCGAAAACTACAAGGCTTATGCCAAAGAGCGAGCTGGGCTTATAGATGAATTTGACGGCTTTGGTCTTAAGAACGAGACCTCATTTAGCAAGGTAAAATTTTAGGAGATGTTATGAAGAAAATTTCACTTTTTTGCGCACTGGCACTCATTGGCAGCACGGCTTTTGCCCTTGATAGGGCAGGATGTGAGAGTTTAAAAGATGTGAAAAATTTAAACAACGAGATGATAGATGTGCTGTGGAGCGAGAGTGGCGAAGTATCAGCCGATAGGATGTCTGCGCTAACTGGTGGCAGTAAAAACACTATCAAAGCAAAGCCTCACTGCGTGGTGCATGGCAAACTCTATAAGCGCACCGGCAGTGATGGCAAAGAGTATGCGATTGATTACGAGCTAAGGCTGCCAGAGCAGTGGAATGAGAAGTTTTTATTTCAAGGCGGTGGCGGTATGGACGGCTTTGTAGCGCCTGCTCTTGGCGCGGTGCCGATACGCACAAGCACAGCCACGCCAGCGCTTCTTAGAGGTTACGCGGTAGTTACTACAAACTCAGGACACCCAGAGCCAACGGCAGAGTTTGGGCTAGATCAGCAAGCAAGGCTAGACTACGCCTATCAGGCGATCGGCAAGGTCACGGACGCAGCTAAGCAAATTTTAGCTGCCGCATACGCCAAAAAGCCAAAACATAGCTACTTTATGGGCTGCTCAAATGGCGGCAGGGCAGCACTCATGGCAGCCCAGCGCTATCCACTAGAATTTGACGGCGTCATCGCTGCAAACCCTGGCTTTAGGCTATCTCGCGCGGCGATCGCTCAGCAGTGGGACAATCAAGCCCTTATGAAGATAGCTCCGAAAAATGAAAAAGGCGAGAAAATTTTCGCAAATGCACTAACGCAGGACGACCTTGACAAGTTAAGCCAAGCCGTGCTAGAAAAATGTGACGCTTTAGACGGACTAAAAGATGGGATCATCAATGCTTGGGAGGCGTGCAAATTTGATCCAAAAGGTCTAAATTTAGATAAGCAAAAGATAGAGGCGATAGAGAAAATCTTTAACGGAGCCAAAAACAGCAAGGGCGAGCAAATTTATAGCGGCTGGTTTTACGACTCAGGTGTGAGCGCTGAGGGCTGGAGGCAGTGGAAGCTAGGAGACTCGCAAAGCGCTAAGCCAAACGCTAGAAACATCACGCTTTCAAGCGGCTCGGTGAATTACTACTTTTTAACACCAGCGCAGCCAAATTTTGACACTATAAATTTTGACTTTGACAAAGACACGCCAAAGACTTTTGAGACCGCGGCGATAAATGACGCTATCTCAACAAGCCTTAGCACATTTAGCGCAAATGGCGGCAAGATAATCATCGTAACTGGCGTCTCAGACCCAGTTTTCTCGGCAAAAGATCAAAGGGATTGGTTTAAAAAGCTAGAGGCTGATAATGAAAATAGCCAAAATTTCGCGGCATTTTTTGCGCTACCTGGGATGAACCACTGCGGTGGCGGCAATGGCATAGATGACGTCGATCCTCTTAGTGCGCTTGAAGCGTGGCACGAAAAGGGCGAAGCACCAAAGAGCATGCTAGCTAAGAGCAAGAGCTACGCTGGCAAGGAATTTTTGGTGTGTGCCTATCCAAAGGTGGCTACATACGTTGGTGGCGATGCTAGCAAGGCAAGTAGCTTTGTTTGCAAGTAAATTTAAGAAAGTAAATTTAAGGGGCAAAAATGAGTGAAATTTTAGTCGTATCAGGTCACACCGACCTTGAAAATTCTTTTGCGAATAAGATCATCTTGGGCGAGCTAAAAAAGTACCTGCCAGAGGCTAAATTTGACATACTAAGTGAGCTTTATAAAAACTACACTATCGATGTAAAAGCCGAGCAAGAAAAGCTAGTAAAGGCTGATGTGATCGTGCTTGTTTATCCATTTTTCTGGTACGGCGTGCCATCGCTTTTACAAAAGTGGCTTGAAGATGTGCTGGTTCATGGCTTCTCTCATGGCAGCAAGGGAGATAAGCTACGTGGCAAGAAGCTAGTGCTTTCATTTACCTCTGGCGCGTCTGAGGAGCTTTATAAAAAAGAGGCGCTTCAGCGCTATGAGATAGAGGAATTTTTGCCGCCGCTTAAGGCGCTAGCAAATATGTGCGGCATGGAGTTTGCAGGCTATGTTTATAGCGGAGGGCTGTCATATCAGAGCAGGCACGATGAGGCAAAGCTTGCTTTGATGAGGCAAAAGGCGCTTGATCATGCAAAGAGGCTAGGGGAGCTGATAGGTAAAATTTCATGATACCGGCGAAATTTTATAGATATGTTTTTGCGTTTATAATGTCAGCATTTATGGCGTTTTTTATGTCGTTTGTGCTGACGTATCTAAATCTTGGCTTTGTTGATGGCTTTGTAAAAATTTGGCTAATCGCTTATGTAAAAGCCTTTATAGTGGCGTATCCTGTGCTTTTGCTAGTTTCGCCGTCTGTTGCAAAGATCACGCAAAATTTATGTAAAAAAGAGGGGTAAATTTGAAGTGTGGCTAGAGAGCCTAGCCACATGGAGTTTTATTTTAAAAGACCTTGTTTTTTCATTTGATCCATTACTTGAGCAAACATCTCTTTAGCTTGTTTGCAAGTAGCGTCTTGTTGCTCTTTTGGTAAAGAAGCTAGTTGATCCATTGATTGTTTCTTTTGATCTTCATACATTTTTACTTGTTGCTCTTGACCAGCTTTTTTGTAAGCTTCTACCATCTTATCGATGTCTGAGAAGTAAGACTTGCAAGTATCTGTAAGATCTGCAGCGTTTAGGCTTAGTGCAAAGCCAAGAGTAGCTAAAACTAAAAGTGATTTTTTCATCTCTTTCTCCTTGTGAAAATTTAAGGAGATTATATAACTTTTTTATTTTAAATAGATTTAAATTTATTAAATTTAGCCAAGACAAGCGCCTTGGCTAAAATTTTGGCTTTTTAGCCTAAGAATTCACGCTTAAAATACTCTTTTGGAGCTTTGCAAAGTGGGCAAGCGCCTGGAGCTTTTTTGCCTCTATGAACGTGTCCGCACACTTCGCAAACCCAGATATCTTCTTCATCGCTCTCAAAAAAGCCCTCTTCATCAAGCATCTTTTTAAGCTCTAGATACTCTCTTTCATGCTCAACCTCAACCTTGCCAATCGCGTTAAATAGCCTTTCAACATCTCTTAGCTCTTCTTCTTTTGCGATCTTTGCAAAGTCTGGATACATCGTCGTATGCTCGTAGTTTTCGCCAGCTGCAGCGTCAAGTAAATTTTTATCCATCTTATCGATAGGATCATTCATCATCTCGTGATATTTCTTAAATTCAGCCCTTGCGTGCCATTTCTCATTTTCAGCTGCTTCGTAAAAGTGTCTAGCTATCGCGTGATAGCCTGCTTCTTTGGCTAGATCGCCGTAAAGCTCATACTTGTTTCTAGCTTGTGACTCGCCAGCAAATGCCTTCATCAAATTTACCGCTGTTAAATTTTCAGTGATGCATTTCATCTCTTCGCCGCAACAGGTTAGTGTGCCGCCGCCAACTTTTTGAACCTCGATCTCGTTGCCGCATTTCTCGCATTTGTATGTTTCGTACTGTCTCATTTTGACTCCTATTTTGATAAAATTTGAGCGGATTATAACCAAATAATTAAAATATGTAAATAATAATTTTTATTGATAACGTATATTATTTTTATAAATTTGAAGTTATAATAAAACAAAAATTTAAAGGTGTAAGATGACTACAACGATTGATTTTAAAAATGCTGACTATGGATTTATCGAGCTTATAAAGGAGATGGCTAGGCAGGCAAATGTAGAATTTGAGCAAAGAGATAAGGCCTCAAGGCTTGACAAAGCTATCAAAGAGATCGAAAATGGCGAAGTAGAGAGATTTAAAACATTTGAAGAATTTGAAAAGAGCCTTGATGCTTGAGATAGAGTATTCAAAGAGTTTTAAGAAAGCTTTTAAAAAGCTAAATGAAAGCGAAAAGAAACTAACCAAAGATATCATCTGGCAATTAGCAAATAACGAGGAATTAGCATCAAAATATAAAGATCACGCTCTTATTGGAAGCTATAAAGGCTTTAGAGAGTGTCACATTAAGCCAGACTTGCTCTTGATATATAAAAAACAAAACGAAATTTTACTTCTTACATGCGTTGAAATAGGAAGTCATAGCGAACTTTTTCAATAAATTTAACAAAAAACCAAATCCACCATCATAAATTTAAAATAGATAAATTTCAGCCAAAATTTATTCTAGCGTTAAAAGTGCGGTTGAGCTTGGTTGTAGAATAACTCAAAATAAATCATCCAAAGGAGATCATCATGAGTTTTCTATCTAAATTTAGTAAGGCTATCTTTGCAGTTGCGGTAGCTGGTGCGATCAGTGCTAGTGCATTTAGCGAGGGCGAGGACTACGTCAAGCTTGAAAAGCCACTAAGTGTCGGACAAAATACGCTAGTTAAAATTTTTAGCTACGCTTGCCCATTTTGCTACAAATACGACAAGAGCGTCACTCCAAAGGTAGTTGAGAAAATCCCTGGACTAAAATATGAGCCATTTCACCTAAAGACAAAGGGCGATTACGGCGAGGTTGCGAGCAAGGTCTTTGCCGTGCTTATCGTTATGGACGAGGCAAAGGGAGTGAGTTTATTTGATGAAAATTCGCTATTTAAAAAGGCTAAATTTGCCTACTACAAAGCTTATCATGACAAAAAAGAGCGCTGGAGCGATGGCAAAGACGTTGAGGGCTTTTTAAAGACTGGACTTGATGCAGCTGGCGTTAGCAAAGCAGACTACGAAAAAGAGCTGGCTAATCCAAAAGTGACTGAGCTACTTAAAAAGTGGGACGAGAGCTATGATGTGGCTAAAATTCAAGGCGTGCCAGCATTTGTCGTAAATGGCAAATATCTCATCATGACAAAATCAATCAGCTCACTTGACGGCATGGCAGCACTCATCGAAGAGCTTCTTAAAAAATAAGGCGCCACATGAGCTTTTTTAAAAAAATGGCTAAATTTCAAGACTCACGCATCTCTTGGGCGATCCTAGTCTTTGTAAGCGTCGCGCTTGTCGTTATCGCGCACTCGCTCTTTCAAAACTACGCCTATATGCCGCCTTGCGAGCAGTGCGTCTATATACGTTTTGCCTTTTTGTGCATGGCGCTTGGCGGCGTGATCGCTATCATAAACCCAAAAAATTTGCTCTTTGCTCTAGTTGGCTACGTCTTTGCCTTTTGGGGAGCGGTGCAGGGCATAATGTATAGCGTAAAACTAGCCAAAATCCACGACGCGGTGCATGGCGATGATCCTTTTGGCGTGCAGGGCTGCTCGACTGAGCCGCACTATCCATTTGGCTTGCCACTTGAGAAGTGGGCGCCTGACTGGTTTATGCCGACAGGTGATTGTGGCTATGACAGCCCTATGGTGCCTGATGGTGCGGTGCTAAGCGATCTGCAAAAGAGCATAGTTGATCTTTACGCAGATGGCTGGTATCTTGTGCCGTCTTCTAAATTTATGTCAATGGCGGATTGCACGCTGCTTGGCTTTGGCATTTGCTTTGTTGTGCTTGCACTTATGCTTGTTTCAAAGCTCTTATCTTTTAAAAATTAAATTTTAGTTAGCCCTATTTTTGGGCTAACTTAGGATATACTGCACGCATGGGTATTAATTTAAAATCACAAAATATTAAAATTTATGCGATCATCTTGCTAGCAAGCCTCTTTGTCGTGCTTCTTGGGCTAAATAGCTACAACAAAGCAAAAGAAAAGATCATCGAGCTATCTGATAAAAACAACATCGCAGTTAGTAAAAACATCGTTAGCAACTTTCAAATTTGGCTTGATGAGCGTCTAAATTCGCTCATCCGTGCATCAAAATTTATCCAAAACTCTGGCATCATAGATGACGATACTAGGGTGGCAAATTTCATAAAGCTCTTTAAAGAAAATGCAAAAGAATTTGATCTCATGCAGCTTCTAAGAGAGGACGGCGAGATCTTTGTAGATGGGCAAAAGATCTCAGAAGAGGTGATGTCAAAGCGTGAGCGAGCGGGGCTTATCTGGTATGTCGAGACAAAAAATACAAATGCCCCAAGCGTAAATTTCATGCAAAATCACAAAATTTTAAAAGACTCTACTTTAAATTTATGTGTGCCAGTTGAAAAGGATGATAAATTTGAGGCGGCACTTTGCGGTGTCGTGCGCATAGGCACTATCTTTGATAGCATCAAAAACTTTAGCCTTGCGCCAAATTCCTACTCATTTTTGGTAACTCACAGCGGTGAGATCCTCACATCGATGGCTGATATAACGCTTAAAAGAGAGATTGAGGAGAAATTTAAAGAGATATTTTTAAAAGATGAGGACATCACCAGCCTAAAGATAGGGCAAAATTTGATCCAAATAGCCCAGATACCGACGATGAACTGGTTTATCGGAGCTGGCACAAACAACGAAGAAGAAATTTTAGCCATGACAAGAGAGGCGCTAAAAAACGCCCTAAATTTACTCTTTGCCTTCGTTGCACTTGCATTTTTGGCAAACAGCCTGCACAACTTCATGTATAACAAGATAAAAAAGGTGCAAGACGAGTACGAGACCTTGCTAGCGCACAGAGCCAAGATGAGCGAGGCTGGAGAGCTCATAAGCGGCATAAGTCATCAGTTCATCCAGCCAGTAAATTCGCTAAAACTGATGCTAAGCTCGGCGATAATGCTAAAAAAAGAGGGCAAGCTAAGCGATGAGGAGCTTTTAAATTTACTAGAAAAAGGGCAAAGCTCGATCGAGCTTCTTTCAAAAACAATCGAAATTTTTAGAAATTTTTACAAAAGCGCTGAAAATGTGAGCGAATTTGAGATCCAAACAAGCGTTAGAAATTTAATAACGCTCATGCACACAGAGCTTAGCCGTGCAAATGTAAGCGTGAAATTTAGCGGTTTTGAAGAGATGAAGGTCTGTCAGATAGAAAACATCATCCAGCAAATTTTGCTAATCCTAATCCACAACGCAAAGGACTCACTAGTTGAAAGCTACAAAGATGAGCCGCTAAAACGCGTGATAGAGCTTAAATTTAGAAGCTTTGAAGATAAGTGCTACATCGGCGTTTATGATAATGGTGGCGGCGTGAGCTACGAGATGAGTAAGAAAATTTTTACTTGGCTAAACACGACTAAAAAGCAAGGAAATGGCATAGGACTTTACTTTGCTAAAAAGCTCGCGCGCGAGAAGCTAAATGGCGATATCACGCTTGCGCACAACCTAAAGCCAACGATTTTTGAGCTAAGCTTTGAGAAGAATTTAAAGGGTTAAAAGATGCAAGAGGCACTAGAAATTTTAAAGAAAGTATCTATCTTAGTAGCTGAGGACGACGAGATGGCAAGGGAGCTAATCATCACAGGGCTTAAGCCATACTGCGGTCAGGTCGTAGGCGCAAAAGATGGGCAAGATGGGCTGGAGAAATTTAAAAAACAGGGCTTTGACATCGTGATGAGTGATATCCACATGCCAGTACTTAATGGCTTTGAGATGATGAATGAGATAAAAAAGCTAAAACCTCATCAGAAATTTATCGTCTTTACCTCGTATGATAGCGATGAAAATTTGATCAAGAGTATGGAGCAGGGGGCGACCTTGTTTTTGAAAAAGCCTATCGATATGAAAGATCTTAGATCGATGCTAATAAGCCTAAGCTTCGAGCGAGATGAGAAGCTAGTGCGCCTAAGTGATGAGGTGAGTATAAATTTAAAAAAAGAGAAAATTTACAAAAATGGCAACGAAGTCTATCTAAGCTTCTTGCAAAACAAGATATTCTGGCTATTTGCTTACAATCTAAACAAGCTTGTCACCTACGAGATGATAGAGGAGTTTGTCTATGAGAGCACCGAGGTGAGCAAGGCTGCGATACAAAATGTCGTACTTCGCCTAAAACGCGAGCTTGGTGTGAAATTTAAAAACATCAGCGAGAGCGGGTATATCTTAGTCGTACCATAGTACAATAGACAAAGCTCTTTTGAAATAATAAAATACATTATTATTGAGATAAAACAAAAAGGTAAAGAACATGTCAAACAAAATCGGCATTATAAAAAGCATCTCACAAGGATCAAATGTAATCGCAACTGCAAAGGACGGCACACAAAGAGT
>NZ_ANNG01000007.1 GCF_000466685.1 Campylobacter concisus UNSWCS
CCCTAAACTGCAACGCTCTAATAAATCCGCCAATTCCACATCGGCTACGGCGTCTATACTTATTCTCATTTTTTTATCCTTTTAAATCACGCTATATTTTCGTAAAATTTCCACGCTGGCAAGCTCAAAGTTTGCACTGCCTCTATCTTGTCGCCATCTTTTTTTGCATAGCCCCACCACTCGTCATGTTCTTTGCAATATTTGTAAAGCTCTAGTAGTTCAAGATATGCTTTGCGACCTTGCTCTATTGCTGCTGCATCAAGTTCGTAAAAACCTACAAAATAAGGGGCTTTTGTTTCAACGGCGATAAATAAGAAATAATTTACTTCTTTGCCTAGGCTCCTTAAAATATCGCTGTAAAACGCTGCTTGTATGTGGTAATTAAAACTAGCTACCGATCTAGCAAAGCCGACAGCCGAAGCGTCAGAAGTTGTTTTTAGATCAATTACTGCACCCAGTTTCTCATTATAAAAATCAGGGCGACATTTAACCGCAACGCCATTTATCTCACTAAAATAGCTTTGCTCTGCTAGTCCGTCTTTTAAAAATATAGCTGTTTCACGCATAGAATTAACCGAGTTTGCTATTTCTACGGCTGAGCCAAAAGTATCAATATCAAGCGAGGTTTTATCGCCTAAATTTTCTAAAAAATCGTTGTAGATCGCTTTGCCCTCTTTGGTGCGTTTGTCAACGTCAGGCTCCACGCAAAACTCATTTGAAAAATCTTTTGGCTCTAACACTAGCTTATGCACCGCAGAGCCTAGAAGCAAAGCTTTTGTAGGCTCACTCCTAAGCTCGTTTTTTATTTTTAGGTGCAATGGGCTACGTGCTAGTAGGTCGAGGTCGCTCTTTGATATTTCAGGGCGTGCGTGGTATTCTTTATTTGTTAGCATTGTTAAGTCCTTTTATAATTTCTAAAAACTCGCCTATTGTCATATTTGGCTTGCCGTAGAACTCAACAAGCCTCATCAGAATATAAGAGCGCATCTTTTTCAGCCTCCTCTCGTAGTTTTTTAAGCGTTTGTTTGTAGGTAGTTGTATAGCTTAAGACTGCCTCGTTACTCATTTCAGCTTCAACGCATAGCATATAGACAAGCGCTGCATAGGCGAAAAAGTCTTTTTTGCAATGCTCGATTAAAAGATCAACTATTTCACCGCTGTTTTCGCCAAGGGCGTTTTTAAAGGTGTAGCGGTGGAGGTTATATACATATTTGATGTCGGTTATTAAATAGTCAAACTTTTGATTTAAATTTATGTGTGCCACGTCGCTTTCGGCACGTGCTAGGTCGTAGTTTAAACTCATTTTTAACTCCTTTTGATATTTAGATAGGCGATATTCTTTATCTCGCCACCATTGCTGAAAAGCACCCTAAAAAACTTAATTAGCGTTTTCATTTTTGTAGCTCCTTGTATCTCTTTGGCACTTTTGGCAGATATGCAGCGCGGTATATATGTCCTAAGCCTGCACTTTGCCCTAGCTCTCTTTGCTCGTAACGCTCTTTCATCTCGCAAAGTCCAGCATCAACTAAGTCAGCGTGAAGATTGTCAGTTTTGACTTTCACATCAAACGCAGCGTCACCTAAACGCTCATTTATCCTTGCTCTTTGTGAGCGAGTGACATCTTTAAAGCTTACGTTGGCGTATTTGGTGCTTAATTTCTCGTAGTCTTTTTTAGCTTTGATAAGTGCTTTTAAGCTCTCTAAAGCTTGCTCTAGGTCGTTAATATTTTGCATGACTGCTCCTTTTTCTAATAGAAACCTTGCTCGCCACCGCCGACTGAAAGACGTTAAAAATTAAATTAGATTGCAAAAGCAACTTTTAAAGAAAATTTTTTATATGAAAAATGTTAGCAGGCTTTCGCCTGCTCCAAGCAAGCAAGGCTTTTATTAGAAAAAGTGGTGTTTTTCGTTTTATTAATAACCCTGTGAAAAACTATCCTAAATCAGGGCTGGTGCTGAGTGATAGCTTTTCGCCCTATCACTGACGCTTCAGATTGAAACGTGATTAACCTGCAACTCGCAGGAGGCTCACTCTGTCAGCTTTCGCTTGAAGCCTATCTACTTTTTGTTTCGATGAAATAATATTACCAAAGGTTATATTAAAGATAACTTAATGTTATTTAAAATATTACTTAAAGTTATGTAATTTTAAAAATAGGCTGGGGTATAAAAACGATCATTAGCTAGCACGTGCTATTTAGTAAAATTTTTTATATCGTTTATGGTATGATCATGAGTAAAATAAGATAGAAGAAGAGCTAAGGACTACCAATGCAGACATTAACCATACGAGCAGATGAAGCACTAATAAGCCAAATAGTAGCAATAAGCAAGGCTCTAGCTAATACGACTAATCAAAAGCTAATTATCGATGATGGTTACGCAGACGAGCTAAACGCACGAGCCGATGAAGCACTACAAGGCAAAGGGCTAATAGATGAAGCCAGAGCACGCAAAAACCTAGAGGTTATCAAAGCCGAGATATTATCAGACGTTGAAGCTATCAGACGCGGGGAGTTTGAAACGATAAGCCACGACGAGCTAAAAGCGCGGATTATGCAATGGTAATAGAATACAAGCCTAAATTTGAGCGCGAGCTAAAGATAATATTTGACTTCATAGCCAAAGACAGCCTAAGCAGGGCGCGAGAATTTAGAAACGAACTTATCGCAAAGATAGAACGCACAGCACAGACGCCTTTTATTTGCCGCAAGTCCATTAATTTTAACGATGAGAGTATTCGCGACTTGATTTTTAAAAGTTATGTAATACCTTACTTGATAGATGATGAGGTTATTTATGTGCTAGGCATTTACAAGGCTAACGAGTGGCAAGCATCCTAAATGGTGTTGCCGTCAGATATTTTTATGACTTTGGCTGAAAAGGCAAAGAGGGATAGCGGTAAGCATAAAATAAGTGCTAAAATTTTTGTTCTCATTGTTTTAAGTGGTTGCTATGCAAGAAAAATTATAAAACGAAAGTTTCTTTTATGGAATAATTATTAAGAAGGTCTTTTTCTATTATATTTTTTTGTTCTAAAATGTTAATACCTTCTATTATTTCTTCTTTTTTAAAAATGCTAATATCTTCTTTTGGGTATTTAAAAAACAAATCTATAATATCTTTCTCGGACAAATACTGGGCTTTTTGTAGAATATGTGTTATTGTGGCAATAATTTCTATTTTTTTATTTGCATCTTTTTTACCATAGGCTTTTACAAGATAAATATATAAATGACACGATTTTTTTAAAAATGGGGCATAAAAATAACTCTGTTCTTCTATCTTTTTACTTAACATTTTCTTATATAAAAAATTAAGAGCAGAAGATGCCTCTTCTTTATCTTCGCTGCTAAAATTGTAAAAATTCAAAAATTCATTAACTTCTCTTAAAACTATTTCTATCGGATGAGAATATGGACCGTGTTTATATTCAATAAAATTAAAAAAATTACTTTTAGCAAAAACCATAGTGAAGAATAAAGCCTTTTGAATGGCAAGTGGGTGAGCCGTCCCTAAATTTTTAATACATGCCAATACCAACAAATGAGAAATAGTTGTTTTAGGTACAGATTTTACAGGTGGTAAAAACCCTTGTGCTGGTTCATATATTAATATATCTATTTTATCCTGTATGTCTTTTAATCTATTTTCTATTATGGGTTTAACAATACTCCAACTTAAACCACCATTGCCACAACCTAAGGGTGGAATAGCTATAGAAGCAATTTTGTGCTTTTGAATAATGTCTTTTAATGATGCAAGCCCACTCTCTATGTATTCTATTTTTGTTTTTTCTCGCCATTTGTCTTTTGTAGGAAAGTTAATTATGATTTTTTCATCTTCTTTAAATGGGAAAAGTTTGCCTATGCTAATTTCCTTGTTTTTACACGCCTTAATATAGGCTTCATTGTTTTTAGGAAATTGTCTTTTGAATTGATATGCAATCCCTTTGCCCATAAAGCCATCAAGATTAACAGTATTTACAAGAGCCTCTTTATCAGAAGCTAGCAAATTACCAGTCGTGTAATTAATCATTTTAAATAAACCATTTCTCGTTTTGATTTAAATGACATTTTAGCGAAAATTGTTTAATAAGTTGGTCAATAAGGTTATAATCCTCTTTTGTTTTTACTACTATGCTGTTAAAATTTTCACTTGGGACCACCCCTTTATGCAATGCTTCGCACATACAAGCTCTTTTGCATTCTTGGTCAAGATAATCTCGTTTTGCCACAAGGTCCCAATCTATTGCATCAAAGCCATGAGAATATGGCATAGTTTCTAAAGTATGATTTGCTTCACTTAGTGGGTGTTTTGGGATTATAACCCCATTGTTGGTTTTTAAAAATTCTCTTGTTATGGTAATGTAAACAAATTTAATATCTGGGTGATCCCTAAACTGCCTGCCATCATAAGGATTTTTTACAAAAAAATGAAAAGGAACATATTCGTCTAAAGATTGCTCCTTTCTCCTAGAAAGAATTTCGCTATTAGCGGTATCTTTAAATGTTTCACTCCTCTTTGTTAATTCGCTTCTTGGCAACAGACCTTTTTCGATAATGTTTTTAATATTGTCCATTGTAGTTAAATGATACAATAATTTGCCTTCTTTTGGGTTGCTACGTGTTTCCACTATTGTCTCCTAATTATGTTATCTAAAACTATACGCCTATATAAAAACACCCTTACTTTATCCCATAATCCTCAAACGTTAGACCTTTATATACTTCGCAATGGACTTTACCGCAGACTTTACCAAGTATCTCACACTCGTAGCCCTCTTTATGTGGGTATATATCGCTATATTTTGGGTTTAGACTGATTAGCTTTATCTTATTCTGTGGCAAAAACTCAACTCTTTTTATATAAACGACATCGTCCATCCTAACGATATAAACGCCAGCTATACGCACGAAATTATCTCTGCCTGCTACCATATCAGCAATAGCCCAGTCGCCCTCGTAAAAATCAGGCTCCATGCTATCGCCTACTACTTCAAAGATACGTAAATTTTTAGTATCAAGCCCTTTTAGAAAAGCCCTATCAACTGCGATCTTTCGCTCGTCTTTTTGAAGCATTTCAAGATCATAAACGCCCTCGCTACCTGCACCTATACGCATTTCGGATTTTGGGATAAATAACATATTTTCTTGAGGTTTAGAAAAAAAGGTTTTGTTTTACAACTTCATTTACGTCTAATTTTAACACTTTAGCTACGCCTATCATATTTTTTAAGTCAGGCACAATAGGCTCTTTCATGAACCATTTTTTAACAGCCGATTCTGTGATAGGGTAGCCTGCATTTGTCATGTCTATTGCTAGATCGGCGTATCTAATCTTTTTTTCTTTCATTTTCTCTTTTAAAAAATCAGTGTTTAGCAGAAAATCCATGTTTAATCTTTAACACATACTTTATATCATATTCGCTTAGAATTTATTGCATAGCAACCAACAACACGCCCTAAAATTTCGACGTTTAACTCTTCCTCGATAATTATTGGCTCGTAGTCTTTATTGTCGCTTATTAGTGCTAGCATTGGACGTTTTTTTATTCTTTTTATAAAAATTTCGTTTTCATATTTGCAAACATAAATAGCGCCCTCTATTTGGTTTATATCATCACAAAAAACAACCAAGTCGCTTTCTTTAATAGTCGGCTCCATTGAGTTGCCAAAGCAAGGGACAATGCCTAACTTTGCGTGAGGGCTAACGTTAAACATAATTTTTAAATCGTTTGGGTTAAAAGGCAGCAATTCAGGTTCGCCAAAATCGTCATTTTCAGCGCCACGACCTGCAGAAACTACGCCATCTTTATAAAAAGGGATATACACAGTTTTGGCACTATTAGAAGAGATATTATCTGTATATTTATGAGCTTCTGTCGGTTTTTCTATGGTATCGTCTAGCCAATAAGCGATCGGATAGCCTGAAAATTTAGCTAATGGCAATAAATGTTTTTTTGTCCTCTTTTCTCCGGCTAACCACTGGCTAACTAAAGGCTGTGAAATGCCTAAAATATCGGCAAATTGTATAGTATTTATACCTTTTTCTTTTAGTAAATCTGACAATTTATCTTTAAATTCTTTCATTTTCTACCCCTTCGAAAGATATAACTTTGCGTAATATTTTATAACTAAAATCATTAAAAATCAAATAACCTTAAGTTATATTTTATATAACAGATAGTAATATAAGGTTATGAAACAGACAGAATATAGAAAAAAGATTAGAAAATGGCTTGGTAAATTTTACAAGTCGGCTGGGACTTGCAATACATACGCGTGTGGATCAAACAACAAAAACCTAATGGAGATGTGAGATACGCAGCTTTGCAAGAGTTGGGACACCCCTTTTATGCTTGGGGCGACAAGCTAAATGCATATATTTTAGAGGCAGAAAAGCAGGAGAAAAATAAAAATGGTAGCGAATAACAGCCTAGAGGCATACAAAAAACTAAAACCAGAGCTAAGCGGCAAACGTAGAGCCGTATATGAAATGTTTTGCCAGCACAAAGAGGGTGCGACAAGGCAAGAAATTTCACGCCGATATAACATAGCAATAAACAGCGTCTGCGGACGTGTCAATGAGCTAATAGCGCGTGGCTTTTTAGTTGAGATCGGATCAAAAAAAGACGTGATAAGTGGGTGCAGCACGTCAATACTAAAGCCCACCGAAAGGATAGCGTAATGAATATTCCATTATATCTTTTAGTGACTCTTTGTGTTATGGCGATACTTGACACATTTATTGAAATTTGGAAAGGGCTAAGATGAGTAAAGCGTATTATTGGCTAAAGCTAAAAAAAGATTTTTTCGACGATCCTAAAATTTTAAAAATAAGGAGCGTAGCTGGTGGAGATACTTACACCTGCATCTATCTTAAGCTTTTATTAAAAAGCCTAGATAATGACGGTGTTATATTTTTTGATGGTATAGAGCCGACGATAGAAGCCGAGATCGCACTAAAAATAAGGGAGCAAGAGATAAATGTCAAAGCCGCTATGGCCATTTTTGAGAGTTTGGGATTATTACAAAAAGGCGAAGGCGAAGATGTGAGACTTCCCGAAGCGGCAAGCCTAAGTGGCAAAGAATGCGACAGCGCAAAGAGAGTTAGGGAATTTAGAGCTAGACAAAAAGAGGTTAAAGCGTTACATTGTAACGGCGCAGTAACGAGCGGTAACGAAAACGTAACCCTAGAGTTAGAGAAAGAGTTAGAGACAGAGACAGAGACAGAAGAAGCTAACGCTTCTACGTGCGTGCGAGGGCGAGAAAAAACCAGCTAAACGTTTTCAAAAACCAACGCTAGATGAATTAATCACCTACAAGCAAAAAGCAAATTTAGCCCTAGTCGATTGTGAAGCCTTTTTTGACTTCTACGAAAGCAAAGGCTGGGTAGTTGGCAAAAATCCGATGAAAGACTGGCAAGCCGCTATGAGAAACTGGGATCGCACAGAAAGAGAACGAGGGGGCAAGTGTAAAAACACACCAGCTAATACCAGCATAGCCGTAAGAGAAACAATGGTGGCAGGCGAAATGGACGACGCATACTTTGAGAGAGTGGCGAATGAAATAATCAGCGGAGAAAGGAAAATGGCGCTATGAGTGAGAGAGAACAAATCATTTGCGAACTATATGGCGATAGCAAGGGATTTTTAACACCTGCGAGGCTAGCAAAATATTCTTTGCTTTTAAAAAACGTGGCTACGAACGAGCTAATTAATTTTTCAGTCTTTGCTGAAAAGTATCGCAAAGAATATCAAAACACAGACGCCTTACTTTTTCGTGCAACTATGGAGTGGAGCAAGATCGTGTTTTTAAAAATGCGAGAAAAGGGGCTTAGATTTTTTAACGATGTAGATACCTTGGCGGCGTTTTGCAAAGAAATTTACAGAGGCACAAGGCTTTGCAATGGTGGAACTGGTAGTGGCTTTTTAGAAAGCACAATAATTTCAGTTGATGCAAACGGCGTTTTAAGAAACGAGTGCGTATTAGAAAACGGCGTATTTCAACGCCTAACAAGCGACGAAGAAACACACTTGTTTGAATATCTACTAGAGCACCAAGAAAAAATAGGCGTAGTGCAAATCAAGACAAGAGAAAGTGAAGTAAAACAAGCCCAGCTAGCGGTGAATAACGTAAATTTGCTCCCAGCTGACCCAGATGCACCGATAGAAATGAGCGATGAGGCAAGAGCAAGGCTAAGACTTGGGTTATCTGCCCTTGCGGCAAATATGGCAAAGAGAGCGTGAGATGAAAATTTTAAACCTTTTCGCAGGACTTGGTGGTAACCGCAAGTATTGGGACGAAGTAGCAAGAGAAAAAGGCATAAACATAGAAGTAACAGCCGTTGAGTTTGACCCTGAAGTAGCGAAGGCTTATGCAAAACGCTATCCAAACGACAATGTGATAGTAGGCGACGCTTGGGACTACGCTGCTAAAAATTATTTAGATTTTGATTTTATATGGGCGTCTCCACCTTGTCAAAGTCACAGCAGGCTAAATTTTTGTAATAACTCACGCAATGAGACAACGAGAGTTTTGCCAGATTTTAGACTTTATGAGCTTATATCGTATCTTAAGACGTTTTGCAAAAAAGCTTTTGTGGTTGAAAATGTAGTGCCGTATTATGATCCACTCATAAAGCCGACCGCTGAGATAGGTAGGCATTATTTTTGGAGCAGTTTTGCGCTTGATGAGATAAATACTCCAGCTTTTAGAGTGATAAAACACGTAAAAAATGCGGATTTTAAAGATTTTAGCTTAGACGAGTTTAAGATAAAAAACAAACGCCAAGCCATAAGAAACGAAGTTGATTATGAGATAGGCAAAAAGATATTTGAGCGTTATTTGGAGAGCAGATGAAAGCCGTATATATCACGATAACCGAAAGCGGAGCGAGCATAATCGCAAAAGTAGCAGACGAGAACAAAAAGATACTTGATAGCTTTGAGATAAGCCGTAAGGACGCAAGCGGAGTGCTTGAAATAATGAGAAAGTGGAACGAGAAGCATAAGGGCGAGGAAACAAGGGCGCTGTTTTGATGATACCAAAATACGAAAACACCCTAGCGTATGCGAAAGCGACGGGGCAAGTACCGCTAGAGGATCACGAGATGATGTATTTTGCCGACTGGCTACGGGTAAATAAAATCCCCTTTACACACGTAGCAAACGAAAGAGTAGCCAGTGTGCAATACAAAAAGAAACTAAAAGCCATGGGTACAAGTGCAGGTTTCCCCGATATGCTCGTATTTTTGCCGAGCAAGATCGTATTTGTCGAGATGAAGCGCGCAAAAAAGAGCCTAAGCAGGGTATCGGACGAGCAAGAGGATTGGGTAGATACTATCAACTGCTACGGATATGCAAATGCGAAAGTTTGCTACGGCTCGGGCGAGGCGATAGATTTTATCAAGAGTGAGCTAGGGAGAACGCGCTGATTGAAATACGATACCGATAGATTTTATAAAATTTCGGCATTTTTCGATGATAACTTCTGTTTTATGTCACGTGTGATTGAGATTATAATAGGTATAGATAGGAAACGGGTGGATAAGGATTTGTCGTTTGGGCGGTATAAGCCCGAATATCTTGACGCATTAGAGGGTGTGCGTGCGGATTTTAAGGCCGATCCGATGAAACCATATAAAGAAGCTGTATTAACTACAATCCCTAAAACGGACGTTATCTTTAGCCGCGACGACTTTGCAAACATCGAAGCGTATAGCGTATTTGAGAGATCATACGATAAGACGGGCAAGGCGAAGCGAGAAAAGGTGAAAAGTAAAACTAAACGCCCGCGTAGGGTTAAAAAAGAACAACTAGAGTTTAAATTTTAAGGGGAGCAGGTGGCGTATAGTATAGAAAAGTGGGAGCGCGCTAAAGCATATTTTGAAAGCGGGCAATACACCCTATCGCAGATAAATCAAAAGACGGGCATAAGTATAAGCAAGATAAGCGAGCGAGCAAAAAAAGGAAAATGGGAAAAGGCAAGAACGCCGACTACATCGAAGCTAAAAAGACGATTGCAGAAAAAAAGGGAAAGAAAGGGAAAATATTATCTCTGTTTTAGATGAAATAGCCGACGAAAAAACAAAACACCTGCTCTATTTCCAAAACTCCGCCATTAAAAATCAGCAAAAGGCGAACGAGCTTTTAGAATTTGCCGAGGACTTATCCGACCTTGACGCCCACAGTAGAATAACGGCGCGCAATAAAGAAACCGTATTAGGCAAAGAGCCGACGGCGCAGATAACCAACACCAACGCACAACAAAACAATACGCAAATAATCATAAGCAAAGATGAGTAAACTAGAGGTCAAGCTACTACCGCATCAATACGAGCTACTAGCCGACACAAGCACGAAAATTATAGGTTTAGTGAGCGGTTACGGCGCGGGCAAAACCTACGCAGCGGTTAGAAAGGCCTTGCAGCTAGCGTTTTTAAACCCGGGTTGCGCGGGTGTGATAACCGAGCCTACGTATCCGCTCTTGCGCGATATACTATTCGGCGATCTTGAAAACGCGCTCGTCGAATGGCGCGTGCCGTATAAATTTAATAAATCAAGCGCGGTATTTACTCTGGACGTAAACGGTGCCAAAACGCCTATTTTATGCCGCAGTATGGAAAACTGGGAGCGACTTATCGGCATAAACGCCGCTTGGATAATATGCGACGAGTTTGATACGTCAAAAACCGAGATCGCACTAAAAGCTTACGAGAAGCTACTGGGGCGTTTAAGAGCCGGCAATACTAGGCAATTTATCATCACGACGACGCCTGAGGGTTTCCGCGCCACGTATCAAATTTTCATAGAAAAAGGCGGCGAGGCTAAACGGCTAATCAAAGCAAAAACCGTCGATAATAAATATCTGCCGCCCGATTTTATTGACACGTTAAAAGAGCAATACCCCGAGAATTTGCTTAAGGCGTATTTAGAGGGCGAATTCGTAAACCTAACTAGCGGCACGGTGTATAGCTATTTTAGCCGCGATACACACGCAAGCACGGAAACTATCAAAGAGGGCGAAACACTACACATAGGCGCGGATTTTAACGTAGGCGGCTGCATAAACATAGTCTGCGTAGAGCGAGCAGACAAAAAGGGCAATGTCACTACGCATGCTGTCGATGAGGTTATCAGCTACGACACCTACGCTATGGCGCAGACACTAAAAGATAGGTATAAAGGGCATAAAATCATCATTTATCCGGACGCGAGCGGGCAGAATAGAAAAACTAGCGCGAGCGAAACGGACGCGCAAATTTTAAGAGGTGCGGGGCATTTAGTATTCGTAAATCACTCAAATCCGAGTATTAAAGACCGCGTAAATTGCGTAAATAACCTATTTGACAAACGCTGCTTGCTCGTCAATGTCTCAAAATGCCCAAATTTGACAAAGGCGCTTGAACAGCAAGCGTGGGACAATAAGACGCAGTTGCCCGAAAAAAGCGACGCTCACCCTGCAAACGATGACTACAACGACGCGCTAGGGTATCTAATCGCGTATAAATACCCGATAGTTGCGCGAGATTACCAAATCAAGGTAGTCGGCATTTAGTAGTAGAATGCAAAGAAAAAAGGCTTCTTATGGCGGTAAATGCAAAACATCCCGAATATTCTAAGAATTTAACCAAATGGCAGCTAATGCGCGATGCCTTAGTGGGCGAGGTGGCAAAAGAAAAATACGTGCCTAAACTAAGTGATCAAGAAGCGGAGGAATACAGCGCCTACGTAGGGCGAGCGGAGTTTTACAATGCGACGGCTAGAACGCAGGTCGCGCTAACGGGGCTACTGTTTGCTAAGCCGCCTAAAGTGGAGTTGCCCGAAGCGTTAAAAACCATAGCCGAAAATGTGAGCTTAGATGACGATACGCTAGAAGCTCTTGCTAAAAATATCGCCGACGAGTGTTTAAGTGTTGGGCGTTGCGGCGTGCTTGTGGATCTGCCTAATGTAGAAAAGGCGGATTATTCTAAGCTTGAAGCCGAGCGGTTAAATTTAAGAGCTTACGCCACGCTTTATAAGGCCGAAAATATCATCAACTGGAAAACCACGAAAATAAACGGCTCAAACGTTACATCGCTCGTAGTGCTTACTGAAACCTACGCCGAGCCGACGCAGGACGAGTTTGTGGATAAGATAAAAACGCGCTACCGAGTGCTTGATTTACACGAGGGCTACTACCGTCAAAGAGTATTTAGCGAAACCAAGGCGGGGAATTTTGAAGTAGTGAGCGAGATTTATCCCAGCGCGAACGGGCAAAAGCTTGGATATTTGCCCTTTACGTTTTTTAATGTGAACGACTTAAAAACGTCGGTAGAAAAGCCGCCTTTGCTTGATTTGGCTAAAGTTAATATTAGTCATTTTAGAAGCGAGGTCGATTTAGAGCACGGCACGCACTTTACGGCGCTACCTACGCCTTACGTTACGGGCTATCAAGGCGAGAGCAGCGAAAAGCTAAAAATAGGCTCTACCGCCGTTTGGGTCATAAACGACCCGAGCGCAAAGGTTGGCTTTTTAGAATTTAGCGGTGCCGGCTTAAACACGCTTGAAAACCGTATCGCGGTCAAAGAAAAGCGGATGTCGATTTTAGACGCGCGGCTTTTGCTTGACGAGAAAAAGACGGCCGAGGCTACCGAAACCTTGCAAATGCGAAAGAGCGGCGAAAATGCGGTATTAACTAGCGTAGCTTCTACGATTAGTGAGGGCATAGTATCGTTTTTAAAAGATATTGCCTTTTTTGAAAATATCGTGGGCGAGAATTTAATATACGAAATCAATACCGACTATAACCTAACGATGATCGAACCGCAGCTATTAGCGCAAATCATAGCCGGCATCCAAAGCAGGGATATTCCTAACGAAGTGCTTTACGACGCGCTCTTAAAAGGCGAGCTAATGCCTAAAACTATACAAAGTTACGAGGACTATCAAGCCAAACTAGAACAAGCTGCGCCGCAGGTAACGCCGAGCGATGAAGCCGTTTAATCAACTTATAGCCGAGCTTGAAGTAGCGCGCTCTCTTTTGCACGAGCGCATAAAAAACGGGCTAAGTAAAAAAGTAGCTAAATTTTACGACGATATGATTGCGGATTTGCAAGCGCAAATTTTAAAAAAGAAAAACGTAACGAATAATTTAGCCCAAACGATAAGCGACCTCAAACAAAGCCTAAAAACGCCCGATTTGCGTAAAGATTTTTTAATGCTAGCGCAAAACGAGCAAGACCATCTACTAGACTACAACGAACTAGCGGGGTTTAATCTGTTTTCTAGCGTATTGCCAGAGAGCAGCATCGAGCGGCTAGTAGATAGCGCGCAATTAGAGGGCGCGACCGTCAAAGCGTGGAATAACGGCTTAAACGCCGATCAGAAAAAGCGATTAGAGCGCGAGCTGAAAATAGGCGTGAGCCTAGGCGAAACTACGCCGATGTTAGCCCAAAGGATAGCACAGGCTTTACAAAAAAGTAAACGCGACGCGACGTCGATAGCATTAACCGGAGCGGGCGCGATAGTAAGCGAAATTCGCCAAGCCTTTTTTGAAGCAAACGACGACGTCATAAAATGCTACAAATACCAAGCCACGCTAGATACTCGCACGTCAGAACTGTGCAGAGCCTACGATGGCCTAATGTGGGATAAAGACTACAAGCCTATCGGGCACGACTTCCCGTTTCGCAAACCGCGCGTAAATACTCATTTTAATTGCCGCAGCGTCATAATACCCGTAACTAAAAGCTGGGACGAGCTAGGCATCGAGGGTATGGATAGCGCAAGCGACCGCACGAGGTCGTCTATGAACGGCTACGTGCCGCAGGATATGACGTTTAACGACTGGCTAAAAACTCAAAGCCCCGAAACGATAGAAAAGACGCTAGGCAAGGGCAGAGCCGAGCTATTTATGCAGGGCAAGATCACTATGCGAGATTTGATAACGCAGCAGGGGCGGAGTGTAAATTTAAGCGACTTAAGCAGTTTAAGCGCTAGGACTAGAGCGAGCAATAAATTAAAAGCTATGTTTGCGGACGTAGACTTCACAAAAGCCGGGTACAGACAGCCGTTAAAAGAGCCTCTAACCCTAGCCACGCTAAGCCCGAGAACGATAAGCAAACTAAAGGCGCAAGGCATAGAAACAGACGGGAAACTCAAGGTAGCAACACAAAGAGAGCTACTGCACGGAATGAGGCTAAAAAAGATAAAGGACGGCAATGCGTTAAGCGCGGAGCAGTTTTTTGATATGCCGTTAAATTTGACCGAGGATAATTTATATTACGGCAAGGACGAAATGGGCAATGATACGATAAATTTCTTTTGGGAAAGCGATAACGAGTTGTGTTATGCGTATTTTAAGGATAAGGGGATATTGCAAACCTACGGAAAAACTAAAGTGCAGACGATAAAAAGATACAAAGCGATAAAAGGGAGTTGAACCCAATCATAACGAGGCTTACGCCTCCTCCTCTGACCCACTGAGGCATTATCGCTTTAGTATTGTCATTATACCATATTTTTTACCAAACCAACCCCATTTAAAATTTAAGTTACTATTCTATCAAAGGCCGTGCCTTAATTTAACTCTCGTGGAGGATAGGATGGATATTGAGGAGCTAAAAAAGCAAGTCGGTGATTTGCAAGCAGAAAAAGAAGCAATGAGCGCTAAAAACAAAGAGCTTTTAAGTGAGGTAAAAAAGCTAAAAGCTAAAAATAGCGACGCGGTGAAAGCTGAGAAATACGCCGAGCTTGAAGCTAAATACGACGAGCTAAAAGCAGAGAACGATAAGCTCGCTAAAAAATACGATACCGATACGAAAAAGCTAAACGCCGATCTAGCTAACGCTAACGGCTCGCTAAATAAGTATCTAATCGACGCGGGGCTGAGCGACAATCTCGCAAAAGCCGGCGTAAAAGCGGAGTTTCTGGAAGCGGCCAAAGCTCTTTTGCGCGGCAATGCTAGCTTAAAAGACGACAAGGGTGAACTAAAGGCGTATATTGCGGATAAGCCTATAAGCGAGTTTGTGAGCGAGTGGGCGCAAAAAGACGGTAAAGCTTTTATAGCGGCGCCTCAAGGTCAAGGTGGAGGAGCGAGCGGAGGCGGCGGTAACGTAAATATCGGCGCTAAATGGGGCGGCACTCGCGAGGAGCGAATAGCCGCGATAAAAGAGAAATTTAACCTAAAGGAATGAAAATATGGCACTAAGCGATATGAAGGTATTTTCCGAATACCTAGCGGGCACGACGATCGAGACGCTAAGTCAAGACATAGAGAAATTTAACGCGGCTAGCGGCGGCACGATAATTCTAAACGCACAGGGCATAGACGGCGATTTTATGCAAGAGAGCTTTTTTAGAGGCATCCACTCCGCACAGCGCAGGGTAGATAGATACGCGGCCAATGCCGCGGCTACGGCTACAACCTTAAGACAAGAGCAAGATAATGCCGTAAAAGTAGCAGGTGGATTTGGCCCGGTAGTGTTTGAGCCGGGGCAGCTAACGTGGATAAAAAAAGACCCGTCCGTAGCTCTTGAAGTGATTTCAAGAAATATGAGCGAGGCGATGATAAGCGATATGTTAAATACGGCCATCTCCGCACTCGTAGGCGCTATCGGTAATAACGCGGGCGTAGTAAATGATGTAAGCGCAAGCGGCGGCATAAACCAAGCCAACCTAAACAACGCCTACGCCAAATTCGGCGACAGAAGCGCAGCGATAGTAGCCAACATAATGAGGGGCGCGGTATTTCATAAGTTAATCGGGCAAAATTTAGCAAACGCCGCACAGCTCTTTAAGGCTGAAAACGTGCTTGTCGTTGAGATTTTAGGGCGCCGCGTAGTAGTAACAGACGCGCCGGCTCTGTATAAAGCGGGAACGCCGAATAAAGACTACGTTTTGGCGCTAACGACTGGCGCTGCGATAGTAAGCGACGCAGGCGATCTAATCACGAATATTCAGACCAATAACGGCAAAGAGCGCATAGAAACGACTTATCAGGCTGATTATACATTCGGGTTGTCGCTCAAAGGCTATTCTTGGGACACGGCAAACGGCGGCAAAAGCCCGGATAACGCAAAACTAGGCACGGGCACGAACTGGGATAAGATCGCGGCTAGCGATAAAGATACCGCAGGCGTGCTACTAATAGGCGACGCGGCTAAAAACTAGGAGGCGGTAAATGTCTAAAATTTGGTATGTAGAATTCCCGACGTTTCAGTATAACGAGGATGTTAAAGCCCTAGCCAAAGAGCGAGGGCTAACAATCATCGACGCTAAATTCGACGATGGCGACGGAGTGGAAGACCCGCCCGAGCTGACGCTAAAGGGTGCGACGCAAGAAGTCGATTACGACGAGCTGATTTCAAGGCTCGATACGTTAAAAGCGGGCGAATTGAAGTTGCTAGCGGCTCATTTGGGCGTTGAATATACTAACGCGGACGGCACGAAAGCCGCGATAAAAGAGAAGCTAGGGCAATGATACCCGAGAAGGGCACCGGGCTAGCTAATGCCGACGCTTACGTTTCGGTCGAGTTTGCCGATGAGTACTTTTCGGCACGCGGCAACCAAACGTGGGCAGGGCTGGGTAGCGCGGATAAAGAGGCGGCCATTATCAAGGCGACGGATTATTTAGAGGCGGTATATTTTGATAAATGGCAAGGCGAGAGATTAAAAGCCGATCAAGCTTTGAGTTTCCCGCGCTCGCCGTTTGGGATGCCTACTAAATTTAAATCCGCCGTGTGCGAGCTAGCTATAAGGGCAAACGCGGGCGAGCTGATGAGCGACATTGAGCGGCTAACTACAAAAGAAAAAGTAGGCAGTATCGAGGTGGAATACGCGCAAAACGCCGACCCCTCCACCAAATACGCTTACGTGGCTAGCCTTTTAAAGCCGTTTTTAAAGCCCTCAAACGCAATGGTAATGAGGCTAGAGCGATGCTAAATGAAAAAGCTAAAAATACGGCGTTTAAATTGCTCGATAAATTCGGCAAAGTAGGCACGTATAAGCGCAAAGGCGGTCAAATTTACGACCCAGAAACGGGCGGAATGACCGAACAGATAAGCGAATACAAAGTAAAGGCGTATATCGATAGCGCGAAAAGCTACTCAAATTTAATAGAAAAAAGATTATTAAACGAGGGTGATAACGTGATCTTGGTAGCCGCTAAATCTTTGCCTTTTATGCCGCAAAACAACGACGTAATAGAGTTTCCTCACTGCTCCTATACTATCAAATACAACGACGCGGTATGGGGCGGCGAGGACGTGGCGTTACATCAGCTAATAGGAGTTGCAAAATGATTGATAGGCAGATAGATAACTTTAGCGCAAAGGCTCAAGAAAAAGTGCTGAAAATCTTTAAAAAATCAGTCATTGATCTAACTTCAGACATCATCAGCGACACACCGGTAGATACGGGTAGGCTAAAAAATAATTGGTTTCCTAGCGTCGGTGCGGCTAGCGAGCAGACAACAGAAGCGACCGCAAACGAGGCAGGAGATAGGTCCAATAATCTCGTAAACAATCAGCTAGCGCTAGATAAAACCTTTTATTTTACAAACAATTTGCCTTATGCTTTTTGCATAGAGTTTGAGGGTTGGAGTAAGGTAAAGGCCCCGCAAGGTATGGTAAGGCGCAATGCTATCCGTTGGAAACAAATCGTAAAAAGGGCGGCTAATGCTACAAATTAGGCAGGCTTTAGAAAAAGCGGTTTTAGCGGTTACGCCGGCTATCGATACGGCGTTTGAAAATACGACGTTTAGCCCAAAAGCCGGTAAGCCTTATCAGCAACTTTATTTTTTGCCCGCCAAACCAAGCGCTGCTGTAATTGATGATAGTATTGCGGAAATTGACGGCGTGCTTCAGATAACCTTACGCTACCCCGCGGGTAAAGGCGTCAAAGACGTTTTAGAGCGCGCGAAGCTTTACGAAAAAGCTTTTAAAGTAGGTGTAAAGCTAGAAAATGAGGTTTTTATTACCGCTCCGACGAGCGTTAATATTTTAGGCATTGACGGCGATCGCTACGGCGTGGCCGTTTCTATTTATTTTAAATCTTATAAGGAGTGAAAATGGCGGAGCAGCTAAAAGTAACAGATAGTCAGCTTACTAAATTTTATATTTGCGACACTAGCGTCGATTTGGGCGATGCGGCTAAAATAAAAACGGCGCTAACATCGGCAAAACGTATAGCGTATTTAGAGGATTTGGGCGACTTTACCAAAACCCGTAAAACCAACGAATACGAGTGCATAGACGAGGACGCTACGGCAGTATCCCAGGGAGCTATAAGCTATAGCGAGACGGAATTAAAGCTATTTTATGCGGCGGGGCAAAATAACGGCGTAAAAGAGCTTACCGAAATGTTTAACAAGAAACTACGAAAGCAATTTATCATCGTGGGTAGCGACGAGCCTGCGACGGGAGCAAATAAAAACCCGACCTACATCACGGGAGAGTTTATAAACACCAAAACTGGCGTATCTATCGCAAAAGACGACGTCGTGCGCGTACCGATAACCATCAAAATAACACGCCTAGACGACATCATAGAGGCTAAGGGGGCGTAAGTTATGGATTTAAAGAATTTTGATATAAGCAACGGTGAAACGGGTGTCGAGCTAACCATCCTCGATCTTGACAACAAACCGACCGACATCAAAATCAAAGTGCTAAGTTTTCACGGCAAAAAAGGACGCGAGGTATTTATGAACGCCGTAAAAGAAAATAAAGGCGCTGAACAAAGCACGCTAGAGGTTATGGTGGGGCTTACGGTAGGTTGGAGCGGCATTAGCGAAAACGGCAAAGAACTAAAATTCAGCCACAATGAAGCTAAAAGAATTTACGAAACCTATCCGCTAATTGCTAATCAAGTCGAGCGTTTCGCGGAGAATGCGAGAAATTTTTTAAAAAAGTAAGCGACGAGCTCGCGCTATACGTTAGGCAGCTAGCCTACTACGCAAAAACCGACGTTAAAGAGCGCGAGTTCCCTCCGGTAACCCAAGAACGACATCTACTATACGCGCTTGACGAGCTAGGATATTGCAAAAATAGCGGCTTTGGCGCGGTAGCCTTGGATTTTAACGATATTAAAAATTATACCGAGCTAACAGGCGGCAAATTTAACTGGTGGGAAATATCTATTTTACGTAACTTAAGCCGTATCTACGCCGCCGAAATAAATAGCGACGACAAACAAGCCTACGCGCCGTATCAAGGCGAATTTAGCCCTAAATCTTTTTCATCTATCAAAGCAAAATTTGCGAAGTAGTCTTTTTTTAGGCTACTTTTTAGCGTTGCGTTAGTAATGTTGGCATTGCCAAAGTAGTATCGTTAAGCGCTTTGCCCGCCTTTTTAAAAATATTTGTAGTTTTTTCAAATATTGCGCCCACAATCAACATTATAATAGTAAACAATATAGCTGCAATTGCAAAAAGTATATACCAATGCGGCGCAGCAAGCATATTTATTTTGAGTGCAATAGAAAAACCTTTTTTATATGTTTCAAGTTCTTTTTGGCTCTTTTTTATTCTTACCACAACAGCGTCTCTTTTCTCATAAAAACCTTTTTTATCCGTTAGTAGTATTTTAATCGTAAACCATAAGGCCGAAGGAAATAAATTTTTATCGACGGAGTCTGTAAACATTGCGTAAAGCAGTTGCTTAAAATCTTCGCTGTAATCCTCGTCGGCTTCAACTTCTTTTATTAAGTTAACTAATTCCCATCTTTTTTCAAGAGAGAGTTTAGTCGTCGTTTGATGGTATCTGACTAAAAGCAATGTTATTCCGACGCATAAAACTAATGCCACAATTAAAGAACTAGTCATTTCTTCTTCCTCCCTTTTGAAAGTTCTTGGAATTGTCTTATTCTTGTTTCTTCGAGCTTCTTTGCGTGTTTATAGTTTAATTTAATAACAAGATAAGCAAAGGCGCAAGCAATAATAAAAATAAGAACATTGGATAAAAAGCACGGCTGATCTTTGAATAGTTCGGCTATTCTATCAAAAATATCTAAAGTTGATTGAGTATTCATACCGCCATACTTAATTTAATTTATTTAAGCTACTAAATATATCATAAAAATACAAAAAAGATACTAAAAAACTAAATCTTTAGTTTACCAAACCAACGCCCCCTTAAATTTCATATACAATGTGCCCTAGATTAAAAGAGGGGCAAATAATGACTGAAGTTGCTAGCTTGATCATCAGTGCTAAAGTTGAGGGGGCGGACAAGCTAAAAAGCGATTTAAATAGCATAGAAAACGAAGCAAAAAAGGCCGAGGACGCGGCGCACAGGCTGGCTAACTCGTTTACGGGATTAAAAGTAGCCGTAGCCGCCGTGGCAAGCTCTGTAATACTGCGCGAGTTCGTAAGGGTAGCCGACGATATGAGCTTAGTAAATTCTCGCCTAAAAATGGCCACTAGCTCGGCCGCCGAATACGCAAAACAACAAAAAGCCCTACACGCCATTGCTAGAGATACGCACGCCGACATCAAAGAAACTATAAATTTATACACAAAATTAGCCCCAGCCCTTAAAAATATCGGCAAAAGCACCGAAGATACTAATAACATGGTGTCAAACTTTACTAAAGCCTTACAACTGGGCGGAGCGAGCGCAGAGGAGGCCGCGGCCGCGATAAAGCAATTTGGTCAAGCCATGGGTAGCGGCGCGCTAAGGGGCGACGAGTTTAACTCTATCGCCGAGGCTAGCCCGACGTTACTACGGTATATGGCCGAGGGCTTGGGCGTAAACGTCGGCAAGTTGCGCGAATTAGGCAGCGAGGGCAAATTAACCGCCGAAGCCTTAAGTAACGCGTTTGAGAAGGTCAAGAGTAGGATAGATAGCGATTTTGCGCAAATGCCCGTAACCGTCGGCAAAGCATTTACCGATCTAAGAACCGAAATAAGTCTAATCGTAGGCGATATAAACGAGGCAACGGGCGCGACGCAAACGATAAGCGGTGCGATAACCGGCTTTGCAAACGCGTTGAAAGAAAACAAAGATACTATCGTAGGCGTAGTAAGCGGTATTGGCACGCTAATTAAGCATCTGGGTATATTGGGTGGCACGTATTTAGCCATTAAAGGCTCTATGGCAGCGTATGCGGCTATGACGACAACAGTAACGGCACAAACCGCGGCGGGCGTTATACAGCTTGGCTTTATGGACAGAGCGCTAATGAAAATCGGCGTCACCGCAGGCTCATTAAAGGCCGTATTTATGGGCTTTTTACCTACTTTAGCTATTTTTGCTGCGGTAGAGGCATTTTTTGCGCTCAAAGATAGTATGGACAAGGCAAAACCTAGCGCAGATAAGCTCAATGATGCGTTAAGCAAGACTAATGAGGAACTCCAAAAACTCACGCAAAATCAGCGCGACGCTATAAATCTTGATCTAAAAGCTAGTTTGGACGCAAATTTTAGAAAAATAGACGAAATAAATAGAAAATTAGAGGAACATAATAAATTCGGTGGTATCGTCGGAGCGTATAGACTAGAGGCTGACGAAATTGTAAAGCTAAAAGCCGAAAGAGACGATTATATCGCACAAAACAGCAAAATCATAGGGCAAAGAAAAGAAATTGCTAACATAAACTCGGAGATAGGAGCCGTCGAAACTCAGCAACAAAAAGACGCCGCATATATAAATTCTTTAGACAAAAAAGTCAAAGATTTGCACGTAACTACGCTGTCTAACCTCAAAAAAGAGGCATCTAAGCTCAAAAAAGAGATAGACGAGATTTTGAGTAAGCCCTCCGACAATATTAGAGTGTAAATAGCGCAAGAGGAAGCTGTCGAGGCCTTAAGATTAAAACTAGAAAAAACTAACGACCAGATAGCGAACTTCGGCAAAAAACATGGCGGCTCAAATAAATCTGACAACGTCGAATTAGAACATCAATTAAGAGCAAAAAGCGAAATTTATAAAGAGTATTATGAAAAAATAGGCGACCACGCCAATTTATGGCTCATAAAACAAAGTGAGATAAGCAAAAAATTAAAAGATGCCGGCATAAACGGCGGCGAATTTGAAAAGATAATGGCGCAGTATAAACAGGGCTTCGATAGCGACCTAGAAAAGAAACGCGCCGCAGAAGCCGAAGCCGCGCACAACGAAAATATCAAAAATATCAACGAGAAGCTAAAGCTGCAAGACCGTATATACAACCTACAAAAACGCCGCACGGAGCTAATAACCGACGAAATGGCTAGGCGTATCGAGCTTATAGAAATAGAGCGCGCGCACGCTTTAGAACAATACGACGCTATGCTAAAAAAAGGCGAGATAAATAAAGAATACTACCATAAGGCCGTAGCTTTAGAAAACGCCCTACATCAAAAACAAATATTCGACGCCTCGACGTGGGGGCAGATTATGCATAGTGGCTTAAATAGCTTAGAAAACGCGATGGGTAATTTTTTCGATTATTCTTCCGATCGCTTTATGAAATTCGGCGATTTGGCGCAGGATATTTTAGGGCAAATTTATAGGCAAATAGTAAAGATGATGATAATCCAGCCGTTAATCAATTCGGTTACGAGTATGTTACCAGGAATGTCTGGAGGGGCTACTCCAGCTCCTGCTGCTTTGCCAGCTGGAGGATTTGCAAGCGTATTAAATGCTACCCCAGCGGCACAAGGCGGTGTATTTAATAGCCCCGATCTGCATAGCTACGCAAACTCAATCGTAAGCAAGCCGACTTTCTTTAAATTCGCTAAAGGCGGCATTCCCGACATCGGCGTAATGGGCGAGAAAAACGGCGGTAGTCCAGAGGCTATTATGCCTTTAACAAGGACTTCTAACGGCGACTTAGGCGTAAAAGCGCAGGTCGGAGCGTCTTTAAATAACGTAAAAGTAGAAGTAATAAATCAAACCAGAGAGGACGTAAAGGTATCTAACGCCGCGGTAAGGCGAAACGACGGCGAATGGGTCATATCTTTAGTTTTAAACGGCGTGAGTAAAAACGTCTTAGGCTCGCGCGAAACTTTAAGGGGGTTATTAGCGTGAATACTTATCCTAGCTATCCGCCGATCGTCGTAGGTTCGTCGAGGACCTTACGCAATCCTACGCATAGAAGCTCAAGCGACGGCGGCTATACGATAACGCGTAAAAAATGGACTAAGCCTAAAAGCTCGTATAGTTTAAATTACCCAGCCCTAAACGCGGAGCAGTTCAAAATTTTAAGAGATTTTTTCGTAGAAAATCAAGGGCAGGCTTTTAAATTTCGTTATCCGCTGGAGGACGAAACTAAAATTTGCGTATTTTCTATGGACGATTTAAAAGCCGACGACAATATGCAAAACCACTGCGCGGTAAAAGTGGAGATAGTAGAGATATGAAGCTAACTACGATAAAGGATTTAAACGCCGCGGCTTCAGATAGCGCGCTTTTAGTAGGGCTTGAAATTTTTATCCCCAAAACGCCTACGGTACGCATAATAAACAATAGCGAGAATATAACCTTTAGAGGGGAAGAGTTCGTGGCGTTTCCTTTTAGTATAGGAGAAATCCAAACGGCTAAGGGCGAAATACCGCAATTTAATCTAAGTATCGATAACACTAGCCGAGCTATGCAAAATTATATAAACTCTTACGATAACTACGTAAAAACGCACGGCGCGGAAAACTCTACTATTAAAGCCAAAATTTACGTGATTAATACAAAAGATTTAAGCGAACCGGTGCTTGAGGAGTTTTTCGAGCTTACCGACTTTAGCTCCGATAGTAAGGCCGTAACCTTTAATTTGGGCGCGGGCAATCTCTTTAATATGAGCTATCCGCCGCGCAAGATGTATAAGGATTATTGCGTATTTAAATTTAAAGGCGAAGAGTGCGGTTATAACTGACCAGAAACTAGTTGCAACAAAACCTTGGCTAGCTGCAGGGCTAAAAATAATTCGGTGCGCTTTGGCGGGTTCTTGGGAATTGCGGGCGGGTATAAAAAATGACGATAAGGGATTTAATAGGCGCTCCGTTTGAGGAAATGGACTGCTTTGCTTTGGTGAGAAAGTGCTACGAGATAGAGCGCGGCGTAATCATACCGCCGGCGCGCGCTCCGCACGATAGAGCTAAACTCGTATTTAGCGAATTTCTAGACGAAATTTCGAAAAACTGGCATAGAGTAGAAAAGCGCAAAGGCGTCTGCGTAGCTTTGCGTTACGACATAAATCACCCTAAAATAGTAACGCATTTCGGATATTTAATCGACGAAGAGCATATTTTACATACCACGTCGCAAACGGGCGCTATCGTAGAACGGCTAGCTAATTACGAAAAGTTGATAGAGGGCTATTATGACCGAAAATAAAATAATAACCTACAATAACGTTTTAAATCCCTTAGATAGAACGATACTAGCTAGCGGAGAGTATAAAAATATCGACGAAATTCTAAAGGAATTAAAATACGATAACGAAATTTACGATCTCGTAATTTCTAAAAATAGCGTTATACAAAGCGGCTTTTTCGAGCTTGAAAACGGCGACGTAGTAAATATCGCTATCGTGCCTAAAGGCAGAGGCGGAGGTGGTAAAAAGATTCTAGGCATCGTGGCTTCTATCGCTATCGCTATCGCTATCGCTATCGCTATCGCTATCGCTGCACCTTATGCGGCTGCGGGCATGTTATGAACCGTCATAGGCGGAACGGGAGCTATGGCCGCTGGGCTTGGAACGTACGCGCTAGCCGCTGGTATCGCTGTGGCTGGCAATTTGCTATTAAGTGCTATTATGCCTAAACCATCTATGCCTGGCTTTGATAGAATGGATTTTAAAAATTCCAATACCTACGGCTGGAATAAGCCTACCAACCAAGCTATGCAGGCTCAAGTAGTGCCTAAGGTTTTTGGGACACATAAAATAACTCCGCCGTTAATCGCTTCGCATATAATTAGCGATGGCGATAAGCAATATTTTAATGGTCTTTATGCGTTAAACGACGGTGAGATTAAAGATATACGAGAGATTAAGATAAATGATGAGCCGATAGAGAATTTTAAAGGCGTAACTTATGAGATTAGAAACGGGCTTAATAACCAAAATATAATCTCTAATTTTAACGATACTAGCTACGATAAGAATATAGGCAAAAAGCTAAACCCCGATTTATCTTACTCTTTAGCGCAAACGGACGGTAATTTCGTAACGAGCCTATCCGTAACTCTAGTTTTCCCTCGCGGGCTTTATTACGCTAACGATAACGGCGGGCTTGACGGATACTCGGTAAACGTGAGGGTAGAATACTCCGCCGACGGCAAAAACTGGACGCCGATAACGGGGCAAACCATTTCAGCTGCGCAGACTTCTACTTTTAGGCGAGTCTTTAGGGTGGGTAACTTACCGCCCAATAAATATAACATTAGGGCTAAATTTGAAACCGCGCCCAATACCGGCAGCCGTTACGCAAGCGATTGTTATTTGGAATATGTAACCGAAACCGTAAGCGACGATTTTATTTATCCTAAAACCGCGCTTCTAGCTATTAGGGCGTTAGCGACCGATCAGTTAAACGGCGGAGCACCTAGGATTAGCGCGGTCGTAACGGCTAATAGCGATAATCCCTCTCATATCTGCCGTAAAATTTTAGAAGATAGCGGCGTGGAGAGTTTGCGCATAATGCCTAGTTTTAACGAATGGGCTAATTTTTGCGAAGAAAAGAGCTTAAAATGTAATATCGTATTCGATAGCGAATTAAGCGTTAGAAAGGCCTTAGATACGGTTAGCTTGCTAGGTCGCGCGTCCGTGCTTCAAGCGGGTTCTAAATTCGACGTAATAATAGAAAAAGCGGGGCTAATTCCCGCTCAAAGCTTTTTGTTCGGTATGGGGAATATCTTAAGCGATACGTTTAAGCAAAATTTCCTCCCTTTGGTAGATAGGGCGAATTTTATCGAGATAACTTATTACGATAAAAATAAAGATTACGAGCCTTCCGTCGTTTCGGCCGGACAAATAGCCGCCGATAATTCGCGCGTAAGCAATAAAAGCTCCGTTACGCTGGTAGGCTGCACGGACGAGGCGCAGGCTAGAGCTTACGGACGCTTTACTTTAAATTGCAACCGCTATTTAACCGAGATGATAGAATTTGAAGCCGACAAAGATAGTTTAGTTTGCAGATACGGCGATATTATCAAAGTTAGCCACGATACGCCTCAATACGGCTTTAGCGGTAGGTTGTTAGAAGATAGCGGCGCGGATTTCGTTATTTTAGATAGAGATTTAGATACCGTAGGCGGCGTAAAATACGCTATTCAAATCAAAAACGACGTAAACGAGATCAAAGAGTTTGAGATTTTAGAAATCCTAGCTCCGAATAAACTAAGGCTGAATTTAAACGGAATCGTCTTTAGAAAATACGACAACTACGCATTCGGCGAGATTAATAAGGCTTCTAAATTATACCGAATTTTAAAGATAGCTACTTCGGGCGAATTTACGTGCCATATTACGGCGATAGAATACAACGAGGATATTTACGACGATAGAGAAAATATAAGCGTTACGGACTATTCGTCGCTGGGCGTGCGGAATCTAAGAATAAGCGAATATTTAAAATACGATACGGCCAAAAATATAAAAACTATGCTAGCTCTAGCTTGGAGCGGCAATTCGCTGTTTTATTTCGTAACTTACAAAAGCGCTAGCGAAGAACGAACAATAAATGTCTTTAATAGCGCATTCGAGTTTGAAGCCAAAGAGGGCGAAACCTACGAAATAACGGTAAAAGACGGCGCGGGCAATAGCGCGGGTAAGATTTATAACGTTTTAGGCAAGCTTTACCCGCCGGGACCGGTAGAGAATCTAAAAGCGGCCGAGCTAAGGGACGTTTGGGCTTTAAGCTGGGATTATTTACCGCCGCTAGATTTTAAGGAATTCGAAATTTACGAAGACGGCGCGCCGGTAGCAAAAACGGCTTTAAATAGATTCGATATGCCTAAGACTAAATTAAACTCTAAATTAAGCGTGATCGCGGTCGATACTAGCGGCATAAGAAGCGATGCGGCAAATTTAGATTTAAACGTTACGCCGTTAGCGGACGTAGAGGGTTTTAATAGTATCTACGAAGATAATAAGAATTTGGCTTTTTGGCGCGATACGGGCGAAAATTACGAAATACGAAAAGGTTTAAAAGCGGTCACTACTCAAACATCAATGCAAATTTTGAAAACCTAAGCTCTCAAGCAAATGCAAGTGCAGAGGCTTTTACAAATGTAAGCGGTGGCGCAAGCGAGGAGGGCTTTAGTCTTGATACACTTGCGGCTGCGATAGATAATGCATATAACAATATATTGCCGCAGCCACTAGAAGTATCTGTTACGGCAGTGGATGATAACGTAGTGACTGGAAATACAGACGAATCAGTAAGTCGCCATATCGATGTTGGAGATAATATCTTAGAACACAATGTTTCTGAAAGAACAGGTCTGCATATCACAAACGATAACACTCCAACTTTAATAGGTAAAGCTACTGCAAACTCTACTATAAGCATATTTGATGGCGAAGGTGAAAATGCACCACTGCTTGGCACGACAACTACTGATAATGATGGCAACTGGTCATACACACCAACTTCACCTTTAGCTGATGGCGATCATAAATTTACAATTGAAGCCAGCAAAGTAGCTGCAAATGGCGAAGAGCTAAAAGCTACTAGCACACAAGAGATAACTGTTGATACAGTAAATAATCAACTAAGTATTGATAGCATCAAGGTTGATCACTTTGATGATTTAAGAGATTTTCACATGTTTAGATATCCTGATAGTATAACTAGTCATATAGATGATAGCACTCTTATCAATAGCCCAAATGATCTTGATTGGACGCCAACTATAACTGGTAAGGCTGAAGCCTTTGCTGACGTTAATCTTGAAATCTGGATGAAGCCAGCTCTTTGGGAACCACTTAATGCTCCAGACAAATTCCTTACATCAATATCAGTTAAAGCTGATGAAAATGGCAACTGGAAAGCTGAGAATATAGATTTTAAAGATAAGGCATATTTCGATCAAGGTTATGAAATAAAAGTTGCTTCTAGCGTTGATGAAGCAGGAAATGTTGCTGATTTAAGCACACCTACCACATTTTATTTTCCAGTTCCTACACCTCCAGAAGATCACCTATAATCATAAATTTAATGTGGAGAGCCTCTCTCCACACACTTAGCCTATTTCAAATACAATTTAATCCATTTAATAATCCATGCTAACATTTCAAAAATTTATTTAAGGAGAGTAGATGAAAAAAATTTTACTTTTAGGAGCCGTTTGTTGCATGTTGTCAGCTGATGTTAAAACTGTTAATATAAGTCCAGATGAGATCAAAAAATATGATCAGATCGTTGATATTAGAACTCCATCTGAATGGCAAGAGACTGGCATCATAGCTGGTGCGAAGACCATCACTTTTGATCCAAGTAACAAGAGTGCATTTTTAGATGAGCTTTCAAAAGCGGTTGATATCAAAAAGCCTATCGCTCTTGTTTGTAGAAGTGGCAGAAGAAGCACAGCAGCAGCTACAGCGATAGATAGCACAGATCTTAAGATTATAAATTTAGATGGTGGCATGAGTAGTTTGATCGAGCAAGGCTACAAAACTACACCTTATAAAAAATAGACAAATCTCTAAATTCTACATTTGGCTACAAGATAAATTTATTTTGTAGCCAAAATTTATACTAAATAATAAAATTTATTATTTGATTAACCAGTGATTAACTCTAAGTCAATATAATTTCATCACATTTAAACAATAAAGAAGGAGACAAAATGTCAAAAGTTATTTTACAGTTAAACACAATTCAGGCTGATGCAAATGCACTTTATATCAAATTTCACGATCTTCACTGGAATGTAAAAGGTATTCAATTTTTTAGCGTCCACGAGTATACTGAAAAAGCTTATGAGGATATGAGTGAGATTTTTGATGATGCAGCTGAGAGAGCTCTTATGCTTGGCGGCAGACCTATCGTCAAGGCTGAGGAGCTAGCAAAAGTCGCTCACATCAAACACGAGCCAAAAGAGAGCTACACACCAACTGAAGTTTTAGAGATCGTTTTGGCTGATTACAAGCACCTTTTGGGCGAGTTTAAAAAGCTTGATGAGCTTGCAGAGGGTGACACAACAACTCAGATGTACGCACAAGATCAAATAGCTAAATTTGAAAAAGCCATCTGGATGCTAAACGCAACACTTGGTAAATAATCATAGCGGGAGCTCTCCCGCTTTACCCTAAATAAATTCCACCTTTTGGCGATATAGTTTTTATAAACTTATAGGAGCCAAATATGCAAATCAGTCAAATCGTAAGCTCATACAACACTTCAAGCGTAAAAGAAAATGTAAAATCAGAAATTTCACTTCACAAAGATGAAAAAGAGGTTTCTAAAAAGCAGCCTGAGGTTTCAAATTTAAGCGCGAAAGAGATCTCAAATAGCTACTTTTTGCAGTATCAAAAAGATATTACTCAAAAAGCTAGTTCAAATTTACTAGCTCAAGGTGGTCTAAGCTTTAGTGTGCCTGAAAATTTATCAGACATTTTAGCTGGACTTGATCTAGCAGGTATCGGCTATAACGGCAAAGCTCTAGGAGAGCTAAGTAGTGATGAGGCGAGCGAGCTAGTTAGTGAAAATGGCTTTTTTGGCATCGCAAATACAGCTGATAGGATAGCTGGTTTTGTGCTAAATGGCGCAGGTGATGATGTAGAGAAGCTAAAAGCCGGTAGAGATGGCGTGGCAAAGGGTTTTGAGGATGCAAAGAAAATTTGGGGTGGTGAGCTTCCTGAAATTTCACAAAAAACTATCGAAAAGACGCTTGAGACGCTCGATAAAAAGATCGCCGAGCTTGGCGGTAATGTTTTAAACGTATCAGCCTAATTTTCTTGGGGTCTCTCCCAAGAAATTTATACATTAATGTAAGCATAAAACTCAAATTTTAAAAACTCGCAAATTTTATTTAATCTTAAAAGCTATACTTTGCTCTTTATATTAAGGAGAAAAGATGAAAGCTAAAATTTTACTTCCTCTAGCAGTAGCCACTATGTTTTTGGGATGTTCATTTTTTGATGACAATCCGCCAGTCCGCAAGCAACCAAGACAAGCTACTAAAACTATGCCTGCAAAAAGCTCCATTAAAGGCTTCATAAAAGATGTTAGCTATAAAGATTCGAAATACTGCTACGAGATAGTAGCCAGCGATACGAAAAATAATAAGCTAAATAAAGCAAATTTTTGTGCAAATAGATACTACTACGACAAGGGCGATCTTGTTTACGCGACTTTTTACGCAGATAAGCTCATAGACATGCTTCTTATAAAAGAAGGCGGCACTAGAGGCGCATATAATGGCATAAGAAAACCGCAAAATGAAGTAGTCGTTAAAAGAAAAAATATAAAAACAAATATCGAAGTACCAAAAGAGGAGAAAATTTCTTTTTAGATTACCGTTGATTTACTGCTAGCGTATATAATTTCATCAGCAATCAAAACTAGAACTCCTTTTAAGGGGCAAAGCAACGGCCCCTTTTTCTTTTTACCCCCTTTTTAAAAGTCTCATTTGTAAAAGTTAAATTATCAAAATATGCCTCTTTTTGGTTAAAATCGGTAAACGATCGGTAATAAAAATGCAAAATTTTATGATTTTTTAAGCTTCATCTTAAAATTTATTGATTATAATCGTCGACACAAAAACCTTAAAAGGAGAAAAAATGAAACTAACAAAAATTAGTTTAGCCGCTTTGGTTGCTTTAGGCGCATTCTCAAGTGTAGCAAGTGCTACTCCACTTGAAGAAGCTATAAAAAATGTAGATCTTTCAGGATTTGCAAGATATAGATATACAAATACTAGAGATAAGAGTGCTGATGCTTCAGCAACACCAGCAGAAGACAGAAATGAAGCAGGTCATGGATTTAGAATGATCACTGACTTTAAAGCTGCGATCGATGATAATTTTTATGGCGTTATTGGCTTAAGATACAATAAAGCTGATGGTTCAGGCGATAATGCAGGCAAAGGTACAGATAAAACAGATACAACAACAGCCTTTAATGTTTATCAATTCTATCTTGGTTATAAGATTGGTGGCACTACTGTAACAGCTGGCAAACAAGTTATAGGTTCATACTTTACCGATGATGCTGTTGCTACTGGTCTTAAAGTTGTAAATCAAGACATTGAAGGTCTTACTTTAGCAGCAGCAGCTTTTGATGCTATCGAAGACAACGAAGATGAGAGCAATGGCACTTTATACGAAATAACAAAAGGCGTAAGATCGCTTAAAGCTTATGATGTTGGCAATCTATATGCTGCAGCTGTTATTGGCTCATACGATCCTATTAACTTCCAACTATGGTATGGTAGTCTAACAAACCTAGCTGATCTTCTTGCTGCTGATGTTTCTGCAAATTTTGCCATCAGTGACGATGTTAGCTTAGGTGGTAGAATCAACTATGTAAATAGCAATGCAGATATAGATGCAAAATCATTTGCGCCTTTATCTAAAAGCATAGATGCATCTAATGGCGTTGCAAACTACAATGATGGTAACTTCTATGCTGGTGAACTTACAGCTTCACTATTTGGTCTTGACGCAAGATTAGGTTATATGGGCTGGAAAGTCCAAGATAAAGGCGTAACATCATTCAGCTTTGAAGACCAAGGTGGTCTAATAAATGTTGGTGAACTTACACTTGATCACACTTGGGCTGATGGTAAAGCTAACTTAATATATGCTACAGCTGGATATACATTCGATAAATTTACAGTTGGTGCAGACTACATAAAAGGTCATATTAAACATGCTGCAGCTGTTGGCAAAAATGGTAAAGAAAAAGTTGAAGAGATCACTCCAAGATTTGCTTATCAATATAGCAAAAAGCTAGAATTTAGTTCATACTATGCGTTCAAGACTTCAAAATTTGCTGATCAAGACAAAAAGAAAGAAGATCAGTTCAGATTTGAAGCTAAATACTCATTCTAATTCATAGCTCGTTAATCAACTTATGATATAATCCCGGGTCGGAGCAATCTGATCCGGGATTTTTAAATTTAGAGCAAAATTTCAAGGAAACTCATGAAAAATATCAAAATTTCTTTTTTGGCGTGTTTTTTGGTGGCAAATGCCTTTGCAGCTTCTCAGGTTTATTATATAGAGGCTCGTGGTGAGTTTGGTAAAGAGCTTGCCGAGATGGCAAAAAAGCAGGCTAATGACAGAAATGAAAAAGTAAATGTCTATGTCGATGAAGATCCAAGACGCTATAAAGACAATAGAATTTTAAAATTTGGCGTTGATAGAAAAGGTAGATATAGTGTCTCTTTAGGAAAAGAGCTTTATGAGAAACAATGTGCTAGCTGCCATGGCGAAAGCGCAGACAAAAGACCATTTGGTTCAACACCACTTAAAAATATGGATGCTAAAGATATAGAAGATAGCATCATCTCTTATAGAAGCGACTCAAGCTTTGGTGGTAGCGGTAAAAACGTGATGCAAAACCAAGCTAAGATCGTCTCAAACAATGATCTAGGTGCAATACTTGCTTATCTAAAAGGTAAAGATGCACTTGCAGATCAAGATACAAACGAAAATAAACCAGTTTCAACCGAAACAAAGCAGGGCAGTTATTTAAGATAAATTTCACTTCGGTAGCTTTGCCACAATATAAATAAAAGGAAGCAGATGTTAAATCCAAAAACATTATTTTTAAGTATGGGCTCAGCTATCGTTTTGATGATAATCTTTGCTATAGCTAGTGGAGCCGCCACAATAATAGAGAGCAAAACCAGCACTGAAGCAGCTTGGTACTATGTTTATGGTGCTAGCTGGTTTGCGCTTATCCAACTACTGCTTGGTATAAATTTAGCTTTCAATATCTTTAGATACAACCTAATCGATCCTAAAAAACTCCCATCTCTTATCTTTCACTTAGGCTTTATCGTCATCTTAATCGGTGCTGGCATCACAAGATACCTCGGCTTTGAAGCTGATATGCATATACGTGAAAACACCGCTTCAAACGTCGTTAATACAAAGGTTTCGTATATAAATTTAACAGCGCTTAACGACAAAGGCGAAGAGATCAGCTCGGCTATGCCTTTGGGACTTGCTGATGTGAAGAAGGGCTTTGATCTAAAGCTAAAAACAGCAGATGGCGAGGCTAGTTTAAAATTTAAAGAATTTGTGCCAAATGCAAGCTATAAATTTGTAAATGATGATAGCGGGAAGCCTGTTGTAGAATTTGTAGTTTCAAACGAGAGCGAAAGCGAAGAGATATTTTTACTTGAAGAAGAAGAGGCGAGGGTTGGAGATATCAGCTTTATCTTTAATGCCAAACCAGATGAAAATAAAAAATACGTTCTTTTTAGACTAAATGATGGAAATTTCACAGTTACTTCAAATGCCGATCTTTCAAAATTTACTATGGCAGATAGCTCAAAAACTGAGCTAAAAGCTGGTAGCGTGAATGAATTTGGCACAGGTAGCTTATATACTATCTCAAATATAAATTTCGCCCCAAGGCTAGTCTCAGCGCACGCTTCAAGAAAGCTAGTTAGCTCAAAGGATAGTGAGTTTAATGCATTGATAGCTGAGCTAAACTATAAAGGTGAGAGTAAAGAGATGCATGTATTTTACAACCTAATGGAGCCATCACGTATCGCCGTGGCTGGACAGAAATTTAACGCTTCATGGGGGGCTCAGCAGATAAAACTCCCATTTAGCCTCTATCTAAAAGACTTTGAGTTAAAAAGATATCCTGGCTCAAATTCGCCTATGAGCTACTCAAGTGAGGTTGTGGTAAAAGACGGCACGAATGATCCGGGGTTTGATTATAGAATTTATATGAACCACGTGCTTGATTATGATGGATATAGATTTTTCCAAAGCTCATACGATACTGACGAGAAAGGCACGATCCTCTCTGTCAATAAAGACCCAGGCAAGATCCCAACATATATCGGCTACTTTTTGCTAGGTCTTGGCTTCTTGCTAAATGTCATAAATCCTAACAGCCGCTTTAGAAAGCTCGCAAAACTAATAGATAATGAATCAACAAAAAGCGGTAAAAAAGTGGCTGCGCTCATAGCTGTCTTACTTTTAGGCTTAAATTTTAGCTCGCTAAAGGCTGAGGACTTCTTACCGCACATCAGCAAAGAGCATGCAGACAAGCTTGCTAGGCTTATAGTGCAAAGTCCAGATGGCAGGATGAAGCCATTTGATACGCTTAGCAAAGAGGTTTTAAACAAAATTCACAGAGGCGAGAGCATAGGTAGCCTAAATTCAAACCAAGCGATGCTTTCTATAATGGTAACGCCTGATTTTTGGCGAAATGAGAAGATCATCGCACTTGGCCAAAGCAAGGAGCTAAAAAAAGAGCTAGGCGTCGATGAAAATGCAAGATACGCAAGCTTTGATGAATTTTTTAAAGCGACAAAAGATGGCGGAAGCGAGTATAAACTAACAAAATTTGCCGAGATAGCAAACCGCAAACACCCAGGCTCACGCAATACTTTTGACAAAGATGTGATAAAGATCGACGAGAGACTAAATGTATTTTATATGATATTTATCGGTGAAATTTTCAAAATTTTCCCAAAACAAGATGATCCGTCAAATTCATGGTATTCGCCAGCTAGTGCGATGATGTACTTCTCGCCAAAAGAGGCTGAGCTAGTCGTTGGTATGATGAGAGAGTATTTCTCAGCTGTTGATGCAGCCTCAAAGGATAATGACTGGAGTAAGGCGGATGCGGCGCTTGAGAAAATTTCAGCCTATCAGCACAAATACGGCTCTGCCGTCATGCCAAGTGAGAAAAAAATAGACATAGAAATTTTATTTAATAAATTTCAAGTATTTGACCGCTTGACGCCGATATATCTTTTGGCTGGACTTGCACTTTTACTATTTGTTTTTGTCAAGATGCTTGCACCAAAAGTGCAGATAAATGGCATAGTTAAAGCTGTATATATTATAAATTTACTAGCTTTTCTTGCGCACACAGCTGGACTTGGTCTTCGCTGGTACATCGCTGAGCACGCCCCTTGGAGTAACGCCTACGAGTCGATGGTCTATATCGCTTGGGCGCTTGGTCTATCTGGCATCATCTTTGCAAAACGTAGTCCGATCGCACTTGCGCTTACATCTATATTGGCTGGCGTTACGCTATTTGTCGCACACCTTAGCTGGATGGATCCGCAGATCACGACACTTGTGCCTGTGCTTCAGAGCTACTGGCTAACTATCCACGTCTCTATCATAACTGCAAGTTATGGATTTTTGGGTCTTTGCTCACTGCTTGGTGGCTTTACTTTGCTGCTTATCATCTTGCAAAACAAGAAAAAGCCAAATGCTGAGATCGCGCGTAATATCACTGAAGCAACGCGTATAAATGAGATGGCGATGATACTAGGTCTTAGCTTGCTCACGCTTGGAAACTTTTTAGGTGGCGTTTGGGCGAATGAGAGCTGGGGTAGATACTGGGGCTGGGATAGCAAGGAGACTTGGGCGCTAGTTTCGATCCTTGTCTATGCGGCAGTGCTTCACATGAGATTTATACCAAAGCTTAATAATCAATACGCATTTGCTGTTGCATCATTTTTTGCCTATTGGTCGATCATAATGACCTATTTTGGGGTAAATTTCTATCTAGCTGGCATGCACTCATACGCAGCTGGAGATCCGCTTCCAGTGCCTGATTTTGTCTGGATAAGCATCGCCATTATGATAGCGATGAGCGTTCTTGCATTTACGAAACGCTCTCTTTGCACAAGGTTATAGATGCTTCTTAAAGGCTTGATAGTCTTTTTTGTTTTTTTGCTTATAGTTGCCATTTGCGCGCTAGTCTATCTTTTGCTAAAAAACAAAGACCATCAAGTCTTGGCAAGAGGGCTAGAGCCCGAGAGTGAAGAAGAGATCACGATCGAAAAGCTTGAAGAGCTTGCTGGTGATAAAACTCTAAGCAAAAACGAGCTTTTCGAGCTTATACAAATTTTTGGAGAGAAATTTATAATACCAGCGAAAAAAAATCAGGTCGCTCCAAAAGAAGCTAGCAACTACATAAATTTTATAATCCTCATCTGCTCTCACCAAAATGCCGATGCAAAGCTTATTAGCTTTTTAGACAAAGAGGCTAAAAAGAAAAATCCAAGCTATGTTGCAGAGATCGAAGATAGCGAGAGGATAGGCATAGAAAATCGCAAAAATCGTAGGTAAATTTAGCTCGGTTTGAAAATTTAAGCATACAAAGTATCGTCAATAAACTCAAATTTATCAAATAAAATAGGAGCGCAACTTGGATATCAATGATCTCTATGTTAGTTTGGTATTTGCGCCGATAGTGCTAGCTATTTTGTTGATGATCTTTGCTGGTAGGCGAAATATAAAAGTCTATATGAGTAAATTTGATCTAGTTGGACTGCATCTCATTTTTCCGCTCGTGATATTTCCCATCTTTGTAGCTATCTTTTGTGCAGTATGTGAGTATTTTGGCGTTTCAAACGACGATGGATTAACTTATATTTTTTACACTATGCTTTTTATAATAGCCATTTACGCCGCCTTTGGTTTTTACGTTTGCATTAAATACAATCACGGCTTTTTAAACTGCTTTTGGGCGCTTCTTTTAAGATTTAATTTCATGACTCCGCTTGTTTATTTGCTGTTTTTAGGTGGCAAAGGACGTGACAAAAATGGCAATGAGATAACCCATGAAAATGCAAAAAATTTAAGTCTTTTTGGAAAGCTTAGATTTTCACTTTATAATATGATCGTCTTTAGAAAAATTTATGACAAAGATAAAATTGCAGGCAGGGATGAGAAGAATTATATCGATAAAGTTCTAGTATCAAAAGAAGAGTGGGATGAGTTTTTAAAATGGAAAAATAGTAGGGAGAGTTAAATTTAAAAAGAGCCAGCAAGATGCTAGCTCAGCTTACGGCAAAACTACGCCAAATTTCATAGCCACGCCATATATCATCGCGCTAATAATGCCAGCGAAAAATCCAGCAACCATATCATCGCCCATGACGCCAAGTCCGCCCTTTACGTTGCGGTCGATCCTACCAATGATCGATGGTTTTTTGATGTCAAGCACTCTAAAAAGCACGAGTGAGAGAACTAGCTGTGAGATCGTCACTCCGCTAATGGCGATAGCGAGCCAAACGCCAGCAACTTCGTCGATCACGATAAAGCTCTCGTCGTGTGAATTTACCTTTTTTTCAAAATCATCAATGACGCTGATGCTCACCAAAAATAGCAAAATGCTAGCCAGTAAAAGCGTGGTGGCCGAGAAAAAATATAGCACAAAATAAGCTGCCACAGCTCCAGCCACCGAGCCCCAAGTGCCAGGCGCCTTTGGTAAAAGTCCAAATCCAAAAAATGTCAAAAATAGCTTTTGCATAAATTTCCTTAAGTGAGTGATGATGTCTGGTAGAGCTTCATAAGCTCCTCGTAAAAGTCGCGGTCGGTCTTGTTTTCAAGCAGTCCAGAATTTACAAAAAGATCGTCGCAGAGCTTTTGTATATCTTTAAAGCGATTTACATAGAGCTTGCTTAGCACGAGCGCTGAAATTTCAGGCCTTACTAGTATGGCTGGTGGCATGATGCCGTTAAATAGCAGCTCTTTGATCACGTCTGGGTGGTATTTGATCTGGTGGTGCTGTCCGTGTGGGCAGCTTTTGGTGCTAACTAGCGTCTTGCACTTGTTGCAATAAACTAGCTCTGGCAGGACGATCACGTCTAAATTTAGATCGTTTTTGTAGATGTCAAGTATCGTATGAACTTCGTTGTGGTCAAAAAACATGCCAATGCCTGAGTGGTTTTGTCCGATGACTAGCTTATTTGCGCCAAGTCTTGAAGCTGCGATGCACTCAAGCGTAGGGTTGGCGTGCGAGCTAAAAAGGGTCGTGTTTTTTAGCGCAAAGACAAAGACCTTTTTTGTTGGCAGATAGTTTTGGTTAAAAAAGTCAAGCACCTGCTTTCTGATCTCGTAGTCGATGTGCCTCTCTTCGCGCGTTCTTATTAGAAAAACGACCACGAGATCGGCCTTGTCGATAGTCATCCTAACTAGGCGTTCATGCGCGCGGTTAAAAGGGTCAGCCGTTAAAAAAACAGCCGTTATTTTCTTGGCGCCACTCTCTTTTATCAGCTCATTTAGCGCATCTTTGCTTATTTGGAGGCTCTCATCATATAGCTCAAACTCGCCGCTTATGCCGTATTTGCCTAAATTTAGCGACATTTCGCTGTTTGATTCATTTGCTAAAAATATATTTTTAGCTCGCATGCTCTCGTCAAATTTAAAGACCTTTGCCACGTCGATGTGCCCAACGATCTTGCCGTCCATATTTAAATTTACTCTTTGCCCAGCATGCAGCTTGCTAGCGATATTTTGATTGACCTCGCCAAATGGGGCAAAGCCAAAAGAATAGGGCATCGGCTCGCCGTTAAAGTAGCCCTTTTTTGCCACCTCTTTGATCTGCTCGTCGTCCATCAGGGCGCTAAAATTTGAGAGAATTTTGTTTTTGATAAGCTCTAAGGCGCCATAAACTTCGGTGTTTATAGAAATTTCACTATTTTTTCTTGCTGACGTCATATTTCTTTCTCTTTTCCCAAAGTGATTTTCTAGAAATTCCAAGCTTTTTGCTTAGCTCGGTGTCGGGGAATTTATCTTGATAATTAACGATGATATATTTTATGTATTCATCGATCGTGACGATCTCGCCGATGTCAAAGTTTTTATCTCTGATGGAGAGTTCAAGCTCCTCAAATGGCGCACTTTGCGCAAAATCGCTAGTTTGGATAGCCACTTTTTTCTTCTTGCAAAGCTCTAAAATTTTCTCTTTTTCATCCTCTTTTAACTCTTCGAGATTTGTGATGTAGATGAGCTCGTCGCCACTTTGAGCAAGTGCTTTTTCAAGCTCGCTAAAACAGGCTTTGCCTAAAAACAAAAATGGCGTTTTGTTTGCCTTTACATAGTTAAAGATAAATTTATCGCTGTAGCCATTTTTGCTTGATTTTAAAAGAAGTGGAAATTTGATCTTTTTAGCTTCAAAACAAGGTATCTCGTAGTCTTTTAGGGCGAAATTTATATAGTTTTCGTAGTTTTTGATCTCGTTTTTAAAGCCTCTAAACTCTTCAAAATGTCTTATCTTTCTAACAAGCTCTTCTATCATAAATGGCTTTTGTATGTAATCCACAGCACCCGCTTGTATCGGCTTTAGCACGGTGTCGCTGTTGATGTAGGCGATGAGCAAGATGATGATAGAGCTTTTAAATTTCTCTATTACAGGGTAGAAGTCCTGCCCAGGGAGTGTGGTAGAAAGTAACACTACGTCAAAATTTTCAAATTTCAAAGCCTCTTTGACGCTCTTTGCGATCTCGCAGTCATAGCCAAAGTCAGCTAGTTTGCTAGCCATCGAGCCAGCTAGGTAAATTTCGTTTTCTACTATTAAAATTTTCATATTTGTGTCCAGTTGTAAAATTTAAGGCTAGCGCTTGCCATGACAGCGATCCCTTCGCATCTGCCCACAAAGCCAAGCCCCTCAGTCGTCGTCGCCTTTACATTTATGCGGCTGCGGCTTAAATTTAGAGCCTGCGCGATGTTTGCCTCCATTTTTGATTTTAGCTTTGAGAGTTTTGGCTTTTGAGCCATTATCGTGATATCAGCGTTTGTTAGCACAAAGCCCACGCTTTGCACCCTTTTATAAGCTTCTTGCAGCAGATAAATGGAGCTAATATCTTTAAATTTAGCGTCCGTATCAGGAAAAAGTTCGCCTATATCGCCAAGCCCAGCAGCTCCTAGAATGGCGTCTGTTAGCGCATGAAGTGCCACATCGCCGTCGCTGTGAGCCTTTAGTCCAAACTCGTAGTCGATCTTCTCGCCACAAAGCACAAGCGGACGACCCTTTTCAAACTCATGCACGTCAAAGCCGTTACCAACAAAGAGCTCATTTTCTGGTGCTTTTAGGGCTGAAATTTTGGCAAGATCCTCTTTAAAAGTGATCTTTCTAGCCATCTCATCGCCCAAAATGTGCCAAACGCTTGCGCCAATGGCCCTCATAGCCGAGCTATCATCTGTGTAAATTTCGCCGTTACTAAGAGCCTTTTTAAGAAGTGCTGTGCGCGAGAGCTGCGGTGTTTGGATAAGTTTTACCTTTTCTCTGTCTATTGCGTTTTCGCCAAGATAGGCAGTGTCAGCGATCTTTAGCGCAGGCACCACGCAGTCAGCCTGTGCGGCCGCCTCGATGATCTTGTGAAAGAGCTCACTTGATATACAAGGGCGCGCGATGTCGCTAACTAAGACAAATTCGCTATTTACTAGCTCAAGTGCGTTTTTTAGGCTATCTTGCCTTGTCTCGCCGCCATCAACAAATTTATAATTTGGAGCAAATTTAGACATATATTTGCACTCTTTACTAACGACGATGATCTCTTTAAATGTGTAAAAGTTACTCAAATTTTTAGTGGCAAATAGCCAAAGTGGGTCGCTGCCGATGCGAAGCCATTGCTTCTTTACAGGTAGCTCAAAACGACTGGAATTTCCTGCTCCTAGCATTATAAGTGAGATATCAAGCAAGGTAGCTCCTTTGAAGATTGTTACGGAATTATACACCTAAAAGCTAAATATTTCTTTTTATAGAAATAAATTTAAGTCTAGCATTTAGTTAGATCAAAACAAAAAAGGACTAAAATGAGCCTTTAAATTTTAAAAAAAGGCTGGTCATGACAAAGACGCAGATGTACTATGCTAGGCGTGGTGAGCTCACAAAGGAGATGAGCTATGTGGCAAAGGTCGAGGGAGTGAGCGAAAATTTAGTGATGGATGAGGTGGCAAACGGCAGGATCATCATCCCAGCAAATGTAAATCACATAAATTTAAAGCCAATGGGTATAGGCAGAAAGCTAAAGACAAAGGTCAATGCAAATATCGGCAACTCAAGCCTAAGCAGCGACATTTGCGCTGAGCTTAGAAAGCTTGAAATTTGCCTAGAATTTGGCGCTGATACGGTTATGGACCTAAGCACGGACGGCGATTTAGACGCCATTAGAAGCGCTATCATTGAGCATTCAAGCGTGCCAGTTGGAACGGTGCCTATGTATGAAATTTTAAAAGAGGCAAAAGAGGTTACAAATATCACAAATGAGCTGATTTTAAGCGTGCTAGAGAAGCAAGCAAGGCAAGGGGTGAGTTACTTTACGATACATGCTGGCTTTTTGCGTGAGTTTTTGCCGCTTGTTAAAAAGCGTAAAATGGGCATAGTTAGCAGGGGTGGCAGCCTAAGCGCAAGCTACATGTCAAAGCTAAATAGGCAAAATCCATTTTATGAAATTTTTGATCAAATTTTAGAAATTTGTGCTAAATATGACGTTTCGCTCTCGCTTGGCGACGGACTTCGCCCAGGTTGCCTTTATGACGCGACAGACGAGGCACAGCTTAGCGAGCTAAAGGTGCTTGGAGAGCTAACACTTCGTGCGTGGCAAAAAGATGTGCAAGTGATGATAGAGGGTCCTGGTCATGTGCCATTAAGTCAAATTGAGTATAATATGAAAATCGAACAAGAGCTCTGCCATGACGCCCCATTTTACGTGCTTGGGCCGCTTGTTAGCGATATCGGCGCGGGGTATGATCATATCACTTCAGCGATAGGTGGTACGATGGCAGCATATCACGGCGCTAGCATGCTTTGCTACGTAACGCAAAAAGAGCACCTTGGCTTGCCAAATGAAAATGACGTAAGAGAGGGCATCGTAGCTCACAAGATAGCAGCTCATGCCGCAGACATCGCACTTGGCAAGGCTGGAGCTATCGAAAAAGACCATGCTATGAGTGACGCGAGGTATGCGTTTGACTGGAACAAGCAGTTTGAGCTTAGCTTTGATCCAAAAAAGGCTAGAGAGCTTCACGATGAGAGCTTGCCAGAAGATGCGTTTAAGAGCGCTCATTTTTGTTCGATGTGCGGACCAAAATTTTGTGCATATAAAATTTCAAAAGATCTAGAAAAAGGAGAAAAATGTTAAATAAAGAAGAGGTCTTAAATAGACTAAAAGGCGTCATATATCCGGGATTTGAAAAGGATATAGTTAGCTTTGGCTTTGTAAAAAACGTAGAAATCGGCGATAAAATTGCAATAGAAGTCGAGATCGTTAGCTCAAATCCTGATGTGGCAAACGAGCTAAAAACGGACATCAAACGTGTCATGGGCTCAAATGAGTACGTTCTAAATTTGATCCAGCCAAAGATACCTGAGGAGAAAAGTAACACTCAAAGCGGTAAAAATATCGCGCCACAAGTTAAAAATTTCGTAATGGTAAGCTCTGGAAAAGGCGGCGTTGGTAAATCAACCACAACGCTAAATTTAGCCATCTCAATGGCAAAACTAGGCAAAAAAGTGGGTGTTTTAGACGCTGATATCTACGGACCAAATATCCCAAGAATGCTAGGCGAAGTAAATACCCAGCCACAAGTGATTGGCAACAAACTAAAGCCTATCCTTAGCCACGGCGTCGAGATGATGAGTATGGGCGTTTTGATGGAAGAGGGCATGAGCCTTATCTGGCGCGGCTCGATGATCATGAAAGCGATCGAGCAGCTGCTAAGAGACGTGCTTTGGAGCGAGCTTGACGTGCTATTTCTTGACATGCCTCCAGGAACGGGCGATGCGCAGCTTACCCTTGCTCAAAGCGTGCCAGTAACGGCAGGTGTATGCGTCACAACGCCTCAAGTTGTAGCACTTGATGATAGCAAGCGTGCGCTTGATATGTTTGAGAAGCTTCACATCCCAATCGCTGGCGTCATAGAGAACATGAGTGGCTTCATCTGCCCAGATAACGGCAAAGAGTACGACATCTTTGGCAAAGGCACGACTGAAGAGGTAGCAAAGGCTTACAACACTCAAATTTTAGCCGAAATTCCTATCGAGCCAGCGGTTCGTGTGGGCGGCGATAGCGGCAAGCCAGTTAGCTTTTATGAGCCAAACTCAGTCACTGCAAAACGCTATGAGAGCGCAGCTGCAAGGCTTTGGGAGATAATAGAAAATATAAATAACGGCGGTGGGGCTGATAACTCAGCGATCCAGCCAGTAAATGACGGCAAGAGTGCTTGCTCGAAGTAGTCTCTAAAATAGGGGATTTGACCTATAAATTTGCACGTTTGAAATTTAAAAAAACGTGCAAATTTAGCTTTTAAAAGAAATTTAACAGGAGAAAAGATGAAAGCGATCGTAACCGTAGTCGGAAAAGATAGAGTTGGCATCGTTGCTGGCGTCTCAGCAAAGCTTAGCGAGCTAGGGCTAAATATAGATGATATAAGCCAGACTATTTTGAGCGACTTTTTCACGATGATGGCGGTGGTTTCAAGCGATGAAAATAAGGACTTTACAGCCTTAAGAGCGGAGCTAGATAAGCTTGGAGAGAGCCTAAAAGTAAAGATAAACATCCAAAGCTCAGCCATTTTTGATGCGATGCACAAAATTTAAGGACAAAAGATGGATATCAAAAATGTAACCGAAACGATCTCGATGATCGAGGAGCAAAATTTTGACATCAGAACGATCACGATGGGCATTAGTTTGCTTGATTGCATCGACCCTGACATGGGCAAAGCCTGCGACAAAATTTACGCAAAAATCACCACTAAAGCCAAAGACCTAGTTAGGGTGGGCAACGAAATTTCTGCCGAGCTAGGCATACCAATCGTCAATAAAAGAGTGAGCGTGACGCCTATCTCGATAATCGGCGCCGCAACAGATGCAAAAGACTACGTGATGATCGCAAAGACGCTTGATAGGGCGGCTATTGAAGTTGGTATTGATTTTATAGGTGGTTTTTCGGCCTTAGTTCAAAAGGGCTATCAAAAGGGCGATGAAATTTTGATAAATTCTATCCCGCAAGCACTCGCACAAACTGCAAAAGTATGCTCAAGTGTCAATGTCGGCTCAACAAAAAGTGGCATAAATATGAGCGCAGTGCGTGATATGGGACGCATCATAAAAGAGACGGCAGCAGCTTCAGAGATGGGCTGTGCGAAGCTTGTTGTTTTTGCAAACGCAGTCGAGGACAATCCTTTCATGGCTGGTGCATTTCACGGCGTGGGCGAGGCTGACGTGGTGATAAATGTCGGCGTTTCAGGCCCAGGCGTCGTAAAAAGAGCGCTTGAAAAGGTGCGTGGCGAGAGCTTTGACGTGGTGGCTGAGACTGTGAAAAAGACGGCGTTTAAGATCACTCGTATCGGTCAGCTCGTTGGTCAAATGGCGAGCGAGCGCCTTGGGGTTAAATTTGGTATCGTCGATCTCTCTCTTGCTCCAACGCCAGCCGTGGGCGACTCGGTGGCTCGCGTGCTTGAGGAGATGGGGCTTGAGGCTGTCGGTACGCACGGCACGACTGCGGCACTAGCTCTCTTAAACGACGCAGTCAAAAAAGGTGGCGTTATGGCGTGCAATCAAGTGGGCGGCTTAAGCGGCGCTTTTATCCCAGTTTCAGAAGATGAAGGCATGATAGCTGCGGTGCGCGCGGGATCATTAAATTTAGAAAAGCTTGAAGCGATGACTGCGATATGCTCAGTTGGACTTGATATGATCGCCATACCTGCGGACACGCCAAGCGAGAGTATAGCTGCGATGATCGCTGATGAGGCGGCTATCGGCGTGATAAATCAAAAAACAACGGCCGTTCGTATCATACCTCTTGGACGTGAGGGCGATATGATCGAGTTTGGCGGCCTTTTAGGAAGAGCGCCTGTGATGAAGATAAATAAAGCTTCAAGTGCCGACTTCATCGCTCGTGGCGGACAAATTCCAGCACCTATCCATAGTTTTAAAAACTAATCTTCAAAGTCCGCTTTAAATTTGCGGACTTTCTTTCAAATTTACTCCAACCTTTCAACTGCTTTTAGTTAAAATAATAAAAATTTTAAACCAAGGAGCTAAAATGAAAATTTTATCACTGCTTACGGCGCTACTTTTTACAGCAGTATGTGGCTTTGCAAATGACGGCAAAGTAAGAAGTATCGACATCTATGTCACGCCTTACTACTCAGCAAATGCTGGCAAGGTGGAGTACGTCAAGGTCTATGACAAGATAGATGAGCTTTTAAAAAGTGGCAAAGAAGAGGACTTTAAAAAGGCTGAAAAGATCGTGCAAGACGCCCCGCAAATGGTCTCTCCGATAACTCTTTTTGTTCTCTCGGCTCGCGCATACGATCTTGGACTTCGCGATGATGCGGTATTTTGGTTTTATGCGGCAAAAAACCGCGCGATCTTGTTAAGAGGCGTTATAGACATGGAGGGCGAGAAATTTACTGACGTGGTGGCTGCGATAGGGGCGTTTATGAAGCTTGTTGGCGACGTGGTCAATCCTTATGCATTTTGCGATATCAAAAAGCAACAAGAGATCGCTGACAAAGCACTTGAATGGACCAAGAAAAATGCCTATGAAGCGATGTTTTCGCCAGAATTTAGCTCGCCTCACGAAGATAGAAAAGCAGCCCTTGCAAAAGGCATAGAAAAGCTAGAAGCGCGCAATAAAAAAGAGAAAGATTACTTTTTAGACAAAGACAATCTTGCTAACTTCAAAGCTATGCGCAAGCAAAATGGCACTGATGAGAAATTTTGCTTTTAAGTAGCGAGAAAAACTGAAAATTTGCTTGTAAATTTAGCTTTTGCTTTATTCTAAAAGGGCAAATTTACAAGCTATCTCTATTTTATGTCACGACAAATTTACTTAAATTTGGCTCTTTTTCGTAAGGGTAGCAAAACCACAAAAACGAGAATAAAAAATGACTTTGAAATTTGGCGAACTTGAAAAAGTTGCGACAGATGATGGTTTTATCTGGTATGCGGAGACTGGGCAAAAAAGTGAAATTTTTGGGCAGGTGCTATTTTGCCTCGTTAGCACAGATAGGGCGGACGTAGATGATGAGACTACTTTGCTAGCAGATCGCATCGCCAGCGATATCGACCAGCATATAAAAGAGGCGCTTATCTTTTTAAAAGATGAGCTTAGGCGAGGGTGCTTTTTAAGCAAGGACGAGCTTAGCTTGCTTGACGCGCCAGTTTGCGACCTGCCCTTTAGCTCACCACAATGCACCTTTTATGCGCATGATAAGCAGTGGCTGATGAGATTTGCAGAGGGCGCGCTTGATATCTGCGAGCCTTACGGTATAGGGGTGATTTTTGAGGATGAAAAGCCACTTTGTTTAGAAAATTTAGAGCTTAGCGAGGAGTGCTAAACGATTAAGCTTTTAAATTTATGCATTAAGAGCTAGTTAAGATTTTCAAGCCTTGCAAAAAATGATGAAATTTTGTTTTTAGTTATTGGCTGCGATCAAGAGGCGCTAGAGTTTTTTAAATGATTAAATTTTGCTGTCTTAGGTTTTGCGCCCAAAACAGCAAATTTATAAGCTATGCGTTGCAGCAGTCGCTTGGGTCTTTTTCTTTTGTGATCCTAGCTCTTAGGTCGTGGCGGATGATCTCTATCGACCAAAACCAGACCATGTGACCTACAAACTCAGAGACATACTCATACCAAGGAAGTGTCCAAAGTGGCGGAGTGAGGCCAAGAAGCGGCAGTGAGATGCCGTGAACTGCGATAGTTACTAAGATACCAACCATCACGCCTTGCCACATCGTGATCTTTGGAAATTTCTCAGCCACGACGCAGTAGCCAACGGCAAAGACGACTGAAAATATGATGTGCGTTAGCATCACGTAGTTAAATGCATGTCCTGCAAACTCGTAGATAGCGGCGTTTGGATCGGCGATACCGACATAATCTCTCAAAAACACATAAGGCGGATTTAAGAAATTTCTCGAGCAGTCGATCGCATCAGCCGCTCTGATGGCACTTTCTGGTCCGCAAGCTGCGTTAAACATATCCATAGGGCTTCTTGGTGGAAGCGGCACTTCTGCACCCCATTTGACAAAGGCTGAAACTACGCCAGCGATTAAACCGATCAGTGCAGCTAGGGCAAATTTTGGTTTGGTAGCTAAATTTGACATTTGTCTCCTTGTAAAATTTGAGGCATTTTATTTTCTATTTTCTTTATGATAAGATTAATCATTATTATAATTTATAAATTTATCAAAACCAAAATGCTTTAAAATCATAAAATTTTTAGCCATTTTTGGCTAGACTAAGAAAAAATTTAAAGGAGAATAGATGTCTAAAGAGTTTAAAGACGCAAACGAATTTAAGGAATTTTTTGAAGAATTTAGAAAAAAAGATGGTTACAAAGATCCAGTTGCTTTTGGCATCGCAAGAGTCGATCGCGGACAAAAAAATAGCGACAAAATTTTGCAAGCAAGTTACGCCGTTGTAAATTATAAAGAGAGCTTTTTAAGCGCAGCTGCTTTTATCTACGCCTTGCAAAAGTGTGATGTTGAGGTTGATTTTAGCGCATCCGAGTTCGTGACTGATCTCACGCCAAAGGTAGCAAAAAAGGCTAGCAAGCTCTTTAGCGTCTTTGAAAAAGATATAAAATCACACAAAAACGTGGGGAATTTACACGCTGTGAAGATGGCATTTGATGACGATCTTGAGCTAAACGAGAATAAATTTAAGCTTGTATTTTTATTTGATGACGCAAAGCCACTTAGCGTAGAAGCCGTCTATCTCAAGCTTTACTTGATCTCACTTGGCAAGGTCGCACCTAGGACGATCGTGCTTGATGGAGCCTTTGGAGTGCTGCCAAATGTCGCATGGACTAGCCAAAACATCCCGATCGAGCTTGAGTGGCTAAGAGAAAATGAAATTTCTCTAAAGATGTTTGGCGAGTATCCAGCGATCGTGAGCGTGGATAAATTCCCAAGATTTTTAAGTCACATCATCCCAGCTGATAACACGAGAATTTTAGACGCTGCCAAGGTTCGCATGGGCGCAGCTGTGCATCCTGGCACAGTCGTCATGCCAGGAGCTGCTTATATCAACTTTAATGCAGGCACGACTGGTGGCGTGATGGTAGAGGGTAGGGTCAGCAGCTCTGTCGTCGTGGGCGAGGGTAGTGACGTAGGTGGTGGAGCTAGCATACTTGGCGTGCTAAGCGGCACGAACGGCAACCCTGTAAGCATCGGCAAACACTGCTTGCTTGGCGCAAACTCAGTTACTGGCGTGCCACTTGGTGATAACTGCATCGTGGATGCTGGCATAGCGGTGCTCGAGGGCACAAAGGTCTATATCTCGGCAAGCGAGCGCGAAAAGCTAGCTAAGATAAATCCAGGGTTTAAATTTGAGGCTGAAATTTACAAAGCGCTCGAGCTTGGCGGGCTAAATGGGCTTCATTTTAGACAAAATAGTCAAACAGGTCAGATCACCGCGAGTGCGAGCAAAAGGGCGATCAAGCTAAATGAGGCACTTCATTAAAAGGAGCTAACATGAAAGTTGGCATTTTGATGTTTGACAAGATAAATTTGTTAAGCTTTGCCAAAATTTATGATTTTTTGCATAAATTTGAAGGTTTTAACATCAAAACCTACGCCCTAAAGCCTGAGATAGTCGATGAATTTGGCGTCAGGCTTCATCCTGAAATTTACGCTGAGAGCCTTTACGGCGTGGATATCTTGGTCGTGCCAGATGGCGTTGGAGCGCTTGGGTTAAGGTATGATGAGATATTTTTAAGCTGGATAAAAAGCTCAGCGAGCGCGAAATTTAAGATCGGCTTTGACCTTGGCGTGCTTATCCTTGGTGGGGCTGGATTTTTAGAAGACAGAGAGGCTTGCATAAGGGGCGGATATAAAAACGCGCTGAGTGGCTACTGCGAGGTAAATGACGCTAAGATGTGCGAGAGTAGGGGCGTGATAAGTGTTAGCGAATTTGATGATGAGATCAAAGAGCAGCTCGCAAAGATCCTAAGTAAAGATAAAATTTAAGGGCTTTGGCTCTTAAATTTGATAGAAATTTTATCTTTTTAATGAACTTATAGCTTGTTTTATGGCGCTATTTACCGCTTCTAAATGCCACTTTATCCACGCTGTGAAGTCAAAGTTTAAATTATTTTCAAGCTTTGTCGTCTGCTTTAAAATTTCATAATAATCTTTTTTATTTGCATAAATAATGCTGGTGATAGAAAATAGCTTAATGCTGTTAGCTGCCAAGCAGTAGTGCGCCAAAGCCCTTGCCATGCATCCGTTGCCGTCATCATAAGGATGGATGATCACAAACCAAAGGTGCGCTAAGGCACTTTTTACATATGTGTTTTCGTGATTTTTATTGATAAAATTTAAAAAATTTCTCATCCTCTACGCGCTCTGCTGACAAGGCTTCGTAGTGGATTTGCATATTTTTTTAAGGACCTTAGACTACACTCATCTCATCATCTCTAAATTTAGCTCTTTTTATCTTGTAAATTTTGCTATGGCTATATTCAAACAAGGCATTGTGTCAGCCATGTAGCCGCTCAAAGTTCAAAGGAGCTTTGTTTAAATTTGCTTCAAGCATTAGCGAGACTAGATTATCACTGTGTCTAGTCGCATGAGTGTCGGCTAGCCAGTCAAAATTTTCATCTAGTCTCTTTTTTACCGATGAGCGAATGCTTGATCTTTTTAGCCTCTCGCCCTCTATGAGAGATGAGTAAAAGATCTCATCTTCTAGGGCGCTAATTTGCGCCTTTAAAAGATCGTTTCTGCTGGTCTTGCTTGTTATCTCTTTTAAAATTTCGTGATTTTGCTCTAGCCTATTTGCAAGGGTGTCTATTGTACTTTTATCGAAAGAAAAATTTGGGTAGTTGGGATGTTGCCATATCCACAGGTTTTATATTTTTTGCTTAATGTCTCGAATTTGTTTATAGCAGTAAAATTTTATATATGCATTGCTTTTGATTTGTTATTTGTAAAAATCTTTTTTATTAGAAAAGAGCCAGCTAAAGTTAAGGCTAGATAAGATTATCTACCTAACCTATAATCTCTTCTGGCATCCTTATAACCACGTCTATAACCACGATCAAAACCATCATCGTAGTCGTCATCGTTATAGTAGCCGTCGCGGTAACCACGCTGGAATCTATCATATCCATTTTGATAGTATGGGCGGTAGTTAGGCGGATATGGTGCATAGTTTGGATCAACAGGATAGTAGCCATTTGTTCGACAACTATCCTCGTCAAATTTTTCTATTCCGTTGCGAAATTTGTAGCTTTCTATTTTTTTATCAAAGCTATCAATACTTCTTATGTCACCATAAATTTTAGCCATTTCTCTTTGATTTATAAGACCACAAAGCCTAGCTTCAACTTTTTTTTCATAACTCATAGAAAACAAAAAAGTTAATGAACAAAATAAAATGGCTATAAATTTCATATTAATCTCCTACTTTTAGGCTTCCACCTTTGCCAAGACCACCTTTTACGGTTTGTGCTTTGTAGTCTTTTAGGGCGATAACCAATTGATTCATCGAATCAAGGAAAGCATTTACAAGTGTTTTTCCCTCAGGTGTTCTTGAATATGCTCCAAGTCCAGCACCAAGAGAAGCGCCAGCACCGCCACCCATGCCAAAGAAGTCAGTGCTAGAAGCTGAACCAATAGCCGCTGCTAATTGAACGCCTGAACGATTTTCTATAAGAACTAAAGTGGTTTGCGTCTCTTTTGTTGAAAAACCTCCAGCTACAGCACCTGCTACACTACCAAAAAGTGCTCCAACAACACCGCCTACGCCACCAGTATCTTCGTTACTAAAGAAAATTTCAGGGCGAATAGTATAATCAGCTGCCACCATTTTGCCTTTGCCAAAGCCAGAACCGCTTCTTAGTTCGCCTGATCTATCAAGTGCACGCTCTTGCATCATATTATCCATCATAGCACCACGCTCAACTATAACAAAGCAGCCAGTTTGTTGTGCAAGAAGACGCAAAACTGGAATAGTTGATGTGAGCTTGTAGTTGTGTGTTAAATATGAATACCAGTCTGAATTTTGGTCTTCATAAAATGCAAGTGTTCCAAGAGTGCTACTACATTTTTCTATTTTTGTGTTAGCATTTTTGTTGTTGCTACCAGCAGCACTGCCAGTTACGCCATTGCTATTGCCAGTTGCACAACCACTTAAAAGTAAAACTCCAAGACCTACGCTTAGTAAAGATGAACTTAACTTCATTTTTATCCTTAATGTTTAAGTTAGTTTTAGAATTATATATGAGTAAATATTATAAAAATATTAATATAAAATTTATGTTTAATAACATAATACAAAACTATTTTTTACAAAAATTTAAGCGGCCAGCAAGATGCCAGCCACATAAATTATTCGACAGTTACGCTTTTTGCGAGGTTTCTTGGCATATCGACGTTGTTGCCAAGTCTAACGGAAATTTCAAGTGCAAGTAGCTGAAGCACTAGCATCATCTCGAAAAATTCGCTCATATAGTGATCTTGAACGCTTGTTTTTACGTAGTCATCGCTTAGTTCAAACTCAAGCGGACTTATTGCTAGGATGTAAGCATCTCTTGCAGCGAGCTCTTCGACATTGCTTTTTGTCTTTTCATATAGTAAGTTTTGAGGCATTAAAGCGATCGTAAATAGCTTCTCATCTGCAAGCGCGATAGGGCCGTGCTTCATCTCGCCTGATGGATAGCCCTCGGCATGAAGATATGAAATCTCTTTAAGTTTTAACGCACCTTCAAGTGCTAGCGGATAGAAGATATCTCTACCGATGAAGAAGAAGCCATGGCCGTGCAAATAGTGCTTGCTTAGGCGGTGTAGCTTCTCTTGCAAGGTGTTATCTATATTTAAAATTTGTGGGATGTGAAGAAGCGTTTTGATCTCGTGATCAAGCTCTTTTTTGCTTATAGATCCCTTTGCTGATGCCATTTGAAGCACAAGCATCCAAAGCACGATGATCTGCGTTGCAAAAGCCTTTGTACTTGCCACACCTTTTTCGATGCCAGCGCGAGTTAGAAGCGTATTATCAGCTAGTCTAACAATAGAAGAGTTATCGACGTTGCAAATCGCAAGTGTCTTTAGCCCAGCCTCTTTTGCGATCCTAAGTGCCTCAAGAGTATCAGCTGTCTCGCCACTTTGTGAGATGACGATAAAAAGCGAGTTTTTGTTTAGATAAGGCTTTCTATATCTAAATTCGCTCGCCACTTCGACCTTTGTTCTAACTTTAGCAAGCCTTTCAAAAAGATAGCTTGCAGTTAGCGCTGCATGATAGCTAGTGCCGCACGCACAAAGCACGATATCATCGATACCTTTTAGGTATTCATCGTCTAAATTTTCAAGGGTGACTTTGTGGTTTTTAACTCTGCCCATGATGGTTTCAGATACGACTGCGCCTTGCTCGTAAATTTCTTTCTCCATAAAAAATGTATAACCCTCTTTTTGGGCATAGCTCTTATCTTTTGGCAGTGCATTAAAGGTTATGCTAGCTTTTTTGCCGTGTTTAAAAACAGCTATCTCGTCTAAGCTCACGTAGCCGTAGTTGTTATCATCTAAGTAGGCTACTTCTGTTGCGTTGCCAATTAGCGGCGCATCTGATGAGGCAAAATATACCTCTTTTTTATCGCTTTTGCCTATCGCCATAGGAGCGGCATCTTTTGCGAAAAATATCTTATCAGGCGCAGTTTTGGTTATAAGTAGCGTCGCGTATGCGCCTCTTAGCTTTGCGATAGTCGCCTCATAAGCCTTAAATGGGTCTTTTTTCTCTTTTAAAATTTCTTCAAAAAGATGCACGATCACTTCAGTGTCGGTTTGGCTCATAAATTTCACGCCCTTTGCCTCAAGCTCATCTTTAAGCTCTTTGTAGTTTTCGATGATGCCGTTGTGAACGACAAATGAGTGCTCGCCAAGGTGTGGGTGAGCGTTTATCTCGGTTGGTTTGCCGTGCGTAGCCCAGCGTGTGTGACCTATCGCCACGCCAAAACCTTCTGATGTAAAGTCCTTTGTCTTTAGGACTAAATTTTCAAGCTTGCCGACCGCTTTGAAAAAGTCGATCTTATCGTTACTCATCACAGCCATGCCAGCGCTGTCGTATCCGCGATACTCAAGCTCTTTTAGCCCGCTTAAAATGACCTCTTTTTTCTCTTTATCTCCGATGTATCCTACGATTCCACACATGTTTTACTCGCTTATTAATAAATTTAATATCTCTTCGCCTTTACTCTCAAGTCGCTCGTTTTTCTCGATCAAAAAGAGATTTCTCGTTCTATTTTTAACCGTCTGAATTCTCGCACTCGTGACTTGAAAATGAAGCCTGTCAAAAACACTCATCACATAAGCCATTAGCCCGCGCTGATCTTTTGCGTTGATGCTAAGCTTGGCGTAATCTTTTGAGTGATTTAGCTCGAAGTTTATCTCATCTTTGTTAATATTTGGTTTCAATGGCTCTCTTAAAACCTCGCTATTTAGGGATTTTAGGGCTAAAATTTTAGTATTTTCAAGCTCATGATTTTTTACATTTTGGTTAAAGTCAAGCCTGATATAAAATTTCTTCTCAAAAAGCTCAAATATCTCCATATACGCAAGGTCAAATTTGGCAAATTCATAGAGCAGGGCGCTTAAATTTAGGCTTTTATTTGTATAAATTTGAATGCTTAAATTTTTACTATTGTTTATGAAAATTTCGGTTTCGTTTAAGCTATCAGCCACTTTGCTTAAATTTATGATCTCGCTCGCGCTATATTTTGTAAAGACCAAATTTGATGTGATCTTAAAAATTTTCTCTTGCAGCTTTGGCTCAAGTGCCAAAAACTCGCTATTTCGTTTTATAGACTGCTCTTTTTTTACCCGCCTTGTCGCTTCATCAAGTAAATTTTCATCGCTAAATGCGCTAAGAGAAATTTCATAAAGCTCTCTTAAAAGCTTTGCTGTGTAGGCGTTGTAAAGCCTCTCATTTGTGGCGTTTATCACGCAGTAGCTAAGGATGTAAAGTAGCTTTAAAACCTGCTTGTCGCCAAGCTTCGAGATAAAGGCGAAGATGACGCGCTGTGAGTAGATATCCTCTCTGTTTGAGACGTTGCTCATTAGGGTGTGATATTTTATCAAGACGACGCCGATGTTGATAGCTTTTTGGCTTAAATTTAGCTTGTTGGCATAGGCTCTAAAGATGTTTGCGCCGATGTTTGCGTGATCTTTGCCGCCAAGTCCTTTACCAACGTCATGCATAAGCGTCACGATCTTAAGCATCGTTTTGCCCTCTAAGCAAAGCTCAGTGTAGAGATTTTTTATAAATTTATCTTTTATATTTTCAAGAAATTTGACACTTAAGATACTATGCTCATCAACCGTAAATTCGTGATAGCCGTCATATTCTGCTAGCTGGGAGATGTGTTCCATCGGTTTTATCAAAATTTGTATCATCTGCGCATCGAGCAAGGATTTTAAAATAGCGTAGGAATTTTCTCTTAAAAATATCTTCTTAAACTCGCTGATAGCGCGCTCTAAGCCATCTTTTGTGATGATGGCTCGCTTGATATAAAAGATCGCGCTTATATCAAATTTATAATCCACATCTTTTAGCTCTAAAAGCTCATTTATGAGATCCTCGATGAGCGCTGGCTTTTTGTGAAGTGGCACGTAGATGACGCCATTTATCTCATAAAAGCCATTTTTTAGCCTAGCAAATTTTCTTTGAACGAAGCTTAGCTCGCTTTTGAAAAATGGCCTGCAAAGCGAAGCTGCGATAAATCTTGAATAAATGGCTACGTTATTCATCGAGCTTAGCATCTTTTGGCTGATGACGCTCTCGTTGTCTTGAAGTTTTTTGGACTTTGTCTGCATGAAATTTGTCGTGATCTCGACACTTGAAGCGCTGAAAGTGTCGGTGTTTTGGGTTAAATTTAAAGCACTTAGCAAGCTTAGTAAAAAATCCACATTTAGGTTAAAGCTAGCTATCTCTTTTTCATTCATCACTTTAAGGGCTTGTGATCTAACTGAAACGTCGCTATCAAGGCAGTTTAGTATGCAGTTTAAGCGGTAAATTTCATCGATCCCACCAAAGCCACTTTTTAAATTTGGCTCTTGTGCCAAGTAGCTTATGCTAGAAAATGGCAAAAATGCCTTTAAATGGTAGTTTAAAAAGGCTTTTTTATCAAATTCTTTTATCTTTATGATCTCGCTTTTTACTAGGCGGTAGAGGCTTTTTGAGCCGCAGATGTAACGAAGTTGCGAGGTTTCGCTTTTAAATTTAAGGTCATCTTTGAAATTTATAAAAATTTCATCCACTTCGGCAATTTTTATCACAAATTTCATGCCAGAGCTATCTAAAATTTCAGAAAATTCTTTTAAGAAATTTTTTATATTATAGCCCTTTAAATTTTTATAAACTAGTAAAATTTCAAGCTCGCTATTTGCGCTAAGTAGCGTTTGAGCGTATTTGCCAGTGGCTAGAACGCTAAAAGCAAAGCTGTCATTTTGTGGCACAAACTCATCAAAAAATTCTCGCATAGTTTCATTTAAATAAGATTTTATAAAATCATCATACTCTTTGGCTAAGAAATTTGTGAAATTTCTGCCTTGGTTTTTTTGAAAATGTTTTGGCAAATTTGCCTTAAAATCAAGAAATTTCTCTTTGATCCTTGAATAATTATCGCTATTTTTGGCACTTTTATCAGCTAGCATTTAGTGTTTCCATTGTTAAAAATATCTTGGCAAATGTTACATAATTTTTGCAAAAACAAAGCTTTATTTGCTTATAATAAAGCCTTAAGTTCAGCTTTAGGACGATATAAATAATGAATCTATTACAAAAACTAGAAAGTGGCGAGAGATTAAGCAAGCAAGAGGCTTTTTCGCTTTATGAGCTTGATCTTTTTACCTTGGCTAAATTTGCCGACAAAAAGCGCAGAAAACTGCACGGCAACAAGGTCTTTTTTAACGTAAATCGCCATATCAATCCAACAAATATCTGTGCTGACATCTGTAAATTTTGCGCATTTTCAGCCCACAGAAAAAATCCAAATCCATACCTAATGAGTCACGAAGAAATTTTAAAGATCGTTGATGAGAGCGTGAGCCACGGTGTAAAAGAGATACACATCGTCTCCGCCCACAACGCAACTAGCGGTTGGCAGTGGTATTTAGAAATTTTTAAAAAGATAAAGGCAGCCCATCCAGAGCTTCACGTAAAGGCTATGACGGCGGCTGAGATTGATTTTTTATCAAGGCATTACGGCTTAAGCTACGATGAGGTGATAGAAAAGATGCTTGAATACGGCGTCGATAGCATGCCAGGTGGTGGGGCTGAAATTTTTGACGAAGAGGTCAGGGCTAAAATTTGCAAAGGCAAGGTTAGTAGCGAGAACTGGCTCAAAATTCACAAAATGTGGCACGATAAAGGCAGGCAAAGCAATGCAACAATGCTCTTTGGACACATAGAAAGCCGCGATAACAGGATCGATCACATGCTAAGGATCAGAGACTTGCAGGACGAAACTAGCGGATTTAACGCATTTATCCCACTTGTCTATCAAAGAGAAAATAACTACTTAAAAGATGTGAAATTTCTAGGATCAGCTGAAATTTTAAAGACTATGGCGATATCTCGCTTGGTGCTTGATAACGTCCCGCATATAAAGGCATACTGGGCCACATCGACGCTAAATTTAGCGATGATCGCTCAGGAATTTGGCGCTGATGATCTTGATGGCACGATAGAAAAAGAGAGTATCCAAAGTGCAGCCGGCGCAAACAGCGCAAATGGCGTCACACTAAAGACATTTTGTGATCTTATTAAAACATCTGGTTTTACGCCGGTTGAGCGTGATAGCTTATATAACGAACTTAAAATTTACTAAAGGAGCTTGGGGTGAAATTTTTTGACTTAGCACAAAACAAAACGAGTGTGAAGCAGGAATTTGGAGCGGGACTTACGACATTTTTAGCGATGATGTATATCGTGCCGGTAAATGCGATCATTATGAGCAAAACTGGCATGCCTTATGAGGCACTAATTACGGCAACTGCGCTAATTACCATATTTTCTACTATATTAAATGGTCTTTGGGCGAACACGCCAGTTGCGATGAGCGTTGGTATGGGGCTTAACGCTTATTTTACATTTGGTCTTTGCATCGGCATGAAAGTGCCTTGGCAAACGGCTCTTGGCGTTGTTTTTCTAAGCGGCGTGATATTTGTTGTCTTGTCTTTTACAAATTTTAGAATGTGGATAATAAGATCCATCCCACTTGATCTAAGAAGAGCGATAAGCGCTGGCATAGGCACATTTATCAGCTTTGTTGCATTTCAGCAAATGGGTTTTATCGTAAATAACGATGCGGTTTTGGTTGGCATAGGAAATTTCAGAGATCCAAACGTGCTTCTTGGCGTTTTGGGGCTATTTTTGGTTATTTGCTTTTGGGCATGGAAGATAAAGGGCGCGTTTATCCTAGCTGTGCTTGTCACTTCGGTGATAGCTTGGGTGCTTGGCATCGCTCCTCATCCAACAGAAATTTTCTCAACTCCAGCTTCTATCTCTCCGATATTTTTAGAGCTTGACATAAAAGGTGCCTTTAGCCTAGCCTTGCTACCAGTTATTATCACATTTTTTGTGACCGATCTTTTTGACTCGATAGGCACACTAGCTGGCGTTGGCACAAGGGCTGGGATATTTGACGAAAACAAAAAAGATGGCGTCGTAAAACTTGAAAAAACTCTTGAAGCTGACGCTGTTGCTACTGCAGCTGGCTCGCTTGTAGGTGTAAGTACGACCACATCGTTTGTAGAGAGCGCAAGCGGCGTAGAAGAGGGCGGCAGAACTGGTCTAACAGCTGTATTTTGCGGACTTTTATTTATACTTACACTATTTATGTTGCCACTTTTTAAAGCTATCCCTGGCAATGCCATCTATCCGATCCTTGTAATGGTCGGCGTGCTTATGTTTGCCGAGCTTGCTAGTATAAATTTCAAAGATCCAGCCATAGCTGTTGCGACATTTTTCATAGTTGTGCTCATCCCGCTTACTTACTCGATCACAAACGGCCTTGCATTTGGCTTTATGTCATACGTCATAGTTAAGCTCATAAAGAGAGAATTTAGCGATATAAATTTAGGTGTAGTCGTGCTAGCGCTCATTAGTTTTATCGTATTTTTAGTGCATTGATAAGGATGAAAGATGATATTTTATAGCTACGATGAATTTGCCGTTGATGCCAAAAAGATGGCAAAACAGATAAAAAATGAGTTTGATCCAGAGGTGATACTAGCTGTGGCAAGGGGCGGTCTAACGCTTGGCCACTCGCTAGCTGTTGCACTTAATAATAGAAATTTATTTACCCTAAATTCTATCCACTACGAGGATACAAACAAGCTTGATACGATACAAATTTTTAACGTGCCAGATCTTAGCAAATACACTAAAATTTTGCTTGTTGATGACATCATCGATAGCGGCGAGAGCATGGTCGAGATAAAAAGAGAGCTGCTTAAACGCTATCCAAATTTAGATATAAAGATAGCAACTGTATTTTATAAAGAGAAGGCTCTGCTTTTGCCTGAATTTAAGGTAAAAGAGGCTCATGACTGGGTTGAGTTTTTCTGGGATATACATATTTAAGGGATAAATTTGTTAGAAAGAGTTAGAGAATTTGCTAGCAGACACATCGCTTTTAGCGTATTTTTGATATGTTTGATTGATTTTGTTTTTCTGCTTTATGCGGCAAATTCTCTTAGTATAAGCTACAACGAGGCTGAAATTTTCTTTCAAAAGCATAGCCTTTTAAGCTACATCTTAAAACTAAGCACCCACTTTTTTGGTCAAAATGACCTTGCTGTGCGGGGCGTGATGATCTTTTTTCACATCGCAAGCGTGGTTTTGATGTATAAGGTTAGTAAATTTTACATCAAGCTTGAGTTTGACAGGATCGTAGCGGTTCTACTTTTTGTGCTGCTTCCTGGCACGCTAGCTTCAGCCCTTATCATAAATAACGCTGGAATTTGCATCACTCTAGCGCTTTTGTGTATATATCTTTTTCATATTAAAAGGAAAATTTTATTTAGTCTCTTTTTCTGCCTAGCCTTTTTCATAGATGGTGATTTTTTGATATTTTATGCAGGATTTTTTATATTTGCACTTTACAAAAGAAAGCCGCCACTTGCTTGGCTCAGTGCCATTTTATTTTTGCTGACACTTTACTTTTTTGGCTTTGAAACAAATGGCAGACCAAGCGGGCACTTTATCGATACCTTTGGCATATTTGCCGCTGTATTTTCGCCATTCGTCTTTATCTTTTTTGTATATACGATTTATAGAATTTGGGTTAAGGAGAAGAAGGATCTTTTGTGGTTTATCGCCATTTGCTCATTTTGCTTTTGTATGATAGTCTCTGTGCGCCAAAGGCTGGAGCTTGAGCAGTTTTTGCCATTTTGCGTGATAGCAACGCCACTTATGGTAAGAGTTTTTTTCAACTCATATCGCGTGAGGCTGCCAAAATTTAGAAAAGGACATAAAATTTGCACTAGCCTAGTGATGCTTTTTTTGGTATTTAACTGGTCAGCGATCATCTTTAATCAAGTTTTTTACCTCTTTTTAAACGATCCTACAAAACATCTCACTTATAAATTTGATGTAGCAAAAGAGCTAGCAGATAAGCTAAAAGAGGCTGGAGTGCAAGATATAGCGACCGAAGATACAAGGCTTGCTCTTAGGCTTAAATTTTATGGGATAAAAACAAAAAGCTACTCTAAAAATTTATTAGCAAGTGCCGATTTAGATGAGAAGTCAAAATTTAGTATAGAAAAAATGGGAAAAGTAGTTGCAAATTTCAATATCAAGGAACGATAAACTATGAAAAAAAGAGCTTTTACTATGATAGAGCTTGTTTTTGTTATTGTTGTTGTTGGAATTTTAGCTGCCATTATGATCCCAAAACTAAACAGAAATGCCTCAAGAGAAGCTGCAAATCAGATACTAACTCATATAAGATACACCCAGCACCTCGCTATGCAGGATAATAAGTATGTAAATTTTGTCAGTGATAATCCTGTGAGATGGTTTAGAATGAGATGGGGAGTAGCTTTTAATAATACTAGTTTGCAAAAATGCTCTATAGATGAGCCGGGAGTTGTTACTTGGAAATATAGTGTCTTTTTTGACAAAAGTTTAAATGGAAATATAAATTCAGAAAGTGAAGTTGCAAACGATATCTATAAAAGCGGGAAACTCCTTAGTGGAGGCTGGAGTAGCGGAATAGTAACAGAAGCTACTTGCAAAAAGTGGAATAAAGAATTAAATTTAGGAAAAAGATTTGGTATAGCATCAGTTGATTTTAAAGACGGTTGCAATGGAATGCAAACTATAATTTTTGATGAAATGGGTCGTCCTATGAGAGTAGCAAGTACTACTTCTGGTGGAGCAAAGCGTCCTTATGATAGACTTCTTAAAAAAGATTGCAGTATAACAATAACTGACAAACGTGGCAATCAAACGACCATTACTATAGAAAAAGAAAGCGGCTTTGCATCTATAAAAGAGAATGGTTAAATTTAGTTAAAAATTTATAGTTTTTATTTTTTAAAAAAGTTGCCATTTTTTAATCTGCATTTAAGCATCCCTCATATATAATTCCAGCTCACGAAACGAGAAACCACCTTTAACTTCACCGTTAATAAAGCCTTTTTCTTATC
>NZ_ANNG01000008.1 GCF_000466685.1 Campylobacter concisus UNSWCS
GATATTAGCAAGCTTTAGCTTGACTTTGTTTTTTTTTTTTTTTGTTAGAATGGGCATCGCAAATTTATTAAAAGGATGACAGATGTCAGAAATTTATCGAGGCGTAATTGCTAATATAAAAAAAGAAGTCATAAGTGATGCTTTTTCAAATACAACTACTACTAATACAACGGATATCGGAACTAATTATAAATATGGAAATTTATTTAAAGGGGATTTATCTGCAAATAAAAAGCAGTATATTGAAGGAAGCACAAATAGCACGACATATACGTCCTCATATACTATTCATAATTTTATCTATACATTTGAGCTTTCAGGTAAAAAGGATAAATTTAGATTTCAAACAGAAAATGCAGATATGCTACTTGATGATGGCGACGAACTTGTTGTTAATTATGAAAAGATTACTGGCGGTTATAGTGATATTGATTATTTCATAAACATCACAAGAGGGTATCATTTATTGCCAAAGTTTGAACCATCATTGATTAAATATGGTTTTGGCAATATGATTACTATAATTTTTGCGTCTTTTATTGTTTTTGTTATATCTCTAATTATTTTTACTTATTTCACTAAAAGCTATTTGGCTTTTATACCAGCAGTGCCTGTTACTGGACTATCTTTCTATAAAATGCATAAAAATCGTAAGAATGAAGTAAAACAACATAATGAAAAACAGTTGCAGGAAAAAAGAAGGGTAGAAACTCTTATATCTAACTTAGAACAAACTGCATTATAAATTTACATTATTGGAGGGAAGTTACCCCTCCTTTTTATTTATAATTTTTTATCGCAGCTTCTAAAATCTCTTTTGCAGCGTTTGCGTCTTTAAATTCTTTCACTTTAACCCATTTGTTTGGCTCAAGAATTTTATAAGTTTCAAAGAAATTTTTGATCTTATTTAGTGTCGCAACTGGCAAATCTTCGTAACTTTTTATCGCTTCATATCTTGGATCGATCTTTGTAACTGGCACAGCCAAAAGCTTCTCATCCATACCTGCTTCATCCTCCATCACCAAAACGCCTATTAAACGGCAAGGGATGACGCTACCAGCTTGGAGTGGATACTCATTTAGCACCAAAATATCAGCTGGATCGCCGTCAGCTGCAAGTGTGTTTGGCACAAAGCCGTAGTTTGCTGGGTAGAACATCGCTGAGTAAAGCACGCGATCAACTACGACTGCACCGCTATCTTTGTCGATCTCGTATTTGATATTTGAGCCATAAGGTATTTCGATTACGGCATTGATTTTGTCTGGATTTGAGCCAAATTTGATCTTTGAAACGTCCATATATTCGTCCTTTGTGTTAGAAATTTTCGTGATTTTAGTATTTTTTGCATTAAATACTCGTAAATTTAACTACTTTACAACCTCTACGCTATCTACGTCGATCTTCATTTTTGTAAGCTCTTTATCCACCTCGCCTCTTATCCTTAAAGGCGTATCTTCGTTGGCTGTCACATTGCCCCATTTTTTGTCGCCTATCTCAACGACGATGACATCTCCATTTTTATCGGCAAATTCATATTTGTCTGATTTGATATGTGACTTTATCTTGCCCTCAAGCACGACTTTTGTGTCGTCATTTAGCTTTAAAGCCTCTTTTACACTTATAACATTTTCGCTTTGGTGTTTTGAGACAAAGCCTCCAGCCATTGCGATGCTAGCAGCTAGTGAGATGGTGATGATTTTTTTCATTTTTATCCTTTTAAAATGGTTGTTAAATTTAAAGGATATTACATTTTTGGTGTTAATAAATGGTAAGTTTTAAAACCTTGCACATTTTGATGCAAGGTCTGTAAATTTATATAAGTTTAGCTAGTAAATTTTTGATATCAGCTACGATCTCGTCGATGCCACGCTCGCCATTTACCACGTGAAGTAGCTCTTTTTCGCTATAAAATTTGCGGATAGGTTTGATCGGATCAAGATATACTTTCATGCGGTTGTTAAAGACTTCGTTGTTATCGTCAGCGCCTCTTGCACGGCCAAGCACTCTAGCTCTTGCCACATCTTCGCTGACATCTACTTCGATGACACCTTTTAGAGAAATTTCATCTTGCTCGCTTAAGACTTTGTCAAGCTCAGTCATTTGCTCAACGCTTCTTGGATAGCCGTCGATTATGATGTTTGATTTATTTGAGCTTTTGATGGCTGAGACGATCGCATTTACGACAACGTCAAGTGGGACCAAATTTCCTTTTGAGATAAAGCCGTCTATTAGTTTGCCAAGCTCGCTACCGCTAGCTACTTCAGCTCTTAAAAGATCGCCAGTTGAAAAGTGTGCAAATTTCTCATCATGCTGTGCGATGATTGATGCGTCTGTTGTTTTGCCGCTGCCTGGAGCGCCGATGATTAAAAATAAATTCTTCATTTTTTCCCTTTTATTGCCTTTGTCTTTTGAGCGCTTTTTGCGGAGCTAGTAAAATTTAGCTTGATGAACTAAGTGTTCTATCTGCGCAAAATTTTACGTCGCAACCACAAAAATCATCTCAAACTACTTAGGCAAGTTTTGATTTAATTAGCCGCCAAGTTGGAGGCATCTTTTTATAAATTTAAATTATTAGGATGGAATTTGTCTAAGAAAAATATTTAAAGACAAAATCCCATCTCTTTTTAAAGGCAATTTTTAAGCCTTTTGCTCTTTTTCTCTTATCCTTAGTCCTAGCTCCCTAAGTTGTTCGTTGCTAGCGTAGCTTGGTGCCTTTGTGAGTGGGCACTGAGCGCGTTGTGTTTTAGGGAAGGCTATGACGTCGCGGATCGAGCTTGCTTTATTTACAAGCATATTTAGTCTGTCAAAGCCGATCGCGATACCACCATGTGGAGGCGCACCAAATGTCAAAGCATCAAGCAAGAAGCCAAATTTCTCACGCTGCTCGGCTTCATCTATGCCAAGAAGCTTAAAGACTTTTTGTTGGATGTCATTTTTGTGAATTCTTATACTTCCGCCGCCAAGCTCAAAGCCGTTTAACACGACGTCGTGAGCGATAGAGAGGATATCTTCAAGATCAGGCTCGTCTATATTTTTTGGCATTGTAAATGGATGGTGCATCGCAGAATAGCTGCCGTCGTCATTTTGCTCAAACATCGGGAAGTCAAGCACCCATAAAAACTCAAGTTTATCTTGATCGATGATACCCATTTGCTCAGCTAGGAAAATTCTAAATCGTCCCATATAATCAAGCACGATCTTCTTCTTGCCAGCGCCAAAGAATACGACGTCGCCAACTTTTAGCTCACATCTTGAGACGATCTCGTCAAGATCGCTTTGCTCGAAAAATTTGCAAAGCGGACCTTTTAAACCATCTTCTTTCATCTGGAAGTAGCCAAGACCTTGTGCGCCAAATTTACGTACAAATTCCTCAAATCTATTCATCTCTCGCTTACTAAAGATGTTATCGCCATTTGGCACTTTTAGCGCTTTTATGCGGTTTTTCTTCTTATCTTTTGCGATAGAGCTAAAAATTTCATTGCTTGATCGCTCGAAAATATCGATAACATCGATCATTTTTAGATCATATCTAAGATCAGGCTTGTCTGAGCCGTAAGTCTCAGTCGCCTCTTTGTAGCTCATGCGTCTAAAAGGCGTTTTGATGTCGTGTCCGCAGGCTTTAAAGATATCTTTTAGCATCGTCTCAGCCATATTTATGATATCTTCTTGCTCGACAAAGCTCATTTCGATATCTATTTGAGTAAATTCTGGTTGGCGATCAGCCCTTAAGTCCTCGTCGCGGAAGCATTTTGCTATCTGAAAATACTTATCAAAGCCAGAGCACATCAAAAGTTGTTTAAATAGCTGTGGGCTTTGTGGGAGCGCGTAAAATTGGCCTGGATATACGCGGCTTGGCACTAGGTAGTCTCTCGCACCTTCTGGAGTTGCGCGTGTTAAAACTGGAGTTTCAAACTCGATAAAGCCCATTTTATCTAGGCTATTCCTAGCTGCGATAGCTGCGCGAGAACGCATTTTAAAGATATTTTGCAAGCGCTCGCTTCTAAGGTCTAAAAAGCGGTATTTTAGCCTGATGTCCTCATTTACGCTCTCATCACCTATCATAAATGGTAGTGGCTCGCTTGGATTTTCGATGATTAGCTCGCTTACTATCACCTCTATCTCGCCAGTTTTTAGCTTTGGATTGGTTAGTCCTTCGCCCCTAGCTCTTACTTTTCCTTTTGCTTTTAAGACATATTCATCTCTTACTTTTGCAGCCACGTCGTGTGCTTCTTTGCTGTCAGCAGGGTCACAAACTAGTTGTATAAGCCCGCTAACGTCTCTTAAGTCGATGAAAACGACGCCGCCGTGGTCTCTATATGTGTTTGCCCAGCCACAAAGTATTACTTCTTTGCCGATATCAGCTTTGCTAAGATCGGTGCAATAATGACTTCGCATAAAATACTCCTTTGCAATGTTTTTTAGGCAATTATAATCGCTTTTTTCTTTTGAAAAGCTTTGTTAAAATAAAATATGTTACAATCATTTCTATGAAAAATGAACAAAAATTTAATACTACAAACGCCAAAAAAGTGGGACTTATCGCGAAAGATTATCCATTATTTAAGCAGGATTTAGCAAAGCTAGAAAAAATTTTAAAAAAGTATAACGCAGAAATTTTGCTTGAAAAAAGCTGTGCAAAACAGGTGGAAAAAAGTGGCTTTGAGCTGATAAAACTAGCCAAAGAGTGCGAATTTCTTATCACTCTAGGTGGAGACGGCACGATCATCTCAACTTGTAGAAAGCTAGCTCACATCTCGCCGCTCATCCTTGGCATACACGCTGGCAGGCTAGGCTTTTTGACAGATATCACGATAAATGAGAGTGAGAAGTTTTTTAAAGACTTTTTTGATGATAAATTTGAGGTAGAAACGCCTTTTATGCTTGATGTGACGCTTCATAAAAATGATGGCAAATGTGATCAAAAGATAGCATTTAATGATGCAGTCATCGTTAGTAAAAATGGCGGTTCGATGACGCATATCGAGGCACTTTTAAATGAAAAGTATTTTAACTCATATTTTGGTGACGGCGTCATAGTCGCAACTCCTGCAGGCACAACGGCATATAATATGAGCGCAAATGGCCCTATCATATATCCGCTAAGCGAGGTCTTTGCGCTAACTCCCATCTGCTCGCACTCGCTCACGCAGCGTCCAGTCGTGCTTACGAAAAATCACACGGTCAAATTTAGAACAAATAGCGACGCCATTTTGGTTTTAGACGGACAAGACCGCTTTGATATGAGTAAAATTTCAGCCGTTAGCATGAGTCTGAGCGAGAAAAAAGCGAGGCTGATACGCCATATCGGCAGGGATTATTTTCAAATTTTAAAAGAGAAACTTCACTGGGGTTATAATGATTGATCGAATTTTGATTAAGGATTATCTAAATTTTAAAAATGTCGAGCTAAATTTCAAAGAAGGTCTTAGCGTATTTACTGGCGTTAGTGGCGCTGGTAAGTCGGTGCTGATGAGTGCCATAATGGCTGTTTTTGGGCTAAAAGATAGCGAGGCAAGGCTGATAGAAGCTGACGTGGAGCATAAATTTGAGCTTGATGAGTTTGGCATAGAAAACGAAGAGGTCAATATTTTCAAGCTTTTAAAAGATAAGAGCACGAGGTATTTTATAAACCAACAAGCCATCTCAAAGAAAAATTTAGCCCAAGTGGCGCGTGAGCACATCAAATATCTCTCGGCAAAAGAGGCAAATGAATTTGAAAATGAGAAATTTCTAAATTTGCTTGACAGGCTTGAAATTTCAAAAAATGAGAAATTTAAAGAGATAAAGCAGGAATTTGAAGAGGTTTTTTTGGAATTTTCTAAAATTTCAAAAGAGCTAGCCACTATAAAAGAGGAAGAGAAAAAGGTCGAGGAGCTAAAGGAGCTTGCTAGCTTTGAGATCGAGAAGATAAGAAGCGTCGGGCCTAAAAAAGGCGAGTTTGAAGAGCTTATGGAGACTAAAAAAAGGCTTAGTAAAAAAGATAAGATAAATGAGGCGTGGGCTAGAGCTGAGCGGATATTTGAGCTAGAGCACAGCGTAAATGAGGCGCTAAGCATCAGCGACCTTGACAACGGCTTTTTTGAAGATGCGATGAATGAGCTGAGGGTCGCAAGAGATAGCCTAAATATGGAGGAGCTTGACGATATCGACGTGGAGAGCGTGCTTGATAGGATAGAAGCTCTTAATGCCATCATTAGGCGCTATGGCAGCGAGGAGGAGGCGTTAGAAGCGCTTGATAAAAAGGAAAAAGAGCTTGCCAGATATGAAAATTTAAGCTTTGAAAAGAGCGAGCTTGAGAAGAAATTTGAAATTTTAAGCAAAAAGGCAAATGAGCTAGCTGGCACTTTAAGCAAGGCAAGGGGCGTAAATTTAAAAGAGCTTGAGGCGATGATAAATTTATACCTAAAAGAGCTTTATATGCCAGATATTACACTGAGTATTGAGGCTAAAAGGCTTGATATCTTGGGAGTTGATGAGGTTTGTTTAAATTTAAACGAGACCTCGCTTAAAAATTTAAGCTCAGGCGAGCTAAACCGTTTAAGGCTGGCCTTTATAGCTGCCTCTAGTGAGATCACAAAAACAGGTGGCGACGTCATAATTTTAGATGAAATAGATGCAAATTTAAGTGGAAAAGAGGCGATGAGTATCGCAAATGTCTTGCTTAAGCTTGCAAATTTTTATCAAATTTTTGCCATTTCGCACCAGCCGCAGCTTAGCTCAAAGGCAAATTCGCACTTTTTAGTAGAGCGTCACGGCGAGAGCTCGGTCGTAAGAGAGCTTGACAAAGATGAGCGAGTAAATGAGCTTGCACGTATGATAAGCGGCGAGCATATCAGCGAAGAGGCGATAAATTTTGCAAAAGGACTTTTAAAATAGCTTGAAATTTAAGTTTTAAATTTAAGCTTTGTGATTAGGTTTATTTGTTAAAATCCGAGCTAGTTTAATAAAAAATCACAGGAATAATATGGAAAGAATTCTAGTAGTTGATGATAATAAGGCACTTGCTAAGCTAATCGTCATGCAGATGGAAAAGAGCATTGAGGATATGGCGATCGACGTTGCGTATGATTTTGCCGAAGCCCAGATGCTAATTAGCGAGCACGGCAAAGATTATTTTATGACTATCTTGGATCTAAATTTACCTGACGCACCAAATGGCGAGATCGTTGATTATGTCCTTGCTCAAGGGCTCTGTGCTATCGTTTTAACTGGTAGCATCGATGATAAGACGAAAGAATTTTTTATAAACAAAGACATAGTTGATTACGTCTATAAGGGCAACATGGATGATATCAACTACATCTTTCAAATGATAAATAGACTAAGCAAAAATAGACAATACAAAGTTCTAGTCGTTGAGGACTCACTGCCTTTTAGAAATATGATAAAAAAAATCTTAACTAGCCTTCAGTTTAAGGTTTTAGCAGCGGCTCACGGGGAAGAGGCGATGAGCTATTTTGCTGATAATCCTGATATAAATTTAATCATAACTGACTATAGAATGCCTGTTAAAGATGGTTTAGAGGTCTTAAAAGAGGTTAGAAAAGAGAAAGATAAAAACCACCTTGGCGTGATCGTGATGACCTCGCCTAGCGAAAAGACTGATGCTTCGATATTTTTAAAAAATGGAGCTAGCGACTTTATAGCAAAGCCATTTTCAAAAGAAGAGCTCATTTGCCGTGTAAATAACACCATTGAGGCGATGGAAAATATAAATAAGATAGCAAATTTTGCCAACCGCGACTTTTTAACTGGCGCTTACAATAGAAGATTTTTCTATCAAGATATAGAAGAGTATGTCCAAGCAGCTGAAGAGCTTGATGAGCCTTATGCATTTGCTATGCTTGATATAGATCACTTTAAAAAGATAAATGATACATACGGACATGATGGTGGCGACAAGATACTAAAATCACTTGCTAAGATACTAATTGACAATACAAAAGGAAGAGATGTGGTCGCTAGGTTTGGTGGTGAGGAATTTTGTGTTGTTCTTAAAAAGATAGCAAAAGAAGAGGCGATTAAATTTTTTGTAAATTTAAGAGCAAAAGTGGCTGAAAATGAGGTGATCATAAAAGATAAAACCATAAAAGTGACCGTTTCTATCGGGGTTTCTTTTGGGAAAGGTCACTGCGAGATAGATGATATGCTTGAAGCTTGCGACTCAGCGCTTTATGTCGCTAAAGAAAATGGTAGAAATAGGGTAGAAATAGCTTTATGATTATAGATACGCATTGTCATTTGGATAGCAAAGTTTATGATTTTGACCTAGAGCAAATTTTATCTGAAGCCAGAAATTTAGGGCTAAAAGGCTTTATTATCCCTGGAGCTGATATTAATGATTTACCAAAAGCGGCTAAAATAGCGCACGAAAAAAATGATATTTTCTTTGCCGTTGGAGTTCATCCATATGATAAAGAGAATTTTGATATTGAAACTTTAAGAGAATTTGCTAAAGACAAAAAGTGCGTGGCTATCGGTGAATGTGGGCTTGACTACTACCGCTTGCCAAAAGATGAAGAAGAAAAGCTAAGAGAAAAAGAAGATCAAAAACGTGTTTTTCTAGCTCAACTAGATTTGGCAGTTGAGTTAAAAAAACCCGTTATCCTCCACATCAGAGAGGCTAATGAGGACTCTTTTAACATCTTAAAAGAGTATGCGCCAAAGCTTGAAGCTGGAGCGGTTTTGCATTGTTATAATGCCTCGCCACTTCTTTTGGAGCTTTGTAAATTTGGGAATTTTTATTTTGGTATAGGTGGCGTTTTGACATTTAAAAACGCTAAGAATTTAGTTGAAATTCTGCCAAAAATTCCTTTTGATAGGGTATTGATAGAGACTGACGCCCCTTATCTCACGCCAGAACCAAATCGCGGCAAGAGAAATGAGCCGGCGTTTACGACATTTGTTGCTAAAAAGATAGCTGAAATTTTAAACCTTGAATTTGAAGTAGTTTGTAAAACGACTTCAGATAATGCCAAAAGGTTATTTAAGTGCTTTGCCTAAATTTTGGGCATTGTGCTTGCTTAAGATGCTAGCATCATTAAGCTTTGACACGAAAAAGGATAGAAATGAAAGCAATGCTTAAGATATTTTTATTATTTGCATGTAGCACCTTGCTACTAGCAAACGCGCCTGAGAATAGCTCTTACGACACTCAGGTTAAAATTTTAAAAGAGCTAGACATCGATGCTAGCTTTATGAAAACTTCTCACTATGCAAAGATGAGACAAGGCATACAAAACTCACAGGTAAGAACATTTACAGATGCCTTGAAAAATGGCTATATGTATATACCAATGATAAAAGAGCAGATCAAAAAATCAGGCGTCCCTGAGTCGTTTTTTTATCTAGCGATGATAGAGTCAGGCTTTTCAAATCACACCGTCTCAAATGCTAAAGCTACTGGGATGTGGCAGTTTATGGAGCAAACAGCAAGAATTCACGGTCTGAAAGTAGGGCAATACACCGATGAGAGAAAAGATCCAGTCGAATCAACTGTCGCAGCTACAAACTATCTAAGATCACTTAAAAATCAATTTGGCAAGTGGTACTTGGCGGCAATGGCATATAACTGCGGCGATGGTGCGTTAAAAAAAGCTATACAAAAAGCCGGTACAGACGATCTTGTAACGCTTCTTGATGCTGAGAAAAAATACCTCCCAGCTGAGACTAGAAATTTCATCATTAAAATTTTAAGAGCGGCATACATAGCAAAAGATGCGGATTTTTTGATATCTAAAGAGTCATCTTTACTAAACATAAATGGCGGATTAAGACTTACGAAAGTAAAAGTGCCAGGCGGTACGAATTTGGCTCAGATAGGCGACAGCATCGGTCTTAGCACAAAAAAGATGAAAAGCAATAACCCGCATTTAAAATTTGTATTTACTCCCCCAACTTTAAAAGATTATTACGTTTATATCCCTGAAAATAAAAAGCAACTTTTCTCAGATAATTTCAAACCATTTAATGGCAAAAATAACTTCTACGCATACACTGTAAAAAAAGGCGAGACTTTGCTCTCTATCTCTAAAAAAACAGGCGTTAGCCACAGAGCGATCAAGGACTACAACGAGCTTAGCACAAACGCAGTAAGCTATAATCAAAAACTAATCATCCCTTTTTCTACTCAAAACAAATCTCACAACTATGTAGTTCAAACAGGCGACACGATCGCATCTTTATCAAAGAAATTTAATGTAAGCGAAAAAGATCTAAAAGATGCAAATTCTTTGGCTAGTTCAAATTTAAATGTCGGAGCAAATATTGTCATACCGTAAGAGCCTAAATTTCTACTTAGGACTAAGTTTTACACTTCTAATCACTGGCTGTTCTTGGAGTGGGGCTCCATTTACTCCAAGTGGCCCAACTAATGTAAGAGGCAACAACTCCGCCTCAGTTCAAAAAGCAACAATGAGACCATACACGATAAACGGCAAAACCTACTACCCAACAGTCGTAAGTGTCGGCGACAAAGCTAGCGGAACGGCAAGCTGGTATGGCCCAAATTTTCATGGCAAAACGACCTCAAATGGCGAAGTTTATAATATGTATAATATGACTGCGGCGCATAAGACTTTGCCGATGAATACAATACTTAAAGTAACAAATTTAAGAAATCAAAAAAGTGTTATCGTGCGTGTAAATGACAGAGGACCTTTTGTAGCTGACAGGGTGCTTGACCTTTCAAAAGCAGCCGCGATGAAGCTTGATGTCATCGGCACTGGTACAGCTCCAGTTAGTATGGAGGTTATCGGCTTTAATGAAGACATTAACGCTGTTACAACTGCTAGCGCGCAACCAACAAAACCAACAAGCACTGGCATAAAAGTGCCAAATCCAGTCTCTCCAACGGCCCCAGTTGGCGGCATCGTGATCTCATCAGAGCAACGCGTTGTGGGCGGAGATTTTATGGTACAAATTGGCTCATTTAAAAACCTTGAAGGCGCAAATAGATACCAAAGAGAGCACAAAAGCATAGATGGTTATAGATCAGTCGTTAAGACATTTACGATAGATGGCTCAACTATTTATAGGGTATTTTTAAATGGCTTTAGAAGCGAGGACGAGGCTAGGGATTACGCAAGAAGCGGTAAATTCCAAGGCGCATTTATAGTAAGAGGTTAGGGCGTGAGAGAGGAAATTTTAGAACTAACTAGAAACACAAAAGAGACGCAAATCTCGATGAAACTTAAAATTTACGGCTCTGGAGTTGCAAAGATTAACACAGGCATAGGCTTTTTTGATCATATGCTTGAGGCATTTACAAAACACTCTTTGCTTGATCTTGAAATTTCATGCAAGGGTGACACGCATGTGGATTTTCATCACAGCGTCGAGGATGTTGGCATAGTTTTGGGACAACTTTTAAAAGAAGCTTTGTATCCATTAAGCGGTGTTGAGAGATTTGGCGAGGCTAGCGTTGTTATGGATGAGTCGGCTGTTTTTTGCGCACTAGATCTTAGTAATAGAGCTTACCTCGTATATGAAAATTTTAATGAAAATGCCAAGGTTGGCGAGTTTGACACTGAGCTTGTGGAGGAGTTTTTTAGAGCAGTTGCTATAAATTCAGCCATCACCCTTCATCTAAATCAAATTCGTGGCAAAAATACTCATCACATCATTGAAGCAACATTTAAATCATTTGCCGTCGCACTCCGCAGAGCACTTGCTAAAAACGCAAGGATTGGCACGCCAAGCACAAAGGGTGTTTTATGATAGAAATTATATTTTTAGACGTTGATGGGTGCCTCACTGATGGCAAGATCATCTATAACGCAAACGGCGAAGAGCTTAAATTTTTTGATGTAAAAGATGGCTACGCGATAGAGAGCTGGCTAAAGCTTGGCAAGAAAGTGGCTATCATCACTGGCAGAAAGTCAGCTATCGTTGAGCGAAGGGCTGAGGATCTAAAGATAAACCACGTCTATCAAGGCGTTGGAGATAAATTTGAAGTAGCAAGCGAGATACTAAAATTTGAAGGGCTTAGCTTTAAAAACGCAGCGGCTATCGGCGATGACTATAACGACTATAAAATTTTAGACGCAGTTGCTTGGAGCTTTAAGCCAAAAGATGCCATTAAAGAGCTTGATGTAAAGACAAAGCTAAAGCACAAAGGTGGCAATGGCGCTGTTAGAGAGATGATCGAGATGATCATAAAATCAGAAAATTTATACGACGAGTGGTCTAAGCGTTGGTTGTAAAAATTTTCTACTTCGTCGTGGCTATTTTTAGTGCTGTGATGATATTTTTAGCGGCTCAAGACCCATATCTAGCAAACGTGCTAAAGGTTGATACCAAGATATCAAATATGCAGGTAAATGATGTGGTTGATTACGAGATAAACTCAACTAAGATAAGCGGAGTTTATGAAAGTGACGAGCTAAACAGATATAGTGACAGGGATGAGTTTTTAGACTTTAAAGCGAGAATTTTAAGGGGAAATTTAAGACATTTTCTAAGCTCAGACAAGGCTATCTCGCAAAACGATGAGATAATCTTTCAAAAAAATGCGAACTATGAAAACAATGATAGTTTGAAATTTAAAAGCGATGAAGTTATATATAACACAAAGACAAAAATAGTAAGATCAGAGGCAAATTTCACCATCACTAGAAATGGCGACAAAGCACTGGGTGATAGTGGAAGCTATGATCTTGGTAAAAAACAAACGCAGATAAAAGGGTTAAGGGCATGGGTAGAAGAAAAGCAGCGATTTTAGCGATGATTTTGGGCTTTACATTTTTAAAAGCAGAGCAGGTTGAGATCACTTCAAATGATTTTTTCGCAGATGAAAATAAGCAAATCAGCGAATTTGTAGGCAATGTAAATATCAAAAAAGGCTCATACGACGAGCTAAAAGCAAACAAAGTCGTTGTGCATTTTGATAAAAAACGCCAGCCAGTAAAATATGTAGCAACAGGCAATGCTAGAGCTAAAATTTTTATGAAAGATAAGCACTATGATGGCAAGGGCGACACGCTCACATACGAGCCTGCAAAGCAAACATACACAGTAACTGGCAACGGCTATTTGCACGAAGTGGAGACTGACAAAAATGTCTATGGTGACAAGATCGTAGTCAATCAAAAAGATGGCACATATAGCGTAAATAGCGACGAGAAAAAGCCGGTTAAATTTATCTTTCAGATCGAGGATAAAAGTAAGTGATAAGAGCTCTTGGCGCTAAATTTATCACTTCAAGCCCAAGCATAAAAGAGGCTCCAAGCTTTGTGACAAGCGAGGTGGTCTTTTTGGGCAGGTCAAATGTGGGTAAAAGTAGCCTCATAAACGCACTTGTAAATCAAAAAAATTTAGCCAAAAGCTCATCAACTCCTGGTAAAACGCAGCTTATAAATTTCTTTGAGGCTGAGTTTTGCGAGGAAAAAGAAGATGGCGAAAAAGAGAAATTTAAGCTCATCTTGGTCGATCTACCAGGCTTTGGCTACGCAAAAGTAGCAAAGTCAAAACACGATGAGTGGCGTAAAAATTTAGATGAGTTTTTGAAATTTAGAAGCGACATCAGACTTTTTATACATCTAATCGATGCCAGGCACTTTGACCTAGACATTGACGTGAACGTGGATTCTTATCTAAAAAGCTTTTTAAGAGCTGATCAAAAAATCTTAAATTTATATACAAAAAGCGACAAGCTAAATCAAAGCCAAAAGAGTGCGATAATGAAATTTGACCCAAGTGGCATTTTGGTCTCGACACTCAGTAAAAGCGGCATCGACAAGGCACGGGAAGCTATCATAAACAACGCTCTTGGTAGGTAAAATGCAAACCATAAGCAGCTTAGACATTAAAATTTTTAAAGGCTTTTGGTGGGTCATTTTTTTGCTCTCTTATGAGATCGCAACTACGCAGTTTGGCTTCTTGCCACCACTTATTGGCATCTTTTTTACATATATGATTTTGGAGTATTCAAGAAAGCAAAAGCAGTATGATGAGTTTAAACCCTCATGGTATTTTTCGCTCGTTTTCTTGGTCTTTGCCGAGCAAATTCATGGCTTTTATCTCTTTTCAACGATCATTGCATTTTTGCTATTTTACAACTTCGTGCTAGACTGGCTCTATACGACGATGAAGTGGCGAAACTGCCTGCTCATCATCTTTGTCGCCTCTGGCTATGTGCTAACTTTTCTTGTAAATAATCTTTTTGCCTACGTCTTAAACGAGCCAAATTTGACTTTTAGCGCAGAGTATCTATTTTTTATAGCGCTTGAAAGTGTGCTTGCTATCGTGCTTTTTAGGGATAAAGTGCTATGAGGATGCGTATCGTTTTTGGCGTGATCGCTCTTTTTTGGATCATGCTTTTGGGGCGGATTTACCACCTAAGTGTAAATTCAAACACCTACTACAACGAGATCGCCGAGCAAAATGCGATCAAAACCATCTACATCCCGCCAGTTAGAGGCATCATCTTTGATGCGCACGACAAGCCTATGGCGGTCAATCGCCTCGGCTTTTCTATCTACGTAAGGCCGCACCTTAGCGCAAACAAAAAGGTGAAAATTTTAGACGATGAGCTAGCCTATATCAGCTCGCTATTTGGTGATCTAAACGTCACAAAGCTTAAAAATGAATATATAAAAAACGACTCAGCCTACAACCAAGACTTCATAAACGTGGTCGAATTTGTTGATTATGATAAATTTTTGCCATTTTTTGCGCCCCTTTCTTTGCGTGAAAATTTAGAGATAAGACCCGCTTCAAAGCGCCACTATCCATACAATGACCTAGCTTCTCACATCATCGGCTACGTCGGCAGAGCAAATCAAAAAGATATGGAAAATGACCCTTTAACAAAGCTAACAAACTACATCGGCAGAAGCGGCGTAGAGCGCTTTTATAACCCGATCTTGCAAGGAATTCAAGGCTTTAAAAAGATCAAGGTAAATGCACTAAATGAGGAGATTGAGCAGGTGAGCTATCAAGCGCCACAAAGTCAAAACATAAAGCTCGCCGTCGATCTTGAGCTGCAGCAGTTTGTCGCTGACGTCTTTGGTAAAGATGCAGGAAGTGTCATAGTTATGAGCCTAAAAGATGGCGCTATCATCGCTGCTGGAAGCTTTCCTGAGTATGATCTAAATCCATTTGTGCTTGGAATTTCTCAGGCTGAGTGGGAAGAGCTTGTAAAAAATGTCGATCACCCATTTACAAATAAGCTTATAAACGGCCTTTATCCGCCAGGATCTGTCGTAAAAATGGGTATGGCGCTTGCCTTTTTGGATAATGGCATGAGCAAATATGATAGCTTTTTTTGTAGTGGCTCGTATGAGCTTGGAGGGCGTAAATTTCGCTGCTGGAACTCGCATGGTCACGGCACGGTCAATATGAACACAGCCATTAGAGAGAGCTGCGATGACTATTTTTACAAGGGTAGCCAAAAGATAGGCATAGACGCCATTGTGCCGATACTTGAGCGCATGGGCTTTGGTAGGAAAACGGAGGTTGATTTGCCAAATGAATTTGTGGGAACCTTGCCAAGTAGAGAGTGGAAGATGAGGAAGTATGGCAAGGCGTGGTTTCAAGGCGAGACGCTCATCACCTCTATAGGACAGGGAAATTTTCTAGTCACGCCTATGCAGGTAGCTAAATACACAGCAGGTCTTGCAACTGGGCTAAATGTGACGCCACATTTTTTAAAGAGCATTGATGGCAAGGATGTTGATTTTACGCCAACAGATGATGCTTTTACGCCGTTTGAGAAGTCGCAGCTACCTGCCATTAGGCATGCGATGTATGAGGTGGCAAATCACCCAAGAGGCACGGCAAATAGGCACTTTGTGGGAAGTCTTGTAAAGGTCGCGGCAAAGACTGGAACAGCTCAGGTCGTTGGCATCTCGCAAACTGAAAAGAAACGTATGAAAGAGGAGGATATGGCGTATCTGCAAAGATCTCACGCGTGGATGACGACCTATGCGCCTTTTGAGGATCCACAATACGTCATCACAATGGTTGTCGAGCACGGTGGCCACGGTGGTAGTGCTGCTGGACCAAAAATCTCTCAAATTTATAACAAGCTAGTTGAAATGGGATATATAAAGCTAGATAAAGTTGCTGAGAAAGAGAAGAAATAGAATTTTTTAAGTATATAGAGGCAAGCTCTAGGATTTTGAAGCTTATATGTAAATTTTAGAGCCAAAATAAATTCTAAATTTACGAGTAAACCTGCACTGAAGAGGCACGGTTTTTCTGAGTTTTACTTAGGTTTTACTTTATAGATGGAGTAGAACTAATTTAAGCTTTTTCGTCCTTTTTTAGCAAGAAAATAGATATCTTAGCTAATAATGCTCGCTAATTTTTCCATTCACCACTAAGAATTGACTACTAAAATTTGGCTTCGCTTACAGCTTAGCTCAAATTTTAGAGCCGAAATTACTCGTTCATGAAATTTTAA